>DATLEB010000330.1:0-13613 GCA_035525615.1 Kofleriaceae bacterium | reverse complement strand
ACCGACGAGGCGTTCCCGACGCTCGGCATGAGCTGCGACAACGGTCAGCCCGGGGTGTGCCGCCAGACCGGCACCTTCGTGTGCGCGCAGAACGGCATGGGCGTCACGTGCACCGCGCCGCCCGGCTCGCCCGGCACCGAGTCGTGCAATGGCATCGACGACGACTGCGACACGCGCACCGACGAAGGGCCGCCGCCGCCCGTCGGCGACATCTGCTCGCCGGGAACGGGCGTGTGCGCGCCCGGCCGCTGGGTCTGCACCAACGGCGCGCTCGTGTGCCCGCCGCCGAGCTCCGGAAATCCCGAGATCTGCAACGCGGCCGACGACGACTGCGACGCGCAGGTCGACGAGAGCCCGCCCGGTCAGCCGCTGCCCGGTGAGGAACAGAACTGCGTGGATCCTGGGCACGGCACGGTCGACATGAACGGCACCTGCACCGGCGGTCATTGCGACATCGGCGAATGCGAGTTCGGCGCGACCGTGTGCACGAACGGCGGCATCGAGTGCGACGGCTATGTCGGACCGACGCAGGAGATCTGCGACGGCCTCGACAACGACTGCGACGGCAACGCCGACAACATGGCGACCTGCCCGCAGTCGAACAACGTCTGCGCGTCAGGTGAGTGCGTGATCCCGTGCGCAGCCGGCGAGTTCCCCTGCCCGTCCGGTTACGTGTGTCAGCCGCTGCCCGGCCCGCCGGCCGGCAACTACTGCGTGCCCGACCCGTGCTTGAACGTCACGTGTGGCGCCAACGAGGTCTGCGATTCCGCAGACGGCACGTGCCACGACCTGTGTCAGGGCGTGATGTGTCGCGCGGGCGAGGAATGCCGTCTCGGCTTCTGCCTCGACTGCTTCGACCTGCCCGCGAACTGCGACACGGGCGAGCTGTGTGTCGCCGACGGTCAGGGCGTCGGTCAGTGCGTGGACAACCCGTGCGACCCGAACCCGTGCGCCGCCAACCAGACCTGCAACAACGGTGAGTGCACCGGAGATTGCTCGCTGTGCGCGTCGAACGAGATCTGCGTCGCCGGCGAGTGCCAGCCCGACCGCTGCGACAACGTCACGTGCCCGGCGGGTCAGGTGTGCAACCCCGAGGACGGCGACTGCGTCGGCAACGACTGCGAAGGCGTCACGTGCCTGCCCGGCCAGGTCTGCGTCCCGACGAGCGGCGACTGCATCGCCGACCCGTGCGTCACGACGCAGTGCCCGACCGGCGAGGTCTGCAGCGTCGATCCGGCTGGCCGCCCGGTGTGCGGCGAGCCTGGCGCGGTCGATCCCGAGCGCGTCACCGCGGCCGGTGGCGGCTGCGGCGATGTCGGCGGCGGCGGCACGCCTCCGTGGCTCGCGCTGGCGCTGTTGCCGCTCCTGCGGCTGCGTCGTCGTCGCGCGCTACGCGCGTCGTGACGTTCGCGTCAGAACCTCCGGGGTTGATTTCCGAGCGTCATGAACCTCCGGGGTTGATTTCCGAGCGCGTCAAAATCACCGGGGTTGATTTTGACGCGCCCGAGGGCCACCGCTGGATCACGTCAGCACGCGAGGCGGCACGCGCGTCTCGAGGGCGGTGCCGTCGGCACCGCGCTCGATGCGCCAGCCGGACTTCGACGCGTGGTTGGCGACCGCCTCGACGAACGCGCCATCGCGGAACACCAGCGCGGCGCCGTCGTCGGCCGCCCACGCCGACGAGAACGTGCCGTCGGCGATGAGCCGGTGGAGCGTGGGCCGCCGCTGGGCGTCACCATCGTAGTGCGGCACCATGGTTCCGCGCAGCAAGCCGAGGCCGTCGTGCAGCGGGCGCAGCTCTGGATGAAGCGAATCGGTCACGGCGCCCTCGAACCAGCACACGGCGCCCGCGCTGATGCCGGCGCACACGATGCCGGCCTCGTACGCCTCGCGCAGCACCGCATCGAAGCCGTGCACGCGCCACACGGCGAGCATGTTGGCCGTGTTCCCGCCGCCAACGTAGACGATGTCGTGCTGGAGCACGAACGCTCTGAGGTCGGGCTCGATCCTCCGGAACAGCTCCACGTGCGTGCCGCGCGCGCGACGACCGACGGTTCGATAGAACCGCGTGATGTAGTCGGCGGCGTCGCCTCCGGCGGTCGGGACGAGCAGCACGCGCGGATCCGGCTTGCCGGCGGCCGCCAGGATGAAGTCGTCGAGCAGGGGCGACAGCTCCATGGAGAAGCCTCCTCCGCCGAGGGCGATGATCGTTTTGCTCATGCGAATACCTCTCTACAACCGGGGATCACGCGCCTTTGCGATTGGTCCAGCCATCCGATTGACAGCCGCGTAAAGACATTCGCACGTGGTGCGCAATTACGCAGTGATGGCGCCTGGATCGGCCGCTCCCGACACCAGTAGCCGGTGCCTGACAAAGCGTTTACAGGCAGTTGCCGGCTGGCACGAGGAGTGCTCAACAACTTGTCCACAACACATGCGCGCCACGTCAACGGGTCAGGGAAGCAGCGAGAGGCAAAAGGCAGTCAAGATCCTCGCGCGGTCGCTGTACAGGCAGCTCACCTCGGAGGGCTACGACGACAAGCAGATCGTCGCGCTGGCCACCGAGCTCATCTCCGAGGTCACGAACAGCATGGCGAGCGAGCACGTCTCGCGCGATACCACGCCGCCTCCGTCGGTCGTCGCGACGTCGCGATAAGCAACGCGCGCCTGCGCGCGGTTGAAGGAATCTGAACACCAATACTCACGACCCGGGCGTCCCCGGGTCGTTGCCGTTTTCGGGTCGATGAACTACGGTCCGCGGCATCCCCTCCACGGAGAACTGACATGGCGAAGGTTCGGATCGGCATCAATGGCTTCGGTCGCATCGGCCGCGGTTTCGTCCGCTGCCTGGCGGATGCGCGCGACACGTTCGATCTCGTGCTCATCAACGACCTCACCGACGTCAAGACGCTCGGGCACCTGCTCAAGCATGACTCGGTGCACGGCCGCTACCCGGGCACCGTCGAAGCGTCGGACAGCGCCCTCGTCATCAACGGCGACAAGGTCGTCATCACGGCCAAGAAGGACCCGGCCGAGATCCCGTGGAAGGACCATGGCGTCGACATCGTGATTGAGTCGACCGGCAAGTTCGTGGACAAGGCCGGCGCCGGCAAGCACCTCGTCTCCGCCAAGAAGGTCCTCATCTCGGCGCCCGCCAAGGACCCGGACGTCACGCTCTGCTGCGGCATCAACCTCGAGACGTACAAGCCGGCCGAGCACCACGTCATCTCCAACGCGTCGTGCACGACCAACTGCCTGGCGCCGCTCGCCAAGGTCCTCGACGAGACCTACGGCATCGTGTCGGGCATCATGACGACGATCCACAGCTACACCAACGACCAGCAGATCCTCGACCTGCCGCACAAGGACCTGCGCCGCGCCCGCGCCGCCGCGCTGTCGATGATCCCGACGACCACCGGCGCCGCGAAGGCGCTCAAGGAAGTCCTGCCGCGCATGGCCGGCAAGCTCGACGGCATGGCGATCCGCGTCCCGACGCCGAACGTCTCGCTCGTCGACCTCACGGTCCGCCTCGAGAAGAAGGCGACCGCCGCCGAGGTGAACGACGCGTTCCGCGCCGCCGCGAGCGGCCCGCTCAAGGGCATCCTCGCCGTCTCGGACGAGCCGCTGGTCTCGTGCGACTACAACGGCGACCGCCACAGCTCGACCGTCGACGCGTCGCTGACGACCGCCGTCGGCGACCAGGTCAAGGTCTACGCCTGGTACGACAACGAGATGGGCTACTCGCAGCGCCTGTTCGACCTGGCGCAGTTCGTCGCCGGGAAGCTCTGAGATGCCGCTCCCGCAGGGCATCGTCCACGTCGAGCAGTTGCCGGTCGAGGGTCAGCGCGTGTTCGCGCGCGTCGATCTGAACGTCCCACTGACGAAGGACAAGAAGGTCTCGGACGACTCGCGCATCACCGCGGTCCTGCCGACCATCAAGCACCTGGTCGGTCGTGGCGCGCGCATCATCCTCGGATCGCACCTCGGCCGTCCCGACGGTCAGGTGAAGCCCGAGCTCTCGCTCGAGCCGGTCGCCGCCCGTCTGGCCGAGCTCCTCGACCAGGAAGTCATCCTGGCCGACGAGCCCGCCGGTGACGGCGCCCGCAAGGTCGTCGGTGACCTGCGCGAGGGCCAGATCGCGCTCCTCGAGAATCTCCGCTTCGCCCCCGGCGAGGAGGAGAACGACGACGCCTTCGCGCGCCAGCTCGCGTCGTACTGCGACGTCTACGTGAACGACGCATTCGGCACCGCCCACCGCGCGCACGCGTCGAACGCCGGCATGGTCCGCCACGTCTCGCAGAAGGGCGCGGGCTACGTCATGGCCAAGGAGATCGACATCCTGTCGCGTCTCCTCGGCGACCTGGACCGTCCGTACCTGGCGGTGGTCGGTGGCGCCAAGGTCTCCGACAAGATCGAGGTCCTCGACGCGCTCCTCGATCGCGTCGACTCGATCGCCATCGGCGGCGCGATGGCCAACACGTTCCTCACCGCGCAGGGCAAGAACCTGGGCAAGTCGAAGGTCGAGGCCGACAAGCTCGCCATGGCGCGCAACTTCTTGCGCAAGGCCAGCGAGAAGAACAAGACGGTGCTCCTGCCGACGGACGTCGTCGTCGCCAGCGGCCTCGACGCCGAGGACACCCACGTGGTCTCCATCGACGCCGTCCCCGGCGGCCTGATGGCGCTCGACATCGGCCCGGCGACCGTCGAAGGCTATCGCTCGGCCGTGGGGCGTGCGCGCACGATCTTCTGGAACGGCCCGATGGGCGTGTTCGAGAAGCCGCGCTTCGCGGCGGGCACGGTCGCCGTCGCCAAGGCGATGGCCGAGAACCGCCTCGCCCTCACCGTCGTGGGGGGTGGCGATAGCGCCGCCGCCGTCGTCCAGGCCGGCGTCGCCGACCGCGTCACGCACGTCTCGACGGGTGGCGGCGCGTCCCTGGAGTTCATCCAGGGCCTCGAGCTCCCCGGTATCGCGGCGCTGGCCGCGAGCTGACCGGGCGCTACCCGCGCCCGCGCCCGCCGTAGCGCCCGTACCCCGGCCATCTCGGCTAGAATCGAGCCAGTGTCTGGGGCGCCTCCGCGGCTGGTGATCCTCGATCCGGCGGGTCGCACTGCATCCGACGTCTGCGCCGTCGCGCAGCGCGCCGGCATCGCTCCGGTCGTGGTCGGCGACGCCCGCTCGATCGACGTCCCCAAGGCCGCCGCGGTCCTTCTTCCCGCCGCCAGCGCCGAGGACATCGCGTCGCTGCCGTCGTCGGTCCCGCGCTGGCTCTACGGCGACCTCGATGGCTCGGCCAAGCTCGCCGCCGCCGCGATCGCCTGCACGGCATCCGGCGTCGTGCTGCTCCCGACGCGCCCCGAGATCATGCAGCTCCTGGTCGCGCCGGCGCCGCCGCACCTGCCCGAGGTCGACCTCGCGCGCGCGCGCAGCCTCATCGCGTCCTCGGTGCTCGACGGTCAGGGCGAACCCACGAAGGAGGGCCTCGGCGCGATCGCGCGCGCCTTCGCCGCCGACGACTGCGTCCTCTGGTGGCGCGAAGGCGAAGGCATGGTGCCGTGGGGCACGCGTCCCGTCGCCGACGCCGACCAGGCGATGCTCGGCGTCGCCGCGCGCATCGCCGCCGCCACCGGCCTCACCGTGCTCGCCGCCTCCGCGCGCCGCCCGCTCGCCGTGTCCGCCGCGCCGCTCTCGACCGGGCCGCAAGCCGTCGGGGGTCTGCTCGCCGTCGTCGCCGATCGCGCACGGCGCTTCTCACCCGGCGAGCTCGCCGATCTGCGCGCGCTCGCGGCGCGGCTCCCCCGCGAGCTCACGTTCCGCGCCGGCCATCGTCGCCTCGTCGCCGAGCACGAGCGCCTCACTGCCGGCGCGCTCATCGATCCGCTCACCGGGTCGCTCACGCGCGGCGCCTTCGAGCAGGAGGTCGCGAGCGCGATCGCCGACGCCACGCGCCGCAAGGAGTCGCTCGGCCTCACCCTCTTCGACGTGTGCGGCCTGCGCAAGGTGAACCTCGAGCGCGGCCACAAGGCCGGCGATGCCGTGCTCGCCGCCATCGCCGCGCGCATCAAGGCGCACGTGCGCGGCAACGATCGCGTCGCCCGCTTCGGCGGCGACGAGCTCGCCATCCTCTACATCGGCACCGACACGGGACGCGCGCAGCAGGCCGCGCGCAAGCTGGCGCAGCACATCGCCGCGACGCCCATCCCGACCAGCGAAGGCGACGTCACCGTCCAGGTGCGCGGCGCCGTCACGCAGGCGCTCGACGGCGAGCGCTCCGGCGAGGCCGCGTTCGCCCGCCTGCGCAACGCGATCCGCGGCGCGCGCCCGGGCGCGGTGGTCGTGGCCGGCAACGGGCGCCCCGCCGACAGCGACGCCGCGTTCGACGCCGCCGCCGCCGGCGTCACCACCGGCACCACGCTCGGCGGCACGTACCGCATCCTGCACGAGCTCTCGCGCGGCGCGATGGGCGTGGTGTACCGCGGCGAGGATCTCGGCCTCGCGCGCCCGGTCGCCATCAAGGTGTTGCGCTCCGACCTCGCCAGCGACGCGCAGCTCGTCACCAAGTTCCGCGCCGAGGCGGCGATGCTCGCCTCGCTCCATCACCCCAACCTCGTGCAGGTGTACTCGCTCGGCGAGCACCAGGGCGACGTCTACTTCGTCATGGAGCTGGTCGAGGGCCAGGCGCTCGCCGAGGTGATGGACACGCAGCACAACGCCGGGCAGTGGCTGCCGTACGAGGCGATCGCGCAGATCGCGCTGGAGATCGGCGACGCGCTCGACGCCATGCACCAGATCGGCCTCATCCATCGCGACGTGAAGCCGGCCAACGTGCTCCTCGACCGCGAGCGCGATCGCGCCGTCCTCGTGGACGTGGGCGTCGCCAAGCGGCGCGGCGACGAGGTCGACGGCGCCGGCACGCCCGGGTATGCGGCGCCCGAGTCGTTCCTCGAGGGCAGCTCCGAATCGCCGGAGACTGACGTCTACGGCCTCGCGGCCACCATGTTCTGCGCGCTCACCGGCAAGCCGCCGTTCGGCTCGGGCCAGCTCATGCAGGTGATCACGCGCCAGCTGCACGATCCGTTGATGCTGCCGTCGTCGCACCGGCCCACGCTCACGCGCGCCGTCGACGAGGTGATGAAGAAGGCGCTCGATCCCGATCAGAAGCGCCGCTTCCTTTCGGCGTCGTCGTTCGCGATGGCCTTGGCGCGCGCGCTCGAGCGTGCACCGCGGACCGGCCCCGACAGCGAGCCACCGCGCGCGCGGATCCCGCGCCCCGAGGTGCCGGGGACCACGCCGCCGGCCGCCGCCGCCGTCGTCATCAAGCAGACGGAGGTGCTGACCAGCGCCTCCGTGCGACCGGTGCAGCAGGGCACCGTGCACCCCGAGATGGTGCGGGCCGCGCACTTCCGCGTCGCGGGGCGCGTCATCGCGCACCTCGCGGGCGACGCCGCCGTGCGCGCCATCTGCGAGGCCGACCCCGAGCTCGCCAGCGCGCTCGCACCGGATGCGTCGCCCATGGGATGGCTGCCGCTCGAGCTGCTCTGTTCGCTCGTCGAGCGCGCCGCCGCGCAGGTGAAGGGCAAGAACGGCGCCGACGTCGCGAGCCAGCTCATGCGCGCCATCGGCCGCTCGACGGTGTCGGCCACGTTCGCGCGCTTCTTCGGCGCCGACCCCGCCACGCTGGGTGTGGTCTCGATGCTCGCGGTCCTGCCGTCGATGTGGTCGCGCTATCACGGCTGGTGCAAGGCGCGCGTCATGAAGCGCGGAGCCGGCGCCGCCGACGTCATCATCGTCGGTGGATGCCCGCCGCTGGCGGTGCACCTGTGCAGCGCCGAGCTCTCCAAGGCGTGCGAGCTCGCCGGCGCCACCGGCGTCTCGGTCACGGAGCAGAGCGACGGCCGCGAGCACCGCTTCGCGTTGTCGTGGAATCCCGTGCCCGACACGGTGTGACTGCGGCTTCGCGCGCGGACGTACTACCTTCCACGTATGGGCAACGACGCGCCTGCGGTCTTCGTCTTCGGCCACGCGAACCTCGCGTTCACCACGTTCGTCGAGCGCTATGTCCCCGCCATCGAGACCATGCTCGTCGATCAGTCGTGCCGGTGGATCGTCGGCGACCGACCGGGCGCGGAGACCTTGGCGGTCGAGTACCTGAAGGCGCGCACCGAGCTCGTCACGGTCTTCCATTTCGGCAAGCAACCGCGGTACTCGCCCGACATCAACGGCACGCGAGCGCGTGACTGGCAGCGCCGCGGCGGCTTCGACAGCTACCACGCGCGCGACGACGCCGCGCTTGGCGTGTGCACGCACGTCATCGCCGTCGACACGCAGTGGGACATCACGCGGTACGACGGCACGGCCCGCGCGCTGGCCACGGCGCGCACGCTGGGCCGCGTCGATCTCTGCGCGGCCTCTCCGACCGCGCCGCTCACGGGCACCGTCCGCGCACACGCGCTCGTCGATTCGATCGAAGCGCGCCACGACACCGCGCGCTCGTTCGCGCACATCCTCGTCGAGCTCTTCCCGCCCTGGTTCGACTTCGCACCGGCGCGCTTCTCGGTGCTCGCCTGGGACCTCGGCCTCCATCTCGTCGTCGGCGGCCCGTCGCCCGTGCGCGATCCGATGATCGGTGTCATCTCGACGAGCGATTCGCGCAACCTCCGCTGCGCGACGCTCGCCACGCACGACACGCGCGGCACCGTCGAGGACATCCCGATGCACTACACGCCGTCCGACGCGCAGCGCGCCGCCGCCGCCGCCGCCATCGCCCGCATGCTGGCGCACCTCTACCGCGGACGCGCGGACACGCCGTGATGTAGAGTGCGCCCCATGCGCACCCCGTTCGTCGTCGGCAACTGGAAGCTCCACAAGACCATCGCAGAGTCGCTCGCGCTGGTGACCGAGCTGAAGAACCAGCTCGGCGCGCTGCGCGAGGTCGCGGTCGGCGTGGCCCCGCCGTTCACCGCGCTCAACGCGGTGGCCAAGCGCCTCGAGGACTCGTCGATCGGCGTCTCGTCGCAGGACGTGTACTGGGAAGAGAAGGGCGCGTTCACCGGCGAGGTGGCGCCGGCGATGCTGCGCGACGCCGGCTGCACGTGGGCCATCATCGGCCACAGCGAGCGGCGGCAGTTCTTCGGCGAGACCGACGAGACCGTGAGCAAGAAGGTGAAGGCCACGCTCGCCAGCGGCCTGGGCGCCATCGCGTGCGTCGGCGAGACCCTCGCCCAGCGCGACGGCGGCACGACGTTCCAGGTCATCGAGCAGCACCTGCGCGGCGTGTTCGCCGGCATCGGTGCGCCGACCGACGCGGCGACGCTCGACAAGCTCGTGATCGCGTACGAGCCGGTGTGGGCGATCGGCACCGGCCGCACCGCGACGCCCGCGCAGGCGCAGGAAGTCCACGCGTTCATCCGCGACTGGCTCGCCAAGAACGTGAGCGCGGCAGCGTCCGCGGCGATCCGGATCCAGTACGGCGGGTCGGTGAAACCCGACAACGCGGCGGCCCTCATGCGCGAGGCTGACATCGACGGCGCCCTCGTCGGAGGGGCTTCCCTGCAGGCTGCGGACTTCGTCACCATCTGCCGGGCAGCCAAGCCCGCGTGATGATTCGTGATACCTGGCTGAGAGGGTAGTTGCAACGCGCCGCGCGCTAGGCTAGAAACCACGCTCCATGTCGACTCTTGTCACCATCGTGCACGTCGTCGTGTGCCTCTTCTTGATGCTCACGGTGCTGCTGCAGCAGGGCAAGGGCGGAATGGGCGGCGCGTTCGGCGGCTCCAACGCCGGCTCGGTCTTCGGCGGCGGTGGCGCCTCGACGTTCCTGCGCCGCCTCACCTCCGCCGCGGCCATCATCTTCATGCTCACCTCGATGACGCTGGCATGGCTCGCCACGCGAGACGCCGGCGACGCGCTCGAGAAGATCTCCCAGAGTGAGGCCGCGAAGAAGCGCCGCGAGAAGGAGTCGCAGAAGAAGCTCCTCGAGGCCGCAGGCGACGCCGGCATGAGCTCGATCGATCTGAGCGGCGACGGCGGCATGCCCCTGCCCATCACGATCGAGCCGACCGATCCGGGCGCCGGTAGCGCGTCGTCGGGCTCCGGCCCGTCGATGGGCGAGCCCGCCGTTCCCGGCGAGGTGGTGGATCCGGCCGCGGGCTCCGGCTCGGCGTCGGGCGCGGCCGCTCCGACGACTCCGGCCGAGAAGCCGCCGACGACCACGCCGCCCGCGGCGCCCAAGCCCGCGACGACCACGCCGCCCGCGGCGCCCAAGCCGGCCACGACCACTCCGGCTCCGGCGGCCGGTTCGGCGGCTGGCTCGGCGACGACCCCGTGACCGGCGGCTCGGTCTCCGGCCGCGGTCAGCCGTTCCACTTCACGAAGCTCCACGGCCTCGGCAACGACTTTCTCGTCGTCGACGTCCGCGCCCTCGACCCTGCCACCGCCGCGGCCGTCCAGGATCCCGAGAACGTCCGCCGGCTGTGCGACCGCCAGTTCGGCGTCGGCGGGGACGGCGTGCTCGCCGTCGGCAGGCCGTCGACCCCGGGCGCGGTCGCGTCGATGCGCGTGCTGAACGCCGACGGTAGCGAAGCCGAGATGTGCGGCAACGGCCTGCGCTGCGTGGCCAAGCACCTCTGGGAGACGTCGGCGTCCGCGTCGGCGACGCTGCCCAGCACGCGCATGGTGATCGACACCGGCGCCGGCCCGCTCGCGTGCGTCGTCGCCGTCGATCGCGGCGCCGTCACCACCGTCGAGATCGACATGGGCCGTCCGCGCCTTACGCGCGCCGAGATCCCGATGACGGGTCCCGCCGACGAGCGCTGCGTCGATCAGCCGGTCACGATCGCCGGGGATGCTGAGTCCGGTCTCGAGCGCCGCGTGACCTGCGTCTCGATGGGCAACCCGCACGCCGTGATCTTCGTCGACGACGCGGCCGCGCCCATGGCGCTTGCGACCTCGATCGGACCCGCCCTCGAGCGCCACGCCTGGTTCCCGCGCAAGACCAACGCCGAGTTCGCGCACGTCGTCTCGCGCACCGAGATCGTGCTCGTCGTCTGGGAGCGCGGCGCCGGCCTGACCCTGGCGTGCGGCACCGGCGCGTGCGCCACCGCCGTCGCCGCGTGCCTCACCGGCCGCGCCGACCCCGGCACGGCGATCACCGTTCGCCTCCCCGGCGGCCCGCTGACGATCACCGTCGCCAAGGACTACTCGACGGTGACGATGCGCGGCCCCGCGCGCCGCGTGTTCGAGGCCGACGTCGACCTCGCCAAGCTCCCCGACGCCGCCCGCCCCGCCTGACGCCGCCGCCCGCGACCATGGCAGACGACGAGCTCCTCGCCTTTCAGCACGCCGACGGCCGCTGGGCGCGCGTGACCGTCTACGTGCGCCGCATCGATCGCGAGGATGGCGAGAAGGGGCGCGGCGTCTCGTACGTCTACTCGATCTACAAGAGCCCGGCCGCCGTCGCGAAGGCGCGCGCCGCGCTGCTCGCCGACCTGAAGCGCGCCGGTTATCGCGCCGTCTCGAAGATCAAGGGCTACAAGTTCGTGCCGCAGGACCAGTGGCGCAACGCCGCGCTCGTTGCTGCGCGGTCGAAGCCGGTGGCGACGACCGCTCCGAAGTCGCCACTCGAGGCGCGCGTCGCGCAGCTCCAGAGCACCGACGGCGTCGCGATCCACGTGAAGCGCGGCAAGCCGGCCTCGGCGAAGGCGCTCGCCGCCGCCGAGAAGACGCTCGGCCGCCCGCTTCCGCCCTCGCTCCGCGCGTTCCTCGCCGCGCACGACGGCCTGCTCGTCGAGTGGACGCTCGACGCCAAGCGGTGGGGCGTGGCCTTCGAGATCTGGTCACTCCGCGAGATGCTTGCCGAGCGCAAACAGCGCGGCGCCATCCTCGACACGAAGGCCGGCCACATCCTCCCCATCTCTCCGACGTTCGATGCCCCGATCCTCGGCGCCGTCCTCCGCGACCGCGGCGAAGCGAAGATCATCGAGTGGCGTTACCCACCCGAGGGCAAGCTCACCGTCCTCGCGCCGAACCTTGCCGCCTACGTCGCCAGCACGGTGAAGAACTACTTCGTGGTCACCGGCCGCAACGACGTCAGCGAGAAGTGGCTGCCGGAAATCCGCCGCCTGGTCGGACGCTGATCCGTACGCACGTCGCGATCAGCCGAGGTCGAAGCGGACGCCCTGTGCGAGCGGTAGCGTGCGGCCGTAGTTGATGGTGTTGGTGGCGCGGCGCATGTACGCGCGCCAGGAGTCGGAGCCGGATTCGCGGCCGCCGCCGGTCTCCTTCTCGCCGCCGAAGGCGCCGCCGATCTCGGCCCCCGAGGGGCCGAGGTTGACGTTGGCGATGCCGCAGTCGGAGCCGCTGGCCGAGAGGAAACGTTCGGCCTCGCCGAGATCGCGCGTGAAGATCGAGGACGACAGCCCCTGCGTGGCCGCGTTCTGCAGCGCGATGGCGTCGGCCAGCTCGCGGTAGCGCACGACGTAGAGGATGGGCGCGAACGTCTCGCGCAACATCGGGCCGGATTGCGCGGGGAGCTCGACGAGCGCGGGGCGAACGTACGTCCCACCGGCGCCGACGGGGACGGTGTCCCCGCCGTGGACGGTGCCGCCGAGCGCGCGCGCCTCGGCGAGGGCGCTGGCCATGCCGTCGGCCGCCGCGGCGTCGACGAGCGGGCCGACGAGCGTGTCGGCGGCGCGCGGATCGCCGACGCGCACCGAGGCGTACGCCTGGCGCAAGCGCGGCAGGAGATCGGCGTAGACGTCGTCGTGCACGAACAGGCGCCGCAAGGTCGTGCAGCGCTGGCCGGCCGTGCCCATCGCCGCGAACGCGATCGCGCGCACGGCGAGCTCGAGGTCCGCCGACGGGCACACGATCGCGGCGTTGTTGCCGCCCAGTTCGAGGAGCGCGCGCGCGAATCGCGCGGCGAGCCGCGGCGCCACGTTGCGGCCCATCGCGGTCGAGCCGGTGGCGGAGACGAGCGCGACGCGCGCGTCGTCGACGAGCGCCGCGCCCACATCGGCCCCGCCGAGCACCAGCTGCGCGAGCCCGGCCGGCGCGTCACCGAAGCGAGCGAGCGCGCGCCCCAGGATGGCGTGCGTCGCGAGCGCCGTGAGCGGCGTCTTCTCCGACGGCTTCCACACCACCGGATCGCCGCACACCCACGCGATGGCCGCATTCCAGGCCCATACGGCTACCGGAAAATTAAACGCCGAGATGACGCCGATCGGCCCCAGCGGATGGTACTGCTCGGTGAGCCGATGTCCGGGCCGCTCGCTGGCGATCGTCTTGCCGTACAACTGCCGGCTCAACCCCACGGCGAACTCGCAGATGTCGATCATCTCCTGGACTTCGCCGAGCGCTTCCTGCGTGATCTTGCCGGCTTCCCAGCTGACGATCGTCGCCAGCTCGGCCTTGTGGGAACGCAGTTGCTCGCCGAAGGCCCGCACGAACTGGCCGCGCACCGGCGCCGGCACGGTCCGCCACTTGACGAACGCACCGGCCGCCGCCTCGATGGCGGCATCAGCTTGAGCCGCGCTCGCCCCGGCGAATTCGGCGAGCGTGCTGCCGTCGATCGGCGATCGCGCCAAGAGCTTGGCGCCCTGCCCCTCCGACCAGTCCG
>DATLEB010000325.1:0-43693 GCA_035525615.1 Kofleriaceae bacterium | reverse complement strand
CCACGCCGGCGCCGGCAGCCGCGCCGGCATCCTCGATCACACGTACTACGGCCGCGTCGTCGCGCGCTGTCGCGTCGGCGGCCGGGACTGGAACGAGACCGCGCTCAACGCCGCCGTCTGCGGCGCGCTCGCCGTCCCCGTCGCGCTCGTCACCGGCGACTCCACCGTCTGCGCCCAAGCGCGCGAGCATCTCGGCGACGTCGACACGGTCTCGGTCAAGGACGCCATCACGCGCTACGCCGCGCGCATGCTCCACCCCGAGGTCGCCCGCACCAAGATCCGCGAGGCGTCGGCCCGCGCCGTCGCCCGCGCCCGCGACGGCAAGCTGCAGCCGTTCCGCCCACCGCCGCCGTACGACCTCGCCATCGACTTCGTCAACGCCGCGTGCGCCGACGCCGCCGAGCTCGTCCCCGGCACCGTCCGCGAGAACGGTCTCACCTGCGCGTATCGCGCCCCCGACGCCGCCACGCTCATCCAGGTCATCCAGGCCTGGACGACGCTCGCCGGCACGACCCTCGTATGAAAGACGACGACGCCTCCTTCACCGCGTCGTGGGTCGCCGGCTGGCGCGGCCTCGGCCACCTCTTCGGCGACGCGCAGATCGCCGACGATCCGTACGGTGCGCGCTTCGGCGGCCGCTGGGCCCAGGCCCTCGCGCGCGCCGGCTCCACGCCCGGTCTGCGCGCCGGCCTCGTGCGCCTGCCGCAGGTCGCCAACTGGGTCGGCTACATGCAGGTGCGCACGCGCCTCTTCGACGACGAGCTGCACCACTTCCTCTCCGCCGGCGGCCGCCAGATCGTGATCCTCGGCGCCGGCTACGACTGCCGCGCCGCGCGCTTCGCCGATCGCCTCGCCGGCGCGCGTGTCTTCGAGATCGATCATCCCGCCACGCAAACGCGCAAGCGCGCGGTCCTCGCGGACGCGGGCGCCACGCCCCGCGTCGACTACGTCCCCTGGCACTTCGAGCGCCGTCCGCTCGCCGAGCTGCCGCCCGCGCTCGCCGCCCTCGGCCTCGATCTCGCGCGCCCGACGCTCACGATCTGGGAAGGCGTCACGATGTACCTCTCGCCCGAGGCGATCGACGCCACCATCGCCGCCGCGCGCGCCCTCGGCGGCGACGGCACGCGCCTCGTCTTCAACTACCTCATCCGCGACATGCTCGATCGCCCCACCGGCTTGCGCCGCGTCGCCACCGCGCTCGTCGCACGCGTCGGCGAGCCGTTCACGTTCGGCTGGCACCCGGCCGAGCTGCCGTCGTTCATGGCGGCGCGCGGCTGGCGCCTCGTCAGCGACGTCGATCAGGCCACCGCCGCCCGCAAGCTCCTGCCGCCGCACCTCGCCGCCCGCGTCGACGCGCGCGATCGCCACATCGCCGTCGCCGAGAAGATCTGATTCTCAAAGGCTGTGCCGCAGCGCTCGCCCGCGCGTGACGGCTCACTGTTGCGCCGTCGAGCTTGCGGTCAAGCTTCGACATGTCCCCCAACCCCGATCTCCGCTTCGAAGTCGACGGATGGGCAGAAGGCACGTCGCCCGACGGCCACTCCGTCTTCGTCCGGGCGCCGGACGATATCCTCGTCGCCCGCGCGTTCGACATCCCGCCTGATCTCGTCTCCCCGCTCGGCGATCTGCCCGCGCTCTACGAGCACCTGCGCGGCCCGCTCGACGAGGCCGGCGCGTCGCTGCTCTCGATCGGCGCGCTCGCCATCGACGGCGTCCCCGCGCTCGAGATGATCTTCGAGGCGCAGGACGAGTCCGCCGGCACGATCTACGTCGGCGCGCTGACCATCCCGTTCCGCGACGGGAGCTTCGTCATCAAGGTGATGTGCCGCGACTCGGGCAGCGACGAGCTCCCGCTCGAGCGCCTGCGCGATCACCTCGACCGGCTCTGCGCGACCGCGACGCTCTCGGAGCGCGCCAAGCAGCTGCCACGCTTCGGCACCTGAGCCGCGCCGGCGCGCTCACACCACGGCGATGTCGACGGCGTGCTCGAGGTCGCGTCCGAACGAGATCACGAGGGTCGCCACCACGCGCCACTCGACCGGCCCGGTCGTCGGCTGCACCACCGACGACACCGCGCGCGCCACGTCGCCGATGCGCCCGGCCGGGGCCTGCGGTCGCGTGCCGGTGTCCCTGGGCACCGTCAGCGTGAACGGCAGCTCTTCCTTGTGATAGCTGCGCGCGCCGCTCAGCTCGCTCTCGAAGCGGTAGATGGTCGTGGTCGTCGTCGCGAGCGCGCGCACGCCGCCGCGCGCATCGAACACGCGCTGGCTGGCGCGCAGCTCGACCACCAGCTTCTTCGCGTCCACCGGCTCGTTGAGCTCGAGGAAGACCTTGCCGCGCACGTCGCCGCCCGGTGTCGCCTTGCCCGAGTCGACCGTCACGCGCACCGAGCCGCGCCCGACGCCGGTGACGGTCTTGCCCGCCTTCGCCGCGCTCTGCGCGCCCTTCTTCAGCGCGCTGCCCACGCTCCCGAAGAACTTGTTCGCCGCCTTGATGATCTCGTCGTCGTCTACCACGCCTCGAGTGTGCCACGAAGCCGGTAGCCCGCGCTCCGCCGCGTCTCGATGAGCTGGTCGCCGCCGATCGTCCGGAGCTTCTTGCGCACGCGGAGCACCAGCTCGCGCACGTTCTCGTCGTCGGCCTCGATCGAATGGAAGCCCAGCGTCGGCGCCAGCTCCGAGCCGCGCACGTACGCCTGCTCGGGCGACAGCGTGCAGCGGCGCGCCACCAGCGCGATCACCAGCTCGAGCTCCCGCGGCGCCAGCACGATCGCGCCGTCGTCGCCGCGGATCGCCGCTTCGCTCGAGCTCAGCTCGAAGCGCCGGCCGTCGTCGCTCTCGATGGTGACCACGCGCGGAGAGCGCGACCTGTGCGCGAAGCCCAGCACGACATCGCCGAGCCGGAGCTGC
The DNA here is from genome assembly GCA_035525615.1 of Kofleriaceae bacterium. GTDB lineage: Bacteria > Myxococcota_A > Polyangia > Haliangiales > Haliangiaceae > UBA2376. Next base: position 40,784 of record DATLEB010000325.1, on the reverse strand, counting down.
GCGCCAGGCCGCAGGTACGAGACCGGCGCCGCGCTGACGCCGTCGACCGCCGTGCCGTTCTTGCTGCCGAGGTCGGCCACGTACCAGCCGAGCGGGTCGCGCGCGATGCGTGCGTGCACCGCCGACACCGACGCGTGCAGCACCGCCACCTCGCACGCGGCGCGGTCACGGCCGATGCGTACACCGTCGGCGATGGCGACCGTCGCGCCACCCGGTCCCACCAGCACGGCGTCGGAGCGCACCACGCGGGACTGGAGCTGTTCAGGAGTGAGGTCCATGACCGCTCTCTTCATCACGACCCGTACCAGCGGGCGTTTCCGTTCGCGTCGCGTAGTTGACGCGCTCGGTCGGTCAGTTCCCGCGTGCTCGGCGACAGGACCCTGTCGGACCGGTGTCAGGTCCTCTGCGGGAGATCACCTCACGCGAGGAGCTTGAATGATTCCGGGCGCGATCACGCACGTATCGCCCAGCTCGTGACCATGTAGGCCCGCCGTCGCCGCGCAAGCAAGTGCGCGGTCGAGCGTGTCGCGTGCGACGAGCGCGCCGAGCAGGCGGAAGTGGCTCTCCTCGGGGCCGTGGAGGCCGCTCACGATGCCGTCCACCACGCGCATGCGGTGCGCCGGTGTGACGACCAGCGCGGCGAGCCCCGGCCCCGGCGCGAGGCCGCCGGTCCGCGCCGCCGCCGACTCGAGCGCGCGAACGACGGTCGTACCGACCGCGATCACGCGACCTCCGCGCGCGCGCGTCGCGGCGATCGCGGCGACCGTCGTCGCCGGAAGGTCGTACGGCTCGGGCAGCGGCAGCGCCGCGTCGAGCGCCGGGTCGCCGGTCGCCGAGAGCCCCGCGGCGTGCGTGAGCGACGCGACGCCGATGCCGCGCCGTCGCAGCGCGAGCAGGATGTCCCACGTGAGCGGGCGGCCCGCCGACGGCATCTCGGCCGACCACGGCCGCGACGCGTACACGGTCTGGACCGCCCACAGCGGCAGCGGCGCGGCGCGATGCGCGTACTGCACGGGGCGGCCGGCGGCGTAGATCGCCTGCCACAGCGCCTCGGGCTCGGCGCTGCCGGGATCGAGATCGAGCGTCACCTGCCGGCCGGCGATCGACACCACACGCGCGCGCAGCCGGCCGCCGAGCGCCAGCTTGTCGCCGGCCGCGAGCGGCGGCGGCGGCGGGCGATGCTCGGTCGGGGTCGCGTGATCGCCGGCGCCGAAGAGCACCGCCGACACGCGAGGTCCGCCCACCGGCGGCAGCAGCCGCACCTCGACGGGCGCGCCATCCGCGGTCATCCCCGCGAAGGACGCCGGCAACGTCGCCGCGTCGTTCACGACGACGAGGTCGCCCGGCGCGAGGAGCGCGGGCAGCGACGCGAACCGCGTGAGGGCGACGGCGTCGTCGCCCTCACGCGCTGGATCGATGACGACGAGCCGGACGTCGTGGCGATCGACAGCGTCGGTCGAGAGCGAATAGCGCGCGTCGCGCGGGGTTCCGGACATCATGACGTGGCCGTTCCTTCCTGCGCCTTCGTCCACGCGCTGGCCTCGAGGCGCGCACCAGCCGGCGCGCGCACCGCGTCGCGGATCATCCCGACGATCGCGGCGGCCACGTCCGCGGGCCGCGCCAGCGTGCTCGGGTCCGCGTCCGGGATCGCTGCTGCGTGCATGACGGTGTCCATCTCGCCCGGATCGACGGCGATGACGCGCACGCCGGTGCCCTCGAGCTCCGCCGCGAGAATCCGCGACAGGTGATCCTGCGCCGCCTTCGCCGCCCCGTACGCGCCCCAGCGCGGATACGCCGACGTCGCCGCGTCGGAGCTGAGATGCACGACCACGCCGTCACCGCGCAGCGCCATCGGGCCGGCCACGAGCTTGGTCAGCCGGAACGGACCGACCAGGTTGGTCTCGAGCACCGCCGCGAGGTCCTCGCATTCGGTGTCGAGCAGCAAGCGCAGCGGCACCGGCCCGAGCGTGGACGCGTTGTGCACGAGGACGTCGATCGGGCCGACCAGCGCGGCGGCCTGCCCGGCGATGCGCGCCACCGCGTCCTTGTCGGCGACATCGGCCACGACGGCGTGCGCCACGCCGCCGCGCGCGCGGATCTCGGCCATGGCTCGGGCGAGCTCGGGCTCGCTGCGCGCCACACCGACGACGCGTGCGCCCTCGGCGGCGAGACGTTCGGCCAGCGCGCGCCCGAGGCCGCGGCTGGCGCCGGTGACGATCACGTTCTTGTCGTGCAGGTCCATGCGGCGAAGGTGCGCCGCCGCTGCCAATGCGTCATCTCCCGTGCCATTCTGTTGGCAGGAGACCAACCCATGGGCGACCGCGACCCCGACCCCAGCGACCACCTGGCCGCCAACGTGCGCGCGATCCGCGAGGCGCGCGGCCTCTCGCAGCAGCAGATCGCGAAGATGGCCGGCATCCCGCGCGCGACGTGGTCGCACCTCGAAAGTGGCGCTGCCAACCCGACCCTGCAGGTGCTCACGCGCGTCGCCGATGCGCTGCAGATCCGCCTCGACGAGCTGCTCGCGTCGCCCAAGCAGCCGGTGCGCCACCTGCGCGCGAGCGAGCTTCCAGTGCGCACGCGGGGCCCGGTCAGCGTGCGCAAGCTCCTGCCCGAGCCGCTGCCCGGCCTGGACCTGGAGCGCCTGACCTTGCCGGTCGGCGCGCGCATGACCGGCGTACCGCACGCGCCCGGCACGCGCGAGTACCTGGCGTGCGAGCGCGGGCAGGTGCAGCTGTTCGTCGCCGGCGACGGCTTCTTGCTGGAGACCGGCGATGTCGTGGTGTTCCGCGGCGACCAGCGCCACGGCTACGCCAATCCTGGGCGCGACGAGGCGATCGCGTACTCCGTGATCGCGTTCGCGCCGCTCACCTCGTAATCTGGTCGCAGCCTGGCGTGGCGGCGTCTGCGCAGGATCTTGACGATCGCTTCGCCGGACCTTCACGCGGTGTGAGCCGCGGCTGGACGCACCGGGCGTCTTCTCGTCTCAACAACGAGGAGAAACCCGTGGAGCCCGAAGCTTCGAGACAGGAATCGGCGACGTCGATCGCCGCGGCAGCGGCCGGACCGCTCGGTGTCGGCGGCGTGCTGGCCCTGCGACTGGGGGACCTGGCGCCGATGATCGCCGTGCCGGCCGTGGTGTTTGCCGTCGCCGCGTTGACGCTGCCGGCGCTCTACATCGCGACCGCCGCGTCCGGCGCGGCGCCGCCGATCGCGCAGGTGATGCGCGCGGTGGGAAAGGCGCTGTGCTCGCTCGGGCTGGTCTACGCCGGGCTCGTGCTGCCGCTCCTGTTCCTCGGCGTGAGCTCGGGGACGAGCACGGCGTTCGCCCTGGGCGCGGTCACCGTGGCGGTCGGCGCCGGAATCGGTCTGCGCCGCCTCTACACGGCGCTCTACGATGGCGCGTTTCCGGTCGTGGGCCGCGGGATGCTGTTCTGGACGTGGGCGGCGATCGCGCTGGTGATCGGCGCGCGCCTGTTCTCGGAGATGACCGCGGAGGTGGTGCTGTGACCGCCGCCGAGATGGGAATGGATGCAGCGGCCGCCGCGGCCGCGGCGTCTGCGACGTCGGTCGGCTCGTCGTCGGCCGGCACGAATCCGGGCGCAACGCGTGCCGGCGGCCTGGCGCTCGTCGATCAGCTGCTGCGCGATCGTCGCGGCGTGCTGGCGCGCATCGAGGCCGGCGTTGGACTCGCCGCGCTGATGCGCGTGTTCGTGATGTCGATCGTCGTGTGTGCGGCGATCACCGGTGCGGCGATGGGCGCGTTCCGCGGGGGCGTGCAGATCGCATACGCCGCGGCGAAGCTGCCCATCGCGCTCCTCGTCACCGCCGCGCTCTGCGCGCCCGCCCTCACCGCGCTCTCGCGCGCCGTCGGACGCGAGGCGACGATGGCCAAGGATCTCGCGCTGGTCGTGACGGCGCTCGCCACCGGCGGGCTCGTGATGGTCGCGCTCGTCCCCGTGATGCTCGTCGCGCGCGCCGTCGACTTCCAGTATCACGGCTCGATCCTGCTGACCGTCACGTGCGGCGGCTTCGGCGGGCTCGCCGCGGTCGCCGTGATGGCCGCCGGGCTCCACCGCGCGAGCAGCAAGGACGCCGGCCTCGTGCTCGCGCTGTTCGCGACGCTCTTCATGATGGTCGGCGCGCAGGTCGCGTGGACCGGTCGCCCGTGGCTGGTCCGCCCGCGTACCGAGGACGTGCCGTTCCTGCGCCCCGTCGAGGGCAGCCTCTACGACGCCGTCCTGCAGTCCACGCGCAGCGCCCGCGGCGTGTACGGGCGCGAGGCCGCGCCGCTGTCGTACGAGGTCGTGCCGTGACCGTCGTCGATCTCGCGGTCGCGTACGCGGGCGTCGGCGCCGTCCTCGCGCTGGTCGCGATCGTGCGCTGGAAGGCCTCGACCGTCGACGCGCTCGCCGTCCTCGCCGTGTGGCCGCTCTACGCGCCCGTGATCGCCGCCGGCAGCGACGACGACGATCCGCGCGCGCAGGCGCTGGTCGACGCGCTTCGCCGGGCCGCCGGAACGCCGCTCGCCGGCGCGCTCCCCGACGAGGCCGGCGCCCGCGCGCTGGTTCGCCGCGTGCGCGACGGTCGCGCCCGCCTCGCCGAGCTCGACGCCGTCCTCGCCCGCGCCGACCTCGACGAGGCCGCCGCGCTCGCACGCGTGGCCGCCCTCGAGCGCGGAGGCGCGCACCCGGGCGCCATCGCCACGGCGCAGCGCCGCGTGCAGACCATCCGCCGGATGCGCGCGCTGCGCGACCGCTTCGCCGGCGAGATCGAGCAGGTCGACGAGGTCGTGACCCAGCTCACCGCGCAGCTCGAGCTGGTGCGCTTCGCCGGCACCGCCGACGACACCGCCGCCGAGCTCGCCGCCGATCTCGCCGCACGCGTCGAGAGCCTCGACGAGCTGTTCGGGAATGATCTGTCCGGCGCCCGCGTTCCACCCGCATGAGCCGCGTCCTCGTGGCCGATGACGAGGCCCACATCCGTGAAGTCGTGCAGTACGCGCTGGTGCGCGACGGACACACCGTCGACCTCGCCGTGAACGGCGAGGAAGCGCTCGTGCGGCTGCGCCAGGGCGGCATCGATCTCGTCATCCTCGACGTGCTCATGCCGGAGCTCGACGGCCTCTCCGTCTGCCGCCGCGTGCGCGCCACCGCGCGCGTCCCCATCATCTTCCTCTCCTCGCGCACCGAGGAGACCGATCGCGTGCTCGGCCTCGAGCTCGGCGGCGACGACTACGTCACCAAGCCCTTCTCGCCGCGCGAGCTCGCCGCGCGCGTGAAGGCCGTCCTCCGCCGCACCACCGACGACGCCGACGCCATCGATCCTCCTCCGCCGCCGCTCGTGCGCGGCCGGCTCACCATCGATCGCGCCCGCGCCGAGTGCACGATCGACGGTCACCACGTCATCCCGCTCACCGTGACCGAGCTGCGGCTCCTCGCCGCGCTCTTCGAGCATCCCGGCCGCGTCCTCTCGCGCACGCAGCTCATCACGTGCGCCTACGACGGCGACCATCACGTCACCGCGCGCACCGTCGACACCCACGTCCGGAACATCCGCGCCAAGCTCGCCGTCCACGGCGTCGACCCGATCGCGACCGTCCATGGGCTGGGCTACCGCAGCCTCTAGGGCGGCCGCGCACCTCGCGCGCATCCGCTATCGCCTCCTGCTGGTCAACGTCATCGTCGTGGCCGTGCCGCTCGCCGGCGTGGTGTTCGCGCGCATGCACGAGCGCCAGCTCCTCGCCGCGCTCGAGCGCGACATGGTCCACCAGGCGGAGCTGGTGCGCGCCCTCGTCGCCGACGATGGCACCGGCCCACGGCTCGCCGACCGCGGCCCCGCGCTCGCCTCCGCCGCGCGCCACACCCGCACGCGCATCCGCCTCCTCGACGAGCGCGGCCGCGTCGTCGCCGACTCGCACGCCGCCGGCCCACCCGAGGGCGCCGAGCCCGCGGTCCCGCACCTCTACGGCGGCACCGGCCCGACCCATGCGCCGGAGGTCCCCGAGGCGCAGGACGTCTCGTCGCGCCGCGAGGTGCAGACCGCGCTCGCCGGCCGTTACGGCTCGGCGACGCGCCTGTGGGGCAACCAGGAGCGCGTGTACCTCTTCGCCGCACTCCCCATCACGCGCAGCACGCCGTCGGGCACACACGTCGACGGCATCGTCTACGTCACGCGCTCGACGCAGACCGTGAAGCTCCAGCTCTTCCGCCTGCGCACGTGGCTGTTCGATCTGCTGCTCGCCGCGCTCGCCCTCACCACGATCCTCTCCCTGTTCCTCGCCGCCACGATCGCGCGCCCGCTCGGCAAGCTCACGCGCGCCGCCGAGCGCATGGCCGCCGGCGATCGCGACGTGCGCCTCGCCCTCGACCGCGCCGACGAGATCGGTCAGCTCTCGCGCGCCCTCGAGCGCATGGCCACCGAGCTCGACCGCCGCGCCCGCGATCAGCGCGCGCTCGCCGCCGACATCAGTCACGAGCTCAAGACGCCGCTCACCGGCATCCGCGGCGCCGCCGAGCTCCTGCGCGACGGCGCCGCCGACGACGCCCCCGCACGCGCGCGCTTCCTCGCCATGATCCTCGACGACGCGGCGCGACTCGATCGCCTGGTCGTCCGGCTGCTCGAGCTCTCGCGCCTCGAGTCCGACGACGCCGCGCTCGAGGACACCGACGTCGCCGCGCTCGCCGCCGCCGCGCTCACCCGCACGGCCGAGCGCACCGGTGTCGCCACGCGCATCGACGCCCCCGGCCCGCCCACCACGCGTGACGCCGTGCGCCTGCGCGTCCGTCCCGCCGCGCTCGAGGCGGCGCTCGACAACCTCCTCGCCAACGCGGCGCAGCACGCCACACCCGGCACGCCCATCACGCTCACGGTCACGCCCTCGGGCCGGCGCCGCCACCGGCGCGTGCGCCTCGCGGTGCACGACCACGGCGCGCCCATCTCCGCCGCCGTGCAGGCTCGCGTGTGGGACCGCTTCTTCACCACCCGCGCCGCGGAGGGCGGCAGCGGGCTCGGGCTCGCGATCGTTCGTGCTGTGGCCACCGCGCACGGTGGTGCGGTCGGAGTCGAGAGTACCGCTCGCGGCGGTACGACCTTCTGGATCGAGCTTCCGGCCTGACCAGTCAGGCGCGAATCGCGCCGTTCATGGCCTGCGCCAGCGCCGTCACGACCGCTGCGTCGATGACGTCCTTGGCCAGGCCCTGGCGCTCGAGTCGCCGCTGCAGCGACTCCACGATGGTCCAGAGACTCATGCTCCCGGGGCGGCGCTCACGCTTCATGATGATCTCCAACGGGCGACGACGGCTCTCGATCTTGGGAACTTGCAGAGACGCTCGTCCATTCCCTTGCTGATCCGGACACCAGGGAGTCCCCGGAGGTTGCAGATCGGGCTTCGTCTGCCATCAGCCAGGCGTTCCGCGCGGTTAGTCAGCGCGATTCGAACGCGAGGTTCAGGGTGCGCTTCTTGTCGTGGGCGAAGTACCAGGTGTGGTGTACGGCCAGAACTCCGTCGAAGCGCCGGATCTGGACGCGGCCCAGCTGGCCGTCCCACATCGGCGTCCCGTAGCGTGAGACTTCCTGGCCGTCGGGCCACGGCGGGGCGATCACGGTGAGCGACGCGCGCTTGTCGCCGACGAACGAGTTCAGAAGCGGGCTGCAGATGAAACACGGCACGTGGCGCGTGATGTCGCTGTCCTCGCTGTCCTCGCGGTCGAGCGTGCCCGCGTAGCCGTAGTGCACGTCACCCGACACCACCAGCGCGCGCTTCTCCGCGAACAGGGCCTCGACGAGCGCCGCCAGCGCCTCGCTGCTCGCGAGCCACATCTCGGCGTCGAACTTGCGGGTCGACGCGCGCTCGGACGAGTGGCGCGCGAGGAGCCGCATCACCTCGTACGGCGGCGGCTCGATGATCCCCGACGGTGACACCACGATCGTCAGCTCCGACGGCTTGCCCGTCGATCGCACGATCGGTGCGATCTCGTCGGGCGGCACCAGCGCCATGCTGTCGCCGGTGAACACGCGGCGCGTCCGGGTGTCGAGCACCGCGAGCCGGTGCACGGGACCGGGCACCGTGTAGCTCCATCGCACCGCCTTGTGCTGGTCGCGCTTGATGTGACCGCCGTCGAGCACCGTGCCGCTCGGCAACCCGAGCACGCCGTCGAGCGCGGTCTCCTTGAGCGAGCGCGCTCGCCACCGCGAGATCGCGTCGATCGCCGGCAACACCGCGTCAGGATCGTTGCCCCACGCCTGGAACAGCGCGTACGCCGCGAGGCCACGCCGCACGATCGTCTTGCCGTCCGGATCGCCCAGAACCTTCCGCGTCCACAGCGCGTCGATGTACCAGTCGTCGGCGATCTCGTGATCGTCGCAGATCATGTAGGTCGCGATGTTGGCGAGCGCGCGCCGCACGTTCCTGACGCCGTCGTGGAACAGCCGGAGGCGCTCGCGGTCACGATCCCAGTGCGCCTTCTCCGAGCCGTCGATGCCGCCCGCGATGCCGGTGGCGATCGCGCCGACCTCGCTGTCCGTGGGCAGCGGGCTCGGCCACACGGCGTCCGACCACACCATCAGGTACATCGCGGCGAACTCCTCGAACCGCGCGAGGTGACACGTCACGTCGCCGGGATTGACGAGCAAGCCCGCCAGCGACTCGCGCTGGTACGGTGAAAGATCGCTCTCCGGGAGCGCGGCGCCGCCCACTCGCACCGGTGCGCGATTCGCTTTCGGAGACGTCGCGAACAGATCGTCCGCCAGCTCGATGATCGAGGCGAGCAACGGCCCGGCCACGTCGTCAGCGTAGATCTGGTCACCCGTCAACAGCAGCTGTTGCGGGCGCGAGCCGTCGATGGCGACCGCGTCGAGCATCGGCGCGAGCTGCGCGAGAAGGTCGGGCGGGGGACCGTGCGGCATGCGGCACGAGCCGTGGACGATATCGATCTCCTCCAGCTTGTCGGGCGGCACCACGAACGTCGGCCGATCGCACCCGGTCAGGCACAGCGCCGCCTTGGCGTCCTTGACGCATTTCGGGTCGAGGATCGACAAGGGCGACTTGCCGCGCACCGTGAGCTCGAGGTCGTAGCCGTAGCGCGTGCCCGGCGTGAGCGCGACGCCGCGGATGATCGCGACCGCGAGGTGCAGCCGCGGGCCGACCTCGATCGTGTGGCTACGACGCCCGCGATGGATGCGCGCGCCGTTGACTCGGTGCAGGCTAAGCGTCACCTCGCGCGGCTCGCGCAGCGCGATCCACACCGCGACCTCGCTGGTCGTCACGCGCCGCACGATCGGCCCCGCCATGACCAGAGGCAGGCTGTTGACGGCCGGGCGTCCCGGGCGCGCCATCGCTACAGATCGACGCCGACCAGCGCGAACTCGACGTGCAGCGAAACCTTGTTGCGCGAGGTCGCCTCGTACAGCGCCGAGTACCCGGCCTTGATCGTCACCATCTCGATCGCCGCACCGAGGGCGGCTTCGCCCGTCATCTTCTCGGCAGCATGGAACTCGAACTCGGCGTCGATGCTCGCCTTGGTCGGCACCAGCACGTCCAGGTGATCGACCGCGTGCGCGGCCTTCGCGACCATGTCCATCGCCTTCTTGACCGGGCTCTCGCCGTGGAACATCGCGCTGAGCTCGGTCGCGGGGGCGGTGGTCGCGCTCTGGGGAGCGCCCGCGGCGATGAACGCGGTGTCGACGGCGGCGGCGGCCGTACGAACCTCGGTATCGCTCGCGGTGGCTCCGGCCGCGAGCTTCGTGTGCAGCGCGTTCAGCTTCGCGATCAGTTCGGGGCTCGATCCGGTTCCGCCTGCGACGCCCTTGGCGGCCTTGGCGGCGGCGATGAACAGGTTCGGCATGATCGTCGACAGCCCGACCGCGGCAAAACTCTCCGCGAGCACGACCGAGAACGATGCGACGGATGCGATGGCGGTTGCGACCATGATCGATCTCCTCGTCAGACGCGCGGCGTGATGTTGAAGACCAGGCGGGCGCGCGCGCCCGCGTTGGACGCGGTCGATCCGACCGGCTTGAGAAAGACATCGAGCTCGACCGTGCCTTGACTGATGACCAGGCCCTGCTGGTTGAGCGTCTTCTCGGCGGCCGTCACCGCGGCGGCGATCTGATGAACGATCTGGTCGGCCTCGACCGGGTCCAGATCGGGCTTGGCGCCGCCGCCGAAGTGCGTGGTCAAGAACGTGCCGAGGCTCGCGAAGAATCCGTCCGCCATGGTGCCGATCGCTCCTTGCAGGATGTCGCCGATCCGTTGCTGCATGCCGTCGAGGACCGCGTCGCGGATGGTCGCCACGATGCGCGGGACCTCGGGCGGCGTCGACGTCGTGAAGTCGTCGACCAGCCCCACGACCTTGTCGCGGAACTCCGAGAAGTAAGGGCTGATGAAGCCGTCGACGGCCGAGTGCAGGTTCCTGACCGCGCCGAAGATGTCGACGGAAGACGGGTCTGCGTTGTCGGCGGGCGGCCTGAGGTTGGCCAGAAAGTCGGGCAGCGGGCTCATGGCGACCCCGCCGACAGGACGCCCTTGAAGTACGCCGCGATCATCGCCGTGGTGGTGAGGATCTGCACGCGCAGGGCGTAGTCCTGGCCGCTGTCGTGCACGAGCATCTCGCCGGCGTTCGCGAGCGCGCGCTCGATCTCGGCGGCTTGCGGATTGCCTTCGCGCTCGGCGTCGGTCGAGCCTCGGATCCTGGTGAGCAAGTTGGCGACCTGGCTCGCGAGCGCGACCAGGACACGGCGATCACCGGGCACCGGATCGATGGGATCGCGCGCCGGCTCGAGCGCGACCGAGGTCTGCACCTTGTCGACGACGCCGAGGAAGTCGTGGAGCGACTTGGGCTCCCATCGATCCCACGGCCAGCGCGGTTTCGGTCGCTCGGGCTGCGTCGGTTGCGTGCTGCGATCCGCCAGCGCGGGGCGTTCGCGGATCGCGACGTCGGCGCGATCGCGGATGTCGTCGGCGCGTCGATCGATGTCGGCCGGTCGCGGGCGCAGCGCCGCGCCGGTGCCGTCCTTGTCGCTGTCCTTGGCATCGGCCTTGGCATCGGTAGGCTCGGTGACGGCGACCACCGTCAGCTTGACGGTCGCGCGGTTCGTCATGTGCTTGCTTTGCTCGTCGGTGACGAACCGCAGACCCGTGATGCCCACGGGCGAGCCCGGCTCGATGCCGACTCCGTTCTTCTCCGCGCGGGCGGTCAGCTCGACCTCGACGGTGATCTCGGCCGTCTTGACGGCGAGCGTGCCCACGTCGGAACGGGACTGGACGACGATCGCCTTCGCGGCCGCGCCGAGGCCCTCGCCGATCGTGCGAAGCGTATCGCCGACCGTCGCGGTCCCCCTCTTGAACCACGCAAGCTCCGCAAGTTCGTCAGGCACGAGCACGGTCACGGTATCGGGCAATTCCGCAGACCGCAACGCCATCGGGCGCATCCTCGTCGGGGTGCCGCGCCTGCCGCGCGCGATTTAACGCCGGAGGGGTGAGGGTCGTGCGGCGCGCGACGCGATCACGGCTCGCGCGCCAGCGCGTCGTCGGCGAGGCGCAAGACCTCGTTGAGGACCTGGTCCATGTCGTCGAGCTGACCTTGCATGTCGTCGTCGACGGTCTGGTCCGCGCGCGCGGCGACCGCCCGGAGCTGCAGCGCACGCGCGGTTCCGTTCAGCGCCTGGGCGCGCGCCGGCAACGTGGCGAGCTGCGGGTTGGCCGCGGTGGCGAGCGTGTTGAAGTGACCGGTGCGCAGGATCAGGTGCGCGTCCCACGGCGCCGTCGCCTGATCCATCGGCGTGCCGGCGGTGAGCGCGGCGGACATCGCCGCCTCGACCTCGAAGCGGCGCGCCCACCAGGCCTGCATGGCGGTGTTGTAGCGGTCGCGCGCCTGCTGCGCCGCGATGGCGGCGTCGAGCAGCGCGATCAGCGCGGCGTCGTTGCGAGCGGCCTGCGAGCCCGGCGCGTCGGCGGCTTGCTGCGCCTGCGCGGCCGCGCGCGTGTCTGCGAGCTCACGGCCGCGGATGAAGTCCACGAAGATGCCGGTGTGACAGCCCTCGAGGATCATCGTGAAGTCGACCTGCGCGGTGCGCGCGGCGTCGCGGATCGCGCCGGCCTGCGCCGGCGTGAACACGCTCCCGTCGACGCCGATCAGGCCCTCGATGGTCCCGTGCCCGTGATAGAAGAAGACCAGCTCGCTGCCGGCGGTGAGACCCGAGAGGCCGGCCTGCACCGCGGTCGCGATCTGGGCGCCGGTCTGGTTGGCGAGCGACGTGATCTGATAGCCGCGCAGCCGCGGCGGCACACGCGCCACGTCGGCCGTCACCTCGGGCAGATCGCGGCTGGGCTCGACGGTGTGCCCCATCGTCGTGCCGGCGTTGTAGTCGGCGTTCCCGATCACCACCGCCCGTCGCACCACGCCCGCGGAGGCCGCGGCGGTGTGGCCGACGCTCATGCCCTCGCGCTCCTCTCCCGACGCGCCCGGCCGCCCGAAGCGGTGAGTGCCCCCACCGGCCCGCTGCGCGGCATCCGCGACCGACGTCCGGCGCCCACGCAGCTCGGCGAGTAGCGCGGTGGTCAAGCGACCGCCGGTTCGATCGTCGGGATACGTGGGGCGATTGGCCTGCACCGAGCTCGCCACCGTGACGCGCGAGTGCCGCGCCTCTGCAGCGCCCTGCTGCCGCTGCACCGGCGGACCTCCGGCCGGCGCGGCGTCGAGCAGATCCTCGGCCGAGCCACCCGCGACCACGCGATCGGCGACGGCGTCCGCGTGTGCCTCCCACGCGTCACCGACCTGGCCGACGGCGCCGCGCGTGGCAACCGCGACGCCACCGCCGCGCTGCTGGATCACGTGCGCCGCCTCGTGCGCCGCGGTGTGGAGCGTCGGCGAGCCGGCGAAGGCGACGTCCTCCCCGTGCGCGTATGCGGTCGCGCCCATCGCCGTCGCGCTCGCCGCGGCGCTGCCGTCGAGGTGCGCCGCGACGCCGCGCACGTCGTGGCGGCCGAACGACTCCTGGATGCGCTCGAGGTGCGGTAGCGGCGCGGCCCCGCCCTGGGTGCCGGCGTGCGCCAGCGCGTGGGTGTCCCCCGTGGCGGCCGCGTAGTCGAAGTCGAACGCATCGACGACCCGCGCCTGGACTGGCAGCGCGGCGAACGGTGCCGCCAGCGGGTGCGGAGACGTCCCCGCCGCGTCATCGCCATCGAGCCCGTTCGAGGCGAGCGTATCCGTGGGCGCGCGTTTGCCCGGCGACGGGCGCGCAGATCCCGCGCTCGAGGTCTGGCCCGATTCCCCGGCTCGACGTCGCCCCGTGCTGTCGACGCTCACGCCCCCAGCGTAGCGGGTTCTCGACGCGTTTGGGCTGGATCCAGCGGGATCCAAGTCGGCGAAATGTGCGGAAGCTCGCGTCGCCTTTGTCTCGCCAATAAACGGAGTTCGTTCCGCCACGTGCCTGTGCCATAAACGCCGACCATGTCGTCGGTACCCCTCCGTTACGCCTCGTTTCTCCTCCTGACTTCCGCGCTTGTCTTCGGGCTCACAGGATGTGGTGGGTGTGGTGGTGATGACGAGCCGGGCGATCCGGACTCCGCCAACCCGGACTCGGCCAACCCGGACGCGCCGGATCCCGACGCCGGTCCGGATGCCGGCACCGATGCGATGCCGGACGGCATGCCGGCCACGGTCATGCAGTGCCCGACCCAGCTCGCCGCGCCGACCACGGGCGACTGCGACGTCACGACCGGCACCGGCAGCGCCGTCGTCCTCCAGGGCACCGTGCTGGGGCTCGGCACCACGTACCTCGACGGCGCCGTGGTCTACGACGGCAACCTCATCACGTACGTCGGCTGTGATCCGTCGGGCGCGCCCGGCTTCGCGACCGCCAAGCGCATCAACTGCGGCGACAACGTCATCTCGCCCGGCCTCATCAACGCCCACGATCACGTCACGTACAACAACCGTGCGCCGCTGGCCTCGACCGCCGCGCACGACCCACGCCGCTACGGTCACCGCAACGACTGGCGCGACGCGTGGCCGACGCCGCCCAACCAGTACGGCAACACCAGCTCGAACACCGACGGCGTGCGCTGGAACGAGATCCGCCACGTGCTCGCCGGCACCACGTCGATGACGGGCTCGGGTCACGCCGACGGCATGGTCCGCAACCTCGACGACGTCGCCGCCGCCGAGTTCGCGCTCGGCTTCGAGCGGCTCCAGTACGAGGTCTTCATCCTCAACGACAACTCGACCAACGAGCACACCATCCCGGCCAACTGCGGCTGGAACTTCGAGTACGACGAGCGCGAGGTGAAGGCGCTCGACTCGCTGGTCAGCCACGCCTCGGAGGGCATCGATAGCCGCTCGCGCGCCGAGTTCCAGTGCCAGCGCACGTCGTTCGGCGGCGGCCAGGACTTCGTCGAGAACAACACGGCGCACGTCCACGTGGTCGCCGCCAACGCCACCGACTACTACGACATGGCCACCGACGGCTCGGTCCTGGTGTGGTCGCCGCGCTCGAACATCTCGCTGTTCGGCAACACGTCGCAGGCGCAGGTGATGCACCGCCTCGGCGGCACCGTCGCGATCGGCACCGACTGGACCTACACCGGCTCGGCCAACATGCTGCGCGAGCTCGCGTGCGTCGACGAGCTCAACCAGAACTACCTCGACGACGCGTTCACCGACGAGGACATCTGGAAGATGGCGACGATCAACGCCGCCCTCTCGGGACGTAGCGAGGAGCTCATCGGCTCGCTCACCACCGGCAAGCTCGCCGACATCGCGATCTTCCGCGCCACCGCCGGCGAGACGTACCGCGCGGTCATCGCCGCCGGCGACGCCGACGTGGCCCTCGTCGTGCGCGACGGCGACGTGCTCTACGGCGAGGACGACGTGGTCGCGGCGCTCTCCGCAACCGCCTGCGAGACGGTCACGGTGTGCACGCAGTCGCGCCGCATCTGCGCGCAGCGCGAGTTCAACCAGACCTTCGCCACGCTCGCCGGCAACGTGCCGCTGGCGTACCCGGCCATCATCTGCACCCCGCCGGCCGACGAGCCGACCTGCCTGCCGTCGCGCATGAACGAGTACGACGGCATCACCGCGACCGACATGGACGGCGACGGCCGCGCCGACGCGATGGACAACTGTCCGCGCACCTTCAACCCGATCCGCCCCATGGACAGCGGCGTGCAGGCCGACGTCGACGGCGACGGCATGGGTGACGCGTGCGATCCCACGCCCGTCGGCACCGACCTCGACAACGACACGATCGCCAACGCCACCGACAACTGTCCGTTCACCAGCAACACCAGCCAGACCAACGGTGACGGCGACATGAACGGCGACGTCTGCGACTTCTGTCCGGGGCTGTCGTCGCCCGGTGACGTGTGTCCGGCGACGATCGTGGACGACACGATCTACGACATCAAGAACGGCACCACCGCCGTCGGCACGATGGTTCGCGTCAGTAACGCCATCGTCACCGGCAAGGGGTCGAACGGCTTCTTCATGCAGGTGAAGGCCGGCGACACCGGCGACCTGGGCGCCAACTACTCCGGCATCTTCGTCTTCACCAACACGGGCTCCTTCCTCACCTCGGTGCAGGTCGGTAACCGCGTCACGGTCGAGGGCCGGGTCGCGGTCTTCGGCGGCCAGACCGAGATCGACATGGTCACGATGGGGACCATCGTCAACGCCAGCGTCGAGACGGCGCCCGCGCCGGTCACGGCGACCGCGGCCGAGATCACGACCGGTGGCTCGCGCGCCGCGCAGCTCGAGGGCGTCGTGGTCCAGGTCGGCATGTCGTCGGCCACCGCGGTGAACGCGGGCGCCGGCGAGTTCACGCTCACCGACACCAGCGGCGCCATCGTCGTCGACGACTTCCTCCATGTGCCCAGCCCCGCCATCACCGTCGGCCGCGCGTTCACCAGCGTGAGCGGCGTGCTGGCGCAGCGCACCGGCAGCAAGCTCTTGCCGCGCGGCGCGAGTGACTTCGTCGCGGGCGCGCCGGCCATCCTCACGTTCGCGCCGGCGACCTCGTTTGTCTATGAAGCGCAGAACGGCGTGCCCACGGTTCCGACCGCGCTCACCGTCACGCTCAACGGCCCGGCGCCGTCACCCGGCGTGACGGTGCCGATCACGTCGAGCAACGAGGCCGTGCTCACCATCCCCGGCGGCGGCGTCACCGTGCCCACGGGCATGTCGAGCGCGAGCGTGCTGGTGAACGGCCTCACCGCCGGCACCGTGACGCTGACGGCGACGCTCGGCGGCACGCGCTCCGCCGACGTGCGCGTCATCGGCGCGAGCGAGCAGCCCGTGCTGCAGACGCTCACGCCGACCACTCCGAGCATGTTCGCCGGCACGTCGATCACGTTCACCGTGACCCTCGACATCCCGGCGCCGGCCGGCGGCACCACCGTCGCGCTCTCGGTGAACCCGTCCACCGCCGGCGTGCTGCCGGCCATGCTCACCGTGCCCGCGGGGCAGGTCTCGCACACGTTCAGCTACATGGACGCGAGCATGGTGTCGTCGGCGACGGTCTCGGCCACGCTCGGCGCGGTGACGCGCAACGCGACCGTCACGGTCACGCAGGCCACCAACGCGCTCATGATCAACGAGGTGGACTACGACCAGGTCGGCACCGACATGACCGAGTACATCGAGCTGTTCAACGGCACGAGCTCGGCGTACCCGCTGGCCAACATCGAGCTCATCATGATCAACGGCTCGGGCACGGCAGCGGAGTACAAGCGCATCCCGCTCGCGCCCGCGACGTCGATCCCGTCGGGCGGTTACCTCGTGATCTCGACGTCGGCGGTGACCGTGCAGGGCGCGGGCGTGCGTTACACGCCGCCCACCACGCTGTGGCCGACGATGGACGCGGTCCAGAACGGCGGCACGGCCGCGACACCGTCGTCGGACGGCATCATCCTGGCCAACACGTCGACCAACACCGTGATCGACAAGCTGGCCTACGAGGGTGCGCTCTCCATCACCATCACGGGCTTCGGGCTGATCAACCTGGCCGAGGGTACGATGACGGCGGCGTTCGACGACCCCGCCGCGCCGCACTCGCTGTCGCGCATCCCGAACGGCACCGACACCAACAACGCGGCGAACGACTGGGCGGCGAGCAACACGCTGACGCCGGGCGCGGCCAACGCGCCCTGAGCGCGACGATCGCCTGACGCACGCCTGACACGGAGGCGGTCCCGCCGCGCGTTGACGCGGTATGGACCGCCTCATCGCGCTCGCCTTGCAGCTCGGGCTCGCCGACGGCTTCGACTTCCCGGTCGGAGCGCCGGACGCGGTCGGCTACTACGACGCGCAGCCGTTCGGCGGCGACAGCGCGCATCTCGGCAACGACTGGAACGGCGTGCGCGGCGGCGACAGCGACCAGGGCGATCCGGTGCTCGCCGTCGCCGGGGGGCGCGTGGTGGACGCGACCGACCACGAGGGCGGCTGGGGCAACGTCGTGCGCGTGGCACATCGCGTGCGCGAGGCAGACGGCAGCGAGCGCGTGATCGAGTCGCTGTACGCGCACCTCGAGCACGTCGACGTGCGCCTCGGCGAATTCGTCGCGCGCGGCCAGCCCATCGGCACGATCGGCACGGCCGGCGGGGTCTATCGTGCGCACCTGCACCTCGAGATCCGAGGATTCGTCGGCCGCCCGCTCGGCCGCGGCTACGGCCCGCCCGACGCGCAGCTCGATCCCACGGCCTTCATCCGCGCGCACCGGCCGCGCGCGCGACTCTAGTCGCTGAACGTGGCCGTCACCGGCGCGTGGTCGCTCGCGTCCTGGCCCTTGCGCGCGTCGCGATCGATCGTGCAGTCGACCAGGCGCGCGGCCAGCGCCGCGTTCGCCAGGATCATGTCGATGCGCAGCCCGCGATCCTTGAAGAACCCGATGCCGAGGTAGCTCCACCACGAGTACGCGCGCCCCTCGGGGTGCGTCGCCCGATAGCAGTCGGTGAAGCCATCACCGAACACCTCGTTCATCGCGGCGCGCTCGGGCTCGCTGAAGTGGATCTTGCCCGCCCATTCTGCGGGATCGTGCACGTCGAGGTCGGTCATCGCGACGTTCCAGTCGGCGCACAGCGCCAGCGGGACGCCGGCGTCGGTGTTCGCCGCGAGCCACGCGCGCAGCCGCTTCAGCCACTCCAGCTTGTAGACGTACTTCTCGTGCCCGACCTCCTGCCCGTTGGGCACGTACAGGCAGCACACGCGCACCCCCTTCACCGTCGCCACCAGGAACCGCGACTGCGTGTCGTCGCAGCCGTCGCCGAAGCCGCGCTTCACGTCGACGAGCTCGCTCTTCGCCGCGATCGCAACGCCGTTGTACGACTTCTGCCCGAGGTGCGCCCACTGATAGCCGAGCTCCTCGAAGAGCGCGCCCGGAAAGCCCGCCTCCTCGACCTTGGTCTCCTGCAGGCAGAGGACGTCGGGCTGGTTCGCTGCGATCCACGCCTTCGCACGCTTCTCGCGAGCGCGGATGGAGTTGATGTTCCACGTGGTGATCCGCACGGCCGCCTTGTAGCATGGGACATGCGTCTCCTTCTGGGCCTGGGGTTGGGCACCGCCGTGGCCGCGTGCACGAGCGCGTGCACGATCGAAGCGTCGACACCGGAGCTCGGCACGTCGGAGGCGCCCGTGGTCGGGGCGGAGCTCGACACCGCCGATCCCGGCGTGGTCGCGCTCGTCACGTCGACCGGCCGCGTGTTCTGCACCGGCACGCTGGTCTCGCCGCAGGTCGTGCTCTCGGCCGGTCACTGCCTCGAGGAGGCGGGCGGTGATCCTGCGGTCGCCGCGTTCTTCGGCAACGACACCGAGTCGGTCGGCACGCGCATCGGCGTGGTCATGACGCGCACGCACCCGATGTGGAACGGCAACCTGTCGGGCGCGCACGACGTGTCCGTCTCGCTCCTCACGACCGCGCAGGATCCGGCGCTCGTCGTGCCGATGAACAAGCTGGACCTCACGCCGTTCGTCGGCACGAGCTACCGCGCGGTCGGGTTCGGCATTCACGATCGCCAGACCCGCGAGCTCGACGGCAAGAAGCGCACGGCGATGATGACCATCGACGTCATCGGCGGCGGCGTGCACCCCGACTACTTCGAGATCTCGGACGTCGACACCGACGAGGCCTCTGCGATCTGCCAGGGCGACTCGGGCGGCCCCGGCTTCATCACCGTCGACGGCGTCGAGTACCTCGCCGGCGTGCACTCGTATTCGATCCAGGGCTGCCTCAACCCGAGCGGCGAGGCGCGCCCCGACCTCTACATGGCGGAGTTCATCCAGCCGTTCATCGACACGATGGACTCGTCGTGTCGCCTGAACGGCCTGTGCGTGCGCGCGGGCTGCAGCGCCGACCCCGACTGCTTGCCGTGCAACGCCGACGGCACCTGCACCAGCGACTGCCCGCTCCCCGATCCCGACTGCCCGACCAGCGGCCTCGGCGACATCTGTCAGGCCGACACGCAGTGCATGACCGGCCTGTGCATCAACTGGTCGGTCGATCCGCGCTCACGCTTCTGCAGCCAGCCGTGCACCGGCGACGCCGACTGCGACGTCACGGGCATGGTCTGCCGCGACGTCATCGGCGAGGGCCGCGTCTGCGACTACGCCGGCGAGCCGCCCGGCGCGCTCGGCCAGTCCTGCGACGCCGCCACCGACTGCTCGGCCTATCTCTGCATCAACAACTCGTGCACCTACACCTGCGACGAGTCGCGCTCGATCTTCTGCCCCGACGGCTACGCCTGCGACACCGTCGACGGCACGACCTACGTCTGCATCTCCGAGTCACCACCCGACGACGGCGGCTGCTGCTCCACCAATAAAGGCGCGCCTACTTCCACGCTGCTCGCGCTGCTCCTCGTACTTCTGTACGGGGTCTTCCCGCGACGACGCGAGGAAGCCCGATAGCGAGGCGACGGTGGGGCCCCAAGTCCGCAGCGACCGACTGGTCGTGAGGAACTTGGGGGGGACCGGCAACGAAGCTAGCGGGCTCCGCAGCCGTCGCCCCCGCTAAAACGCCAGCCTAGACCTCGCCGGTGATGCGCATCGCGGCTTCACCCGTGATGCGCATCGCCTTCTCGGCAGCGCGAACCTCGGCCTCCTCGGCACGACGCTCGGCGCCCGGCTCCTTCGCGAGGAGCTGGCGGTAACCCTCGATCCAGCGGCCCATGGCCGTCCACGCCGAGAGCACACCGCAGATCGCCAGGGCGATACCCGCCGCGGGCGCAGAGAACGCGTGCGTGGCCGGGCTCGCCGCGAACCACGCCGCGATGAGCGTGCCGAGCGAGACGAGCACGATGCGCTCCGCGCGCTGCATCGAGCCGACCTTCAGATCGAGACCGAGGCCTTCACCGCGAGCGCGCGTGTAGCTCACCATCAGCGAGCCACCGGCCGCACCCATCACCGCGAGCAGCCATCCGCCGTCGCGGAGGTGCCAAGCGAACCCCGTGAAGAACGCGAGCTCGGCCCAGCGATCCGCGACCGAGTCGAACAGCGCGCCGGCCTGCGTCTGTCGCCCCAGCGCACGGGCGAGGCGCCCGTCGATCAGATCGAGCACACCGCCGGCGATGTAGAGCCACGCGCCGGTGGCGAGGTGACCGAACGCGATCGCGACGCCCGAACCGATGCACGCCGCCAGCGAGAGGCCGGTCACGATGTTCGGAGAGACGCGTGACGCGATCAACATTCGCTCGACCGGCTGAATCAGCCACACGATGTAGCTCGTGCAGAACGGGCCGAAGAAATCGTTGGTCTTCAGCTTCCCGAGCTTGGGAGCGCGACCCATCCAGCACAGCAGGCAGTACACCCCGAACATGCCCACGACGAACCCGAACAGCATGATGGCGGGGGCGAGGATGGTGAGGCGTTCCACAGGGTTACTTTCGGTTGACGGACGGGTTGGGGGCCAGCTTTACCACCTCTTTCCGGTGGCTCCAAGCGACTTTGCCTGCAGGTCTCGCGTGTAGACCCGCGTGCTGGTCCGGATGTTCACTGGCCCAGATGCCTTGGTTGCCGTGGTACGACGTCTTGCAAGCCGGGTGACATGCGCCTCGATGCCGTGACGTCGTTTGTCGCTCGTGCCGTCGCCACCGCCGGTGGGGCCGGATATTCGCCGGTTGCGCCGGGAACGTGTGGAACGGTGGTGGCCGTACCTCTGGCGTGGGCGTGTCGAGGATCTGACACCTGGCTGTTCGGCATCGTCGTCGTCGCTGTCACTCTCGTGGGCATCGCGGCCGCCCACAAGGCGGACCAGGTGTGGGGCACGCACGACTCGGGGCGCATCGTGATCGACGAGGTCGCGGGCTATCTCACGACCGTCGCGTTCGTCGATCGCGGATCGTGGTGGGTGCTGGGCATCGGGTTCGTGGTGTTCCGCGCGCTCGACATCATCAAGCCGCCGCCGGTGCGCTGGTTCGACGAGCACGTTCCTGGTGGTGCGGGCGTGGTCCTCGACGACGTGGTCGCCGGCGTGATGGGCGCCGCGATCATGGTCGGTCTCGGTGAGTCGGGGGCGTTCGAGGCGCTCGCACGCATCGGTTGAACCGGGTACGCTCGGCCCGATGTTGCGCCGTGCCCCGCTCGCCGCCGCCGCTGCCGCGCTCGCCGCGCTCGCGGGCGTGGCGGACGCCAACGGGCGCTTTCCGTCGTCGGTGTCGGTGTCGTTCCGCCCGCAGAACCAGCTCGACATCTATCTCGGCGTGACCTTCGGCCTCCTCGTCAGCCACGACGACGGCGCGAATTTCTACTGGGTCTGCGAGCAGAACGTCGGCTACGAGGGCACGTTCGATCCCAAGTACCGCATCGGCGTGAACGGCGACATCTACGCCACCACGTTCGAGGGCCTGCGCGTGAGCCGCGACGGTGGCTGCTCGTTCACGACCGCGACCGCGGGCCAGCTGCCCACCAGCCCGGGCTATCTCGACGGTGTGTGGGTCGACGCCATCGACACGGGTCCGGACGAATCGGTGTGGGTGGCGACGGCGGAGGCGGGGCGACCCAACGACGTCTATCGCTCGACCGATCACGCCAACACGTTCGCGCCGCTCGGCCTCTCGTCGACGACCGTGTGGTGGAAGAGCGTGGTGGTCGCGCCGACCAACGCGCAGCGCGCGTACGTCACCGGCTACCAGGTGACGCAGACCGGACCGGACGGTGGCTCGATCCCGCCGACGGTGCACCTCTATCGCACCGACGACGCCGGGCAGAACTGGACGATGCTCGGCATCAGCGCGTTCATGCTCGGCACGAGCCCGCTCGTCCTCGTCGAGGAAGTGGCGCCCGACGATCCGCAGGTCGTGTTCGTGCGTTCGGTGCGCGCGGTGCTGCCGCAGGGCGACAAGCTCTATCGATCCACCGACGGCGGCGAGACGTTCGCCGAGGTGCTGACGACCACGGACACGATCCGGAACGTCGTCATGCGCGCCGACGGCACCGTGTTCGTCGCGACGCAGATGGGCGGCATCCACGAGTCGAACGATCGCGGGCAGACCTTCCAGAAGATCTCCGACATGCCGCAGGCCGCGTGCCTCGGCGATCGCGGCGACACGCTGTTCGCGTGCGGCGCCAACTGGGAGCCGGACTTCTTCGCGATCGGGCGCAGCGCCGACGGCACCAGCTGGTCGCGCGTGCTCCGCTACGTCGAGATGAAGGGCCCGGTCTCGTGCCCGGTCGGCACCATGCAGCGCGACACCTGCGAGGCGCTCCTGTGGCCGTCGATCGCCGAGACGTTCGGCATCGTGCAGCCCGGCGCCGAGGACGTGCCCCGCGATCCGGGAGGCTGTTGCGATGCGCAGGCGGCCCCGGTGACGCCCGCGATCGGGGGCCTGCTGGTCGCGGCTGGTCTGCTGGTCCGACGTCGCAAACGTGCGTGAACGCTCGCCGAACCGGAGTTTCGATTTCGGTTCACATCTGCGTGCGTGTGGGATATGGGTGGCGGGCACTTCGGGGTGGCCATGCGCATTCGTCTGCCTGCAATCGGACTCGTCACGGTCGTTCCACTCTGGGCCTGCGCGGCCTGCGCGTTCCAGCCGGGCGGCGCCGCGGGCGTCGGTGATGGCCTGGATGCGGCGGCCGGCGACGACGCCGCGGTGAGCGCGACCGACGCTGCGCGCGCGATCGATGCGCCCGCGGTGACGGTCGATGCGGCGCCGGAAGAGGGCGTGCTGCGCGCGGTGCCGCTCTCTGGAACCGCGGACCTCGACGGCATGGCCGACGAGCTCGCGGGCGCGACGCGCTACGCGATGGATCTCGCGTCGGCGATGAACCCGGAGATGGCGACCGGCTACACGCCGAGCATGAGCGCGGGGCTGCGCGCCGGCTACGACGCGACGCACGTGCACCTGCTCTTCGACGTCGCCGAGGCCAAGCCGCACCAGGGCGACTCGGCGAACACGTGGGAGAACGACGCGATCACGTTCTACATCGACGGCGCCGACGATCGCGCCGGCACGTACGGCGCCGACGATCACGAGGTGATCATCGACTACCGTCCGGTGTACGGGATCTATCCGTCGACGAACGGCGCCGATCCGACGATCGAGGCCGTGCGCTTGCCGACCGCCGAGGGCTTCACCGTCGAGGTCCGCATCCCGCGCTCGTCGTTCGCGCCGAACGCGACGCGCATCGGCTTCGCGTGGGGCGTGTACGACGATGACGGAGGCGGCGCCGCCGAGGGCTACGGCCTCCAGTGGATGCGGCAGGCGCCTCGCTGCGCGACGTGCTGCACGTCGGAGACGCACGCCCAGGCGTGGTGCGATACGACGCTGCTCGGCGAGCTCGTATTCAACTGAGCGCGTAGCTCGACTCAGCCCTAGACGCACGAGTCGCGTCGTCGGTTGACACGCACGATCCGTCCCGCATGCGGGAATGGCGCGCGCGTCAAAACGACTTATCATCTGGGCAGTGCGGAGGAAGTTGTTCCCGACGGATCCAGGGGGTGTGGCCTCGCCGGCTGCGTCGCTCACGGATCCGGGTGACGAGGTCGCGGCGGTCGTCGACCTCGCGGTGATCGGCTGCCGCGGCGACGGCAAGACGCAGTTCATCCTGAACGCGATCCGCACGCTCGACGCGTACGCGGCGCCGGGGTTGGCCGACGTCGAGCGCGAGAACAGCCAGCGCATCCATCGCATCGCGCTCGATGCGCGCGCGCCGAGCCTCGACGCGACCGCGCCGGGCGCGCGGCCGCACTACATCTATCGCGTCGAGCCGGGCGCGCTGCTCGGGCAGCTCGACTCGTGGGAGCGCCTGGTGCTGCTCGCGCGTACGGCGCGGCTGTGGCTGCACCTCGCGCTCGCGATCGGCAACGCCGCGCTGGTCGCGACCGCGCTGTGGGGCCTCGGCAAGTCGCCCGAGCTCGCGGTGGGCGCCGGCGTCGGGCTCGCGGTGGCGATGACGATCGTGAGCCTGGTCCTGTCGATGCGGCGCTTCCGCTCCGCGGGCGAGATCGAGGTCGTGTTCTGGGACGTCGCGGGCGAGGACGCGCTCCGCGGCGGCGACTACCACGAGCTCCTGCGCACCGTGGTCGAGCGGCGGCGCGAGGAAGATCGTCCGTACGGCTTCGCGCCGGTGCTGGTGTGCAACCCGCTCTCGCTCGAGCGCCACGAGGACGGCGGCTCGTACGTGCGCCTGAAGAAGGTGCTGCCGCTCTACGCGTCGCTCGATCGCATGGACCGACGCGCGCTCGTGGTGATCACGCGTTCGAACCTGATCGAGGAGATCTGCGCCGACGGCAGCGACGAGGACGAGCGCGTCGCCGTGCGCTCGCTGGCGCGGCGCAATGCGGCGGGGCGCGCCGACTCGGGCGCGACGCCGGTGCGCCACGGTGACGCCGTGCTGGTGCGGCGCGGCGCGGTGCAGCGCCACTGCCGCGATGCCGAGGACGGCATGGAGAGCGGCATCCAGATGACGTACCTGCGCTACGACGCGGGCGACGACTGCACGCTCGAGACCAAGCCCGCCGAGGACGGGACGCCGGTGCTCGAGTACACGTACACCGACGACGTCGCGGCGATCGAGGGCGAGGCGCGCACCAAGTTCCTGTCGTGGCTGGCCGAGACGGCCTACCGCGCGCCGCGCAAGGCGCGTGCGAGCGCGACGCGGGCGACGACGGCGGAGCCGGTCACCGACGACGACCACGTCATCCCGCTGACCGTGCCCGTGACGCGCACGACGGCCGCCCGCCCCGCGGAGGCCGGTCCGGCGAGCACGCCGTCGACGAGCTCGGCGAGCTCCGGTGGATTCTCGAGCGGAGGGTCGTGACGGTGCGCGTCCAGCTGCAGCATTCGTGGCTGCAGAAGCATCCGAGCCCGCGGTCGGCGCGCGGCGACTTCCACTGGTATCCGGAAGACGGCGATGCGGCGACGCGCACGGCGCTCGCGGCGCGCGCGGGCGAGGGCGGCGAGGTGCTGTGGCGGATCGAGCCGGGGCGCGTGACGTGGGCGCTGTCGTTCGCCGAGGTCGCGCCCGCGGACGGCCGCAGTTACGTCGGGCTTGCCGTGACCACGGCGACAGCCGGGACGAGTGAGACGCCGGCGTCGGCGCTGCTCGCGGCGGTGAAGCCGCTGCCGCCTGCGCCGTGGCGGGATCAGGCGACCAGCGAGACCGTCGACGTCGCCCCGCTGCCGCCGCGTTCGCCCGCGCCGGCGGCGGTTCCCGTCGAGACCGCGCGTTCGCTGGCGCAGGGGCTCTGGCGCGGTGGCGCCGCGGCGGTGGTCGATCCCGCGGACGCGACGCTGCCGCGTCTCCTCGCGACGCTCGAGACGTGGCTGCCCGAGTCGGTCCGCGACAAGCCGCGCAGCGGGACGCTGGTCGGGGAGGGCAACGCTCCGTCCGCCGGACCGCTCTTCCATTATCTCGGGCGCGCGTGGGCGCTGCCGGCCGCGATCGCGGCCCGCGATCCGCAGATGGGCGTGCGCGCGTGGAGCGCCGCGATGGGGCTCGCGGCGCGCGCCGGGATCTCACCCGAGGCGATCTTCGACGAGCTCGAGGCGCTGTCGCGGTCGTGGAACACGGCGTTCGAGCTGGAGTCGCTGCTCGCGGCGACGGGCACGGTGCGCGCCGACGAGATCGCGGCGTGCGACGCGCGCGCGCCGGCCCCGCTCGTCTCGGCGGCGGACGCGGGCCGCCTGTGGTCGCGCGTGATCCACTACTGGGGGCGCGGCTTCCTCGCCGGTGACGGGATCGATCGCCGGCTCGGCGCGTTGCTCGCGCGCCGCATCGTCGCCGATCATCTCTTCTATCTCGATGCGCCCGATCAACCGACCCTGCCGCTGCGCTACCTGCGCCGGCTGCGGCGCGAGTCACTGCTGTTGCGGGAAACGCGGCTCCGGCTCGAGGCCCGGGTCGCCGAGGAGGCTCCGGAGGTGATGAGTCATGGCTGAGACCAAGAAGCCGGCGCGCGCGACCGCTCCGCCGGTCCCGGCGCGGCCGGTGCCGCTGCCGGCGCCCGTGCGCGCCGACGGCGGCGAGCTCATCGAGGACGTGAACGAGCAGCTCGCGCGGTTCCTCGAGCACGCCGACCAGCTGGTGGAGGAGTGGGCGAAGTTCGCGGTCGACGTGCGGCGCACGGTGGACTCGGAGGTGGCGCGCATCGACGGCGCGGTCGCCGATGCCACCGAGCGCGCGCTGCAGAACGCGTCGGCGCAGGTCGATCGCGTCGCCGCCGATCGGATCGAGAAGACGGTCGAGCACGCCGTCGCGCGCTGGCGCGGTGAGCCGCCGGCGCCGCGCGTGTCGGGCGGTGGCACGTCGGCGGCGAACGCGGGCGCGGGCGCGTCGCGCGGGCTCATCGGCGCGATCCTCCTCGCCGATGCATTGCTCGTGGTGCTCCTGATCCTCGCGCTGCGCAAGGACTCGCCGGCGCCGTCGGAGAACGGCGGCGGCGGTGGAGCGAGCGGCGGCGTCACCACCATCATCGCCCCCGAGGTGCTCGCGGCCTGCGACTCGCTGGCCGAGGGCACGTGGTCGCCCGACGAGGCCGCGCTCGTGCTCCGCGCCGGGACCGCCGTGTGCGGCGACGACGAGGCGAAGGTCACGGCCACCGTGACGGCGCACTTCGCCGGGCCTGGTTCCGGCGAGGCGGCGATCGACGCGGGTGTCGTCGACGCGACTCCACCGATCGACGCCAAGAAGCGTCCTGGCAAATAGGACCACCACCCGCCGTGATCTGGATGATGCAGATGGGTTGGCTGGCCGGCTTCGCCGGGCTGCTGGCCCTGACGGTCCGCGCGATCCGGCGCGCCCGCAAGGACCCGCGGGCGATCGTCGCGCGCGCGACGGTGCTCATCTATGCCGTGCTGGTCGGCGCGCTCGGCGTGTCCGCGGCGTGGGTGTGGGGCGGGGCGTTCGCGCACGACGGGCGTGATCGCATCGCCGCTGGTGGCGGTGCGCAGGCCTCGGCGCCGGCGCGCGCGCGGCTGTTCGTGCGCGCGGTGCAGCTGACCGTCGGCGCGACGCCGGCCAAGGTCGGCTACTCGCCGGCCGCCGATCTGCGCCTGCCGCGCCGCTACAACCTCGAGGAGGCGCAGCGCGGCTGGGACCTGCTCCAGATCTCCGTCGACGGACCGCAGGGGCTGCGCGTCGCCGCGGTCGCGCGGCCCGAGCTCACGAGCACGCAGGTCGCGCTGTCGGCGCATCCGCGCGCCGCCGACGCGCTCCTGCCGGTGACCGAGGACATCGTCGCCGACAGCCGCTCGGCGGTGGGTCGCCGCTGGTGCCGCGATCACCTCGCGCGGTCGCGCCTCGCCGCGGCGGGCTTCGACAAGGTCGCAGCGCGCGGCGCGCTCGGCGGCGGGGCCGTGCACCTCGACGGCGCGGGCGTCGTGGTCGCGGTCTTCTGCCGCGACGGCCTCATCGTCTCGGCGCTCGCGTTCGAGCGGGACCTCGCGACCGCGCACGCGCACGCGAAGGACGCGCCGGCCGCGGCCGTCGGGGTGCGTGTCACGCCGCTGCGCGCCGGCGCGCGCGGGCTCGAGGCCGAGCACACCGAGATCGCCGCCGGCACGCTGCTCCAGATCGGCGCGCTCGCCGACGCGGTCCCCGGCATCACGCTGTGGGAGGTCCCGGCGCCCGCCGGTCGCGCCGAGCTGTTCTTCCCGCCGCCCGACGTGCTCGCGCCGTGCAGTGAGTGGCTGTCGCGTCGCGGACCGATCCTGCCGACCATGCCCGAGTCGACGACGCCGCGCGAGCGCGTCGAATCGGGCGACATCGGCGCCAGCTGTATCCTGCCGTTCTCGCCGCCGTACGCGTTCGAGGTGCGCCGGCTCGTCCCCGACGTCGACGGCACCGACGCGCGGTCGCTGTGGGCCGGCCTGATCCTCGTCGGGCCGGCGCTCGTGTTCCTGCTCGTCCTGGGCGCGCGCGTGCGCAGCGAGCTCACGCGTCCGCGCGTCGCGCGCGGCCTGGCGCTGGCGTGGCTGTCGTCGCTGTTCGCGGCGCTCGGCGTCTGGCGCCTCCTGTGGGCGCACCGCCTCGACATGATGCGCGAGTACGAGTCGATCGGCGACCGCGTCGCCGGCAACCAGCTGCTGGTGCTCCTCGGCGCCGCGGCGCTGGCCGCCGCCGCCGTCATGCTCGCGTACGACGCGAACGGGCGCGGGAACCCGCGCGCGCTGGCGATGGGCGCGCTGGCGTGGGTCGTCGCCGTCGTCGCCGGCGGCCACGCGATGCGCGGCCAGCTCGCGCTCGTCCACGACACGCGCGGCACCTTCATGATGTTCGCGCAGGCGCTGCTCTCGCTCGGCCTCGGCCTCGGCACCGGCGTCGCCGCGTTCGTCGCGAAGCCGACGCCGCCGTTCGGCCGCGTGCGCGACGGCGTCGCGCGCGTGCTGCGCGGTCCGTCGGAGCGCGTGCTCGCGGCTGCGCTCGCCGTCGCCGCGGTGGGCTTCGCCGGCGCGACGTTCGCGAAGACCGCGGTCATCCTGAAGCTGCCGCTCGCGTGCGCCACGGTCGGCCTGGTGTATCTGGTCGCGCGCGACGCCCTGGCCGGCAGGTCCGGCGCGCTGCCGGTGCGCATCGGCGCTGCGGTCGCGGTCGCCGCCGCCGTCCTTGCGACCGTGGTCTACGACATCGGCGTCGGCGTGGCGCTCCTCGGCCCCGGCCTGCCGATCGCGTTCCTGCTCGCCGGCCACGACGCGTGCCTGGCGCCCGACGCGCGCGGCAAGCTCGGCACGTTCGACCGGCAGCACGCGCCGCTGGTACGCGCGCACGCCGCCGTGCTGGCCGCGGTCGCGGTCGCGATCATCGTGTGGTCCTCGCGCACCCACGCCGATCTCGGGCCGGCCATGACGCGTGGTGCGATGGCGGCGCCCATCGTGTTCACGGTGCTCGTCATCGTCTTCGGCGCGCTCTGGTCGCGCACCAGCGACGAGGCGCTCGAGAGCGGGCATCGCCGCTTCGTCATCGTGATGTGTGGCCTGCTCGCGGTGCTCGCCATCGCGCTCACGTTGCTCCAGGGCCCGCTGCTCGAGGCGTTCACGGACTCCGAGAGCCGCCACGCCTCGCGCCTCTCCGGCGTGCTCGATCCCGGCTACGCGCTCCTCCGCGACGATCGCGACTTCCTCGCCGGCCTGGCGGCGTGGCGCGAGACCATCGTCCCCGAGGGCGCCGGCGCGTGGCCGACGGGGCAGGGCTACTTCGGCGCGCAGGTCGTCGATCGCGGCGTGTGGCAGTCGATCGAGAACGACTACCTGCCCGTGCTGTTCGTGCGCGAGACCGGCGCGCTCGGGCTCGTCGCCGTCGCGATGTTGCTCGTCACCGCGGCGCTCGGCATGTGGATGATCGCGGGCGAGCGCTTCGCACACGGCAGCGTCGCGCACCGCGGGCGCGCGCTGGCCGCCGCCGTCCTCGGCGCGCTGTGCGTGTACCAGCCGCTCGCGTCGCTCGGCGTCCTGCCGCTCACCGGCATCTCGTGGCCCGGCCTCGGCCTCGACAGCCCCACGGACTTCTGGCTGCTCTTCGGCATCGCGGCGTGGATCGTCCTCGGCGGACGTGACGCGGCGCCCGGCGACGCCGTGCCCGATCCCGACGCGAGCATGCGCACCGGCAAGGGCTACGTCGGCGTGCGTCGCCTCGCGCTCGGCGTGGCCGCGCTGGTCGCGATCGCCGGCGTGACGCTCGTGGCGCGCGCCGCGCGCTTCGCGCTCGAGCGCCCCGATCCGGTCGACGGTGCCGGCGACGTCGCGCGCGGGTTCGAGGGCCTCGGCCACGCCGCCGACTACGCGCAGCGCCTGCAGTGCAAGGACGAGGAGGTCGAGTCGAACGACGCGGGCGCGCTCGTGCCCGCCATGCTCCTCGGCGAGCCGGTCGACGACATGTCGCGCCGCTTCCATCGCCAGCTGCGCGACCGCTGGAACGCCGATCGCAACGACGCGGTCGGCGAGCTACGCCGCTTCCTCGCCGATCCGCGTGGCCGCACCACGTGCACCGGCGACGAGGGCCGCTGGCGGTTCGCGCGCGGCGACGACGAGGGCGTTCCCACGTGCACCGCGAAGTGGTCCTTCGGCTGGCCCGAGGTGACCCTCGATGTCCGGCCTTCGGACAGTCGCGCCGACAAGGCCACGGCCGACAATGCGAGCCCGACGGCGGTCGCGACCTGCGATGTGGCGCTGCCGGGTGGCGCGCTCGGGGCGCTGCGCCGGCAAGATCGCCGGCCGTTCCGCGGCCAGCGCGTGCGTCTGGTCGCGCGTCCCATGGGCGTCGCCGCGGGCGATCGCGGCGAGCTCGTCGCCGGCCACGTCACCGTTCGCCTGCGCCCCGGCGCCGGCGAGGTCGACGTGTCGCGCGCGCAGGCCGGCGTGTTCGCCGCCGAGAAGGTGCGGCTCGCCGACGATCTCACCGTCGAGATCGCGCGCGACGGCGGCACGCTCGAGGCGCGCGGCACGGTGTGGACCTTCGAGAAGCTGCCGCCGCGCAAGCTGGTGCAGGTGCTCGAGGCGGATCCGTCGGGCTGGAAGCTCACCGCGCCCGCGAGCGCCGGCGCCGCCGTGCCGCTGCCGCTCGAGAGCATCGCGGTGCTCGTCATCGGCGGCCGCGAGTCGCGCAACCTCTGGCTCTACCGCCCGCCGCGCAAGTGGGGCGGCGAGGACGCCGGCGTCGACATGCTGCTCGCCGACGACGTGCGCACGCTCGGCGCCGCGCGCCGCCGTCACTACGTCCTCGGCGGCGACCTGCCCGAGCTGGGCTGGTCGAGCATCGACCCCAGCATGTCGCTCGGCCTCGACGGCTGGGTGCAGGTCGCGCTCGATCGCATCGAGCAGAAACCGACGGCGGCGGCGGACCGTGGAGCAGGGCTCTGCGGAACCCTGCGACCACCCACCGCTCCCATCGCCGAAACACCTCCTGACGCGAAACGCATGCTCGACGTCGGCCTCAACGCCAACGTCTGCGCGCGCTCGACCTACGACGGCGTGATCGAGTGTCGCCTCTCGCTCCAGCCCGAGCTCACCATCGCGCTGCGCCACCTCACCGAGCTCATCGCCGCGAAGCCCGCCGAGTGGCTCACGCTCGACGGCGTCGCCGCCGACAAGTCGGTGCCCGCCACCGAGGGCCAGTTCATGCTGCTCCGCGGCGACACCGGCGAGATCGTCGCGCAGGGCGAGTTCGTCCCGGGCCGCGCCAGCTCCGCGTTCGCGCCGGCGACGCCCGAGATCGAGCAGTACCTCATGCGCGTCCTCGAGAACCGCGACCCGCGCACCGGCGCGCAGCTGCCCACCATCGAGGAGGACAGCTCCGAGAAGGTCGAGTGGAACGCACCCATCGCCGTCGGCTCGACGCTCAAGCCGCTCATGGCGCGCGCCTTCGAGATGGCCGCGCCCGACGACCTCGCGCGCCTGGTGATGGGCGCGACGCCGCAGCACCTCTGCCCGAGCGGCGCGCACTCGATCCTCGGCCACTGTCCGCCCACCGAGCTGTGGCGCGCCAGCGAGCCGACCTTCGACGTCGACGTCCACCGCTTCCTCTCCGAGTCGTCCAACTGGTTCATGGCGGCGATCGGCATCCTCGGCACGTCGCTCCCCGGCGGCGAGCTGAAGATGGGAGACCAGTCGCTCTCGTTCGAGGAGGTCACGCGCCGCGATCTCGGCGGCGCGCCCGATCCGATCGAGACCAGCTTCGACGGCGCGTCGGTGATCACGTCGCGCAAGGTCATCCTCGCCAGCCTGCGCCGCACCGCGCTGTGGCGGCGCTTCGAGGCGCTGGTCGGCCGCGAGCTCTGCGTCGACGGCGCCGAGGCGTGCGCCAAGCAGATCCGCGGCGACGTGTGCGCGGCGCGCGCGCTGCCGATCACGCGCCCCAGCTCGCGCCTGCGCCGCCTGGTCGGGCTCGGCCCCGATCGCTTCGAGATCTACGGCGAGGAGCCGCGCCCCGCCGACGTGCCGGTGCGCGAGTACTTCCAGTTCCTGCGCGGCTCGGGCAAGCACTCGATCGGCTCGCTGGCGCAGCTCACCGATGCGTTCGGGCGCGTGGTCTACGACCCGGCCACCGACGGCACGTTCCGGCTCGCGGCGTCGTGGTTCCCGGTGCCGGCGGCGGGCGTCGCGCCCGAGCCGTGCAGCGTCGGCCACGATCGCACCGTGCGCGGTGCGGCCGGCGGCCTGTGCGGCGTGTTCCAGCCGCGCGGTACGGCGGCGCGCGCGATGCGCCCGCTCCTCGACGATCCGCGCATCATCCTCTACGGCGCCAAGAGCGGCACCATCGACTCGCTCGGCGACGTCGCCGAGGATCTCGAGAAGTGCGAGCGCAACAACAAGCGCCGCACGATCGCCGGCCGCCCGCTCACGCTCGAGCACCAGCCGTACTGGCTCCAGTGCGGCAAGCCGGTCCCCGACGACAGCCTCTTCCTCGTCGCGTTCGGCGTGAAGACCGACCGCGGCATCGAGCGCTTCACGCTCGGCCTGCGCTTCGAGCGCACCGGTCGCAGCGCGGCGACGGTGGCGGCGCGTCACTACATCGCGGCCATCGCCGCCTACATCACTGGGGCTTGGTCGTCGCCGGCCGCGCCGGCTTCGACGACGACCCCGGCTTCGAAGACGGCTTCGGCTTCGTCGTCGACTTCGAGCCCGGCTTCGCCTTCGTCCCCTTCGCGTTGATCTTCGCCCCGGCCGCGGGCGGCGGCGGCGTCGCGGGCAGCGCCGGGCGCGTGCTCACGCGCGCCTGCGCGAACGCCGGCGCGTTGTCGCAGCGCTCCTCGGGCGGCGCCACGACCGCGCCGTTCAGGAGCCCCATGCGCCGCGGCAGCGCCGGACCACCGGCGGCGATCTCGGCCCAGCGTCCGGCCTCGACGGCGGCGTTCGACATCGCCGCGAGCACGCTCGGCTCGACGACGCCGTCGGTGCGGCGCAGCGGTGCGCCCGCCGCGTCCGCCGCCGCGCTCGCGAAGCCGGTCGCGCCGCGGGCACAGAGCAGCACGTCACCGCCGTCCGGTGCGCGTGGTGGCTGCGCGGCATCGCGTGTCACGGCGCGTCGCTGCGCGCGGATCGCACCGCCGTACGACGGTCCACCGCCGGCGACGACGCCGAGCACGACCACCGACGCGATCACGCCGCCCGCGACCACCGCGGGCAGGCGCACGTGCAGCTTCGGCCTGGGCTTCTTGATCGCCACGAGCGCTCAGGGCCCCTTGTTCGCGTTGCCGGTCTTGTCGACGCCCGCGCCGCGCACCTCGACCCAGCGCAGCAGCTCGGGCAGCCGGTCCTGCGCCACGACGTCGGCCAGCGTGCCGACGAGATCGCGGTCGGCGTAGCGATCCTCGCGCCGCTCGTCGAAGAACTCGAAGTCGTGGCGCGAGCGCACCATCGGATCGGGCGAGGCCCGCACCGCCGCCGGGCGCGACCGCCCCACGCCGCGCTTCAGTAGATCGAAGCGCAGCGCGCTGCAGAGGTCGTCGCCCTTCCAGCCACGCGTCACCTCGTCCCACGACGGCGGGCTGGGCCAGTGCGTCCAGTCGAGCTCGAACGAGATGCGCCGGGTCCCGTCCTTGTGCTCGAGCTGCCACACGTCGATCGAGTCGTACGAGAGCTTGCCGAACCAGCGCAGCATCTCCTGCTCGGTCACGCGCGCGTCGATGCCGCCGTCGAGGTACGTGAGCGCGACGCGCGACACGTCCTTGCGATCGTGGAAGCACATCGCCCAGCCCGGATCGAGCGGCGGCGCGGCGGTGAGCTTGTCCTTCGCGGAGCCCGACCCGGTCGCCGACCCCGATCCGGACGCGGGCCCCGGCGTGCGCAGCGCCTCGTCGGCGCCGGCGCGGCTCACCACGGCGATCGTGCCGAGCACGGCCGCGTCCGCCACGAGCACGGCGGCGAGCATCCACTGCACCGACGGGAAGGCCTGTCCCACGACGTAGATACTAGCGCGCGGACCGCGGCATTCCAGTCGTAGTTGCGCGGGGTTTCCCGTCGACGATCGCGGTCAACCGAGCGGCGGGCTCAGGTATCTAGCTCGGCGCGCCACGACGGATAGCGCGGCCTCCAGCCCAGCTCGCGGGCCAGCCGCCCGTTGTCGATGCGGCGGTCGGCGGTGAACATGCCCGCGACGTCGGCGTCGACTTGATCGAGCGGTACGAGCGGCGGCATGGCGACGCCGAGCGCGGCGCACGCGGCCGTGGCGAGCTCGAGCGACGAGCACGGATCGTCGTCGGCGACGTTGTAGACCGGGGAGGGCGCGGCGGCGTCGCCGGCGAGGATGACCGCGGCCGCGAGATCCTCGACGTGCACGCGACTCACGTACGTCGTGCCGTCACCGATGATGCGATACGTCCCGGCGCGCAGGCGCGCGAGCACGCCGCGATCCGGGCCGTAGATACCGGCGGCGCGCAGCCGCACACACGGCACCGCGCCGGCGGCGAGCGCGTTCTCGGCGGCGAGCCGCGCACGGCCGCTCGCGGTGCGCGGCTCGATGGGCCAGCTCTCGTCCACGAGCGCGCCCGCCGCCGCGGCATACACACCCGTCGACGAGATGTAGACGATCCGCGCCACGCCCTCGCGTGCGGCGGCCTCGGCGAGCCTCACCTCCGCCGCGCCGTTCGCATCCGACGGCGGCGCCGTCAGCACGACCACGCTCGCGCCGCGCACCACCGCGGCCACATCGTCGACGCCCACCGTCGCGAGATCGAAGCCCTCTCGCCGCCTCGTCGCCACCACGTCATCGCCGCGCGCGCGCAACGCGTCGACCACGCGCCCGCCGGTGTACCCCGCGCCGATGATCACCCAGCGTCGCGCCGTGCGCGTCGTCGTCGGCATCAGGTCGAGGCTACCGCGTTCGCGGCGAGCAGCGGCGCGTGGGGCGCCAGCTTGCGCGCCTCGGCGCGATGCGTGGCCGCGGCCTCGCCGTCACCGGACTTGTCGGCGGCCTGCGCGAGCAGCGCGTGCATCTGCGCGCGCGCGCCCGGCCCGAGGCGCACGTCCTTCACCATCGGCGCGACCAGCTCGCGCGCGCCCGCGGCGTCGCCCTCGGCGAGCTTGATGCGCGCCTCGGCCTCGAGCGCGACCAGCTCGACGCCGCTGGTGGCCATCGGCCGCATCGGCGCGATGCCCTTCTCGAACGACTTCTTCGCGCCCGCGATGTCACCCAGCGCCGTGCGCGCGTGGATGTCGGCCGCGGCCCACAGGAACTGCCAGCTGCGGTTGTGCCGCTCGCCCAGCGTGATGCCCGACGCGTCGAGCGCCGCCCGCGCCGCCGCGTGGTCGCCGAGCAGGTTGTGCGCCATCGCCGCGAACACGTGCATCGGCGCGCGCGTCCCCTGCGTCAGCCGGCGCGGCAGCTCCTTGGCGACGAGCGCCAGCAGCTCGTCGGGGCGCCCGATCGCCGCCAGGCGGCTCGCCCCCGCGTGCAGGCGCAGGCGCCGGATCCAGAACCACATCCCGATCAGCGCGAAGAAGAACATCCCCGCGATGACCTCGACGAGGGGGATCGAGTCCGACGACCAGATGAAGATCGCGTAGACCGTCGCCAGCCCGATCGGCGCGATCCAGGTGTCGAAGTGGCGTACGAACCAGCCCACGCCCGGTTCCTACGCTGACCTCAGCCCTTCCGCAAGTGTCGCGCCACCAGCAACGCCAGCTCGAGGGCCTGCTCGTAGTTGAGCCGCGGATCGACGCGCGTGCGGTACGCGCGCTCGAGGTCGCCTTCGGCCAGACCGCGCGCGCCGCCGACGCACTCGGTGACGTCCTCGCCGGTCATCTCGAAGTGCACGCCGCCGAGCGAGCTGCCCAGCTCCTCGTGCACCGCGAAGCTCTCCTCGAGCTCGGCCAGGATCTTGTCGAAGCGCCGGGTCTTGTAGCCCTGCGGCGTCGACTCGGTGTTGCCGTGCATCGGGTCGCACACCCACAGCGGGCGGCGCCCCGTCTTCTTCACGGCCTCGACCAGCCGCGGCAGGTGCTCGCCGACCTTGCCCGCGCCCATGCGAACGATGAGCGTGATGCGCCCCGGCTCGCGCGTCGGATCGAGCGCCTCGAGCAGCTCGGTCAGCCACTCCGCGGTCATCGCCTGGCCGAGCTTGATGCCGAGCGGGTTGCGGATGCCGCGGTGGAACTCGACGTGCGCGCCGTCGAGCTGCGCGGTGCGCATCCCGATCCACGGCATGTGCGTCGACAGGTTGTAGTGACCCGGGCGGCGCGGCACCGTGCGGGTCTGCGCTGCCTCGTAGAGGAGCGCCAACCCCTCGTGCGACGTGAAGAAGTCGACGCGCTTCAGGATCGCCGTATCCAGCCCGGTGATCGCCGTGACGAACGAGATCGACTCGCGGATCTGGTCGACGATCTTCTTGTACTCGAGGGCGTGACGCGCGCCGTCGGCGAACGAGATGTCCCAGTACTCGGGGTGGTGCAGGTCGGCGAATCCGCCGTCGGCCAGCGCGCGCACGAAGTTGAGCGTGAGCGCGGCGCGCTCGTAGCCGCGCAGCATGAGCACCGGATCGGGCGTGCGATCTTCCTCGGTGAACGCCTCGCGATTCACGATGTCGCCGCGGTACGACGGCAGCGTGACGCCGCCCTTGGTCTCGGTGTCGGTCGAGCGCGGCTTGGCGTACTGACCGGCGATGCGGCCGACGCGGATGACGGGACGCCGCGTGCCGTGCACCAGCACGAGCGACATCTGCATCAGGATCTTGAGCTTGGCGGCGATGGCGTCGGGGCGGCAGTCGTCGAAGCTCTCGGCGCAGTCACCGCCCTGCAGGAGGAACGCCTCGCCGCGCGCGGCCTTGGCCAGCTGATCCTTCAGGCTCTCGATCTCCCACGACGTGACCAGCGGCGGCAGCAGCCGCATCTCGTCGACGACGCGCGCCAGCGCCGCCGCGTCGGGGTACTGCACCTGCTGCTGCGCGGCACGCGCCTGCCACGACTCGGGTGTCCAGCTCACCGGCGCAATGTACCCCAGCCGCGCGCGCTCACCACTGGTGACTCTCCGTCAGCCGCCTGGTCGGATCCAGCCCAGGAGCGCGAGAGCACGACGAGCGTCGCGACGACGAGGCCATCGGTTTACTATGGAGGCTGGCATGAGCGCGTCGGCTCGCAATCTGCTCCGCGATGCCTGGGGCCAGGTCGGCCGCGTGACCATCGTCCCGCAAGGCGACAGCTCCCAGGCGCCGTGGCCGGCGGCGCTCGTCATCGCGACCGGCATCGCCGTCGGCGCGGGCGCCTGGCTGGCGGGGCGCATCGTCGGCGGCCTCGGCGTCGCGCCCGGCTTGTGGGCGCTGGTCGCCGTCGTCGGCGCCATCGTCCTCGGCGCCGCCATCGTCGAGCGCGGGCTGCACGCCTCGACCGAACGCTGGCTCGGCGCGCGCTGGGCCTCGCTCGTCGTCGGCGGCGGCGTGCTCGCGCGCGTCGTCGCGCTGTGGTCGATCGCGCCGCGCTACTGGCTCGGCGCGCTCGTGCTATCCGTCGCCGCGGGCCGCTGGGCCGCGGTCGGGCTCCAGCGCCTGGGCGACGTCGGTGCGCCCGGTCGCGGACGCACGTTCGTGGTCGGCGCGTACTCGTGGATCGAGCTGGCGGTCGCGAGCATCGTGCTCGCCGCGCTGTTCGTGCTGGTCGCGGGCGCGGCCGGCTTCGCCATCGCGCTCGTCGCGGTGATCGTCGCCGTCGGCCTCGGCCTCGGCGTACAGATCCTCGACCGCGAGCTCGCCGGCGACAGCCTCGCCGCCATCGCCGCGGCCGTCGAGCTCGTCGTCCTCGTCGGCATGGCCGCCCTCGAGCCGGCGACGCTCTCGCCGTTCGTGCGCTAGAGCGGCCACTGCTCGGGCAAGAGCACCTGCGTGCGCGCGCGCAGCTCCGCCGGCAGGCGCGCGTCGAGGATCGGGGCCACGTCGGCCGGCTGGTACAGCTGCGAGATGTGCATGAGCACGAGGTTCGGCGTCGTGAAGTCGGCGGCGCGCGCGATCACCTCGTCGAGGTGGATGTGGCAGCCGGCCCGCGACGCCTCGAGCGACTTGCGCTCGTCGAGGAACGTCGTCTCCATCACGAGCACCTTGCTGGCCAGCAGCTCGGGCGCGTGATCGAACACCTGCACCAGCGTGTCGGTCGCGTAGGCCAGCTCGGCGTGCTCGACGGTCTCGAACAGCTCGGCGGCGGTGCCCGCCTTGCGCCGCGCCGCGATCTCGGGGCCCGGCATCCCGGCCGCCTCGGGCTTCAGCTTCTGCACGCGCCGCACGACCTGGTATGCGAGCGACGGCACCGGGTGAAACGATTTCACCGCGCGCACCCAGTAGTCACCCTTGAGCGGCACCACGTCGCCCGGCTCGACGCCCACCGGGTAGATGTCGAGCGGCCAGCGCTGCAGCTCGGTCATCGCCCGCAGCGCGATCAGCAAGGTCTCCACGATCTCCGCCGGCATGACGACGCGCAGCGGCGCCTTCACGCCCTGGAGCCCCCGAATTCCGAGGAGGGCGTTGAGCGCCCCGATGTGGTCGGCGTGGGCGTGGGAAAGGCACAAGGTCCCGACTCCCGCGGCGGAGCGCAGCGGCACGCCGCAGTCGAACGCGACGTCCAGCTCTGGCACGTGGAGCGCCGTGTAGACGCCGCCCAGGGAGAGCCCCCGCACCGTGTACGCCCCTGCCTTGACTGCACTGATCACTGGAGTGCCGGCAGTATAGCGGCGACGTGGCGCCCGGCTCGTGTACCATGCCGGCCGACATGCTCTGGTACGTCCTCGGCGCGGTCGGCGCGCTGTTCCTCCTCTCCATCGCGCTTCCGGTGCCCCGCCGCATGTGGGTCTTCACGCTCACCGCGTGGAAGTACATCGGGCTGTGGCTGCTCGACATCACGCGGCTGCGCTGGCTGACCTACAAGATCGCCGGCTGGGAGTACCGACGCCTGGAGCGTCAGGTGCTGCTCCGCCGCTTCTGCGAGGACATGGGGCCGACCTTCATCAAGTTCGGCCAGATCATCGCGTCGTCGGCCGGCCTCTTTCCCGATCGCTACGTGAAGGAGTTCTCCAAGGTCCTCGATCGCGTGCGCCCGTTCCCGTTCGAGCAGGTGCAGCAGATCCTCGCCGAGGATCTCGGCCCCGAGCGCGCCGCGCGCATCGTGAAGCTCGAGCCCAAGCAGCTCGCGTCGGCTTCGATCGCGCAGGTCCACACCGCCGAGCTCAGCGACGGCACCAAGATCGTCGTGAAGGTGCAGCGCCCGGGCATCGACAAGCGCTGCGCCGCCGACATGAAGATCATGCGCTTCATGGCGCTCATCCTCTCGAAGGTGCGCCGTGACGCGGAGCTGGCCAACCCGGTCGGCGTGATCGAGGACTTCACGGCGACGCTCAACGAGGAGCTCGACTTCCGCAAGGAGGCGGCCAACCTCGACAAGTTCAACGAGATCATGCGCGAGCTCGCGCACAAGAACATCCGCGCGCCGGTCCCGCACAACGATCTCACGACCAAGCGCGTGCTCGTCATGGAGCGCTTCAGCGGCATCCGCGTCGATCAATACGACACGATCCGCGAACGCGGCATCA
Source organism: Kofleriaceae bacterium (assembly GCA_035525615.1). GTDB lineage: Bacteria > Myxococcota_A > Polyangia > Haliangiales > Haliangiaceae > UBA2376. Next base: position 858 of record DATLEB010000325.1, on the reverse strand, counting down.
ACGGCGAGGAGAAGCTGGTGGCCGGCCTGCGCGCCTGGTTCCAGTGCGTCGTGTTCTACGGCTTCTTCCACGGCGACGTCCACGCCGGCAACCTGATGATGCTCGACGACGGCGACATCGGGTTCCTCGACTTCGGCATCGTCGGCCGCTTCGACGACTCGCAGCGCTACCTCGTCACCGACTACATGATCGCGTTCTCGTCGGGCCAGTACAAGAAGCTCGCCGAGGTGATGATCGAGATGGGCGGCGCCGACCAGGGCAAGCTCGACATGGACGCGTTCGTGAAGGATCTCGGCGAGACGTACTCGCCGCTCCTGAAGCTGTCGTTCGCCGAGGTGAACTACGCCGACTTCCTCCCCGGCATCCAGCGCACCGCCACGCGCCACCGCGTGAAGATGCCGAAAGAGTTCATCCTCATCACGAAGCAGCTGCTCTACTTCGATCGCTACGCCAAGGCGCTGGCGCCGAAGCTCAACGTCTTCACCGACCCGCGCCTCATCTTCTCGCTCATGGCGGACATCCAGAAGGTCCGCGCGAGCAGGCCCGTGCCGACCAAGGCTTCTTGAAGAGAAGAGAATAGGGAACCGGGAACAGGACCCTGAATACGGAATCCGGGTTTCGGTTTCGGTTTCGGTTTCGGTTTCGGTTTCGGTTTCGGTGTCGGTTTCGGTTTCGGTTTCGGTTTCGGTTTCGGTTTCGGTTTCGGTTTCGGTTTCGGTTTCGGTTTCGGTTTCGGTCCTCGGTCTCGGTTTCGAGTCCGAGTCCGAGTCCGAGTCCGAGTCCGAGTCCGGGTCCGAGTCCGAGTCCGAGTCCGAGTCCGAGTCCGAGTCCGGGCCAGAGCCAGAACCAGAGCCAGAG
>DATLEB010000006.1:0-16983 GCA_035525615.1 Kofleriaceae bacterium | reverse complement strand
AGCGCGGCGCAGCGGGCGTCGATTCCGGAGAGCGAGCGGATCCGATGTGTGGCGGGGCGCGCGGAGCGGGTGCCGCTCGGCGATGGCGCGGTGGAGGCGGCGATCGCGACGTGGGTGCTGCAGTACACCGACGATCCGGTGCAGGCGGTGCGCGAGCTGGCGCGGGTGGCGCGCACGCGCGTGGTGATCGTGCAGGCGGCGGCGCGGAACGATCTGGTGGACGTCTACAACGAGGAGGCGCGGGTGGCCGGGCTGCCGCGCGCGGATCACGGATGGTTGCTGGCGAAGGCCACGGAGGTGCTCGACGCGGCCGGGTATGCGTGCGAGACGCGCGTGTTGCCGACGCCGGTGGCGATGCCGCGCGGCGGCGTGAGCGAGATGGCCGACATCCTGGCGAGGCTGCATTTCGCGGGTCACGCGAAGTTCGCGGAGATGCGCGCGGTGACCGAGCCGATGATCGCGGAGCGGTTCGCCGCGGGTGGCGGCGTCATGCGTGACGACGGCGCGATGCTGGTCGCGCGACGAACCGCAGGTCAGGGCTCGTCGAGCGTGTAGAGCGCGATGGGGTCGACGCGGCCGCGCAGCACGACGCCCTCGGCGACCTTGCGCAGCGCGAAGCGGGACGGATCGCGCAGGCGCGCGACGACGGCGTCGGTGAAGAGGACGCTCACGCCGCGCTCCTTGGTCAACCCCTCGACGCGCGAGGCGACGTTCACGGCGTCGCCGATCACGGTCGACTCGATCTTGGAGGCGAAGCCGATCGTGCCCATCACGACCTCGCCGCCGTGCGCGCCGATGCCGTTCTCGATGGGCGCCAGCCCCGCCGCGACGCGCGCCGCATTCAGCGCGCGCAGCTCGGCGCGCATGCCGACGATCGCGTCGAGCAGCCGGTCCGTGTGCTCGTCGTCGAAGAGCGCCATGATCGCGTCGCCGATGTACTTGTCGACGAAGCCGCCCGCCTTGTCGATGGCGCCGCCCATGCGCTCGAGGTAGTCGTTGAGCATGGCGTAGACCTTGAGCGCGGTCATGCCCTCGCTCAGGCGCGTGTAGCCACGGATGTCGCTGAACAGGACGGCGACGGTGCGCGTCGCGCTGGTGCCGACCTGGATGTTCTCGATGCCCTCGGGCGCGATCACGGCGAGGAACTTGCGCGGCACGAAGCGCTCGAACGACGTGAGCGTCTTCTGCAGCCGCCCGAACGAGCCCTCGAGCGCGACGGTCATGTCGTTGAACGCCTCGGCGAGCTGGCCGATCTCGTCGGCGCGATCGACACGCGCGCGGTGCGCGAGGTCGCCGCTCGCGATCTTCGCCGCGTCGGCGGCCAGCCGCGTGACCGGCCGCGTGAGGCGGCGCGCGAGGAGGAACGCGCCGAGCAGGCCGGCGACGAGCGCGAGCGCGCCGATGAAGAGCGCCTTGCGCACGGCGGCGGCGACGGCGCGATCGACGGCGGCGAGCGACACCGCGACGCGCAGCGTGCCGATGGTCTTGCCCGACGCGGTGCGCACCGGTGCCGCCACCTCGACGATGCGCTGACCTCGCGGCGCGCGCGCCTGCTTGCCGATCGCGATGGGACGCAGGAGGAAGCTCTCCTGCGTCAACGCCTCGGTTGCCGCGAGACCACCGCGCGTCACGGCGAGCGGCACGACGTCCGGGACGTACTGCTCGTTCAGCTCGCTCGGCACCGCGCCGGTGATGCGGTTGTCCTTGCGATGGTCGTGGACCAGCACGTAGACGATGTCCTGGTTGTTGACGAGCAACACCTCGGTCGACACGCGGATCTGCGCCCAGTTCTCGTCATCGAGCTCGTTCATGAGCACGTCGGCCATGGCGACGGCGAACGCGCGGGCTTCGTCGCGCTTCTGCTGGCTCACGATGCGGCGCTCGGTCGTCGCCCACTGCCACACCATCACACCGACGATCCCGACGATGAGGAGCGCGGTCGCGCCGGCGAGACGCGTGCTGATCGACGAGAGCCGCTTGATCGCCGCGCTCATGGCTCGACCACGAGCTCCTCGACGAACGTGATCCAGAAGCTGTCGCCGTAGTCGGCGGCGCACGGTTGCGGCACGGCGAGGCCGACCGGTCCTCCCAGCTTGGCCGTGATCGGCGCGTCGTCGTCGCCCCAGTGCGTGGCGAGCACGAAGCCGCAGCGCTCGAGGTCGGCGACCGGCACCACGACGGGATCCTTCGGGTCGCGGTGGATGCTGGCCTTGCCGCGCACGATGACCTTGCCGCCGGGCGGCACGGTGACACCGGCGGCGGCGAGTGCGTCCGTGAGCTTCACGCCGCGGATGCGCACCGCTGACGACGGCCAGTGCACCTTCCAGCCGACCGGCTGCTCGAGCGTGACGCGCGGCAACGCCGCCAGCGCCGCCGCGTCGAGCACCTTGTCGCCGACGACGACGCGCGCCGCCTCGGTCCCGATGATCAGGTGCGTGACGTAGAAGCTCCAGTAACGATCCGGGTATGTGGTCTCGGTCTCGGGCGCCTCGCTGTGCGGGAACACGAGATAGATCGGTCCGCCCGCCGCGCGATCGATCGGCGCGTTGTCGGCGGCGATCGCGAGGAGCACGCGATACCGGCGCAGGCCGGCGACGTCGACGGTCGAGCGGAAGCCGTCGAGCGCCACGAACGTGACCTCGGTGGCGTCGGGCGCGGCCTGGAACCGATCGAGCAGGTCGCGCACCAGCACGCCGCGGAAGTCGATCACGCGCGCGCGATCGGTCGGGTTCTGCGGGTTCTTGGTCGGCACGTGCGTCGTGGCGAGTGCCTCGAGCGCGGCCCAGTCGAACGTCGCGCCGGGTGCGCCGATCTGCCCGTCGATGGTGAGCGTCTTGCCGGGCGCGTTCGCGTCGTCGGCCGCGTGCTCGCCGAGCTTGGCCTCGTTGGCCGCGACCGCCTCGGCGTGCAGGCGATCGATCTCGGCGGCCGACGGTCCACGATCGCACGCGGCGATCGCGAGCCCCAGTAGCGCGACCGCACCCCTGGTCACGCGGCCAGCTTATCGGAGCCGACGGCCTCGGCCAACGTCGCGATGCCGGCTTCGCGCAGCTTGCGCGACAGCCCCTTGTGGATGCGCCGCGGCCACAGTGGGCCGCCGTAGATGAAGCCGGTATAGCCCTGCACCAGCGTGGCGCCGGCGCGGATACGCGCCCACGCGTCATCGGCGTCGCTGATGCCGCCGGCGGCGACGAGCATGATCTTCCCGGCGGTGCGTGCGTGCAGGCGGCGCAGGACCGCGAGCGCGCGCTCGCGCAGCGGCGCGCCCGAGAGTCCGCCCGCGCCGATCGCGCTGACGGCGTCGGCGGGCGTGGCCAGTCCGGTGCGCGCGATGGTGGTGTTGGTCGCGATGATGCCGTCGAGGCCGAGCTCGACGGCCATGTCGGCGACCGCATCGATATCGTCGTCGGCGAGGTCGGGCGCGATCTTGACCAGCAGCGGAACGCGCCGGCCCGGGCTCGCGCGGTCGAGCGTCTCGCGCACGTGCGCGAGCAGCGGGCGGAGCTTGCCGACCGCCTGCAGGTCGCGCAGGCCCGGCGTGTTGGGCGAGCTGACGTTCACGACCAGGTAGTCGGCGAGCGGGGCGAGCCGCTCCGCCGACGCGCCGTAGTCGGCGAGCGCGCCCTCCTCGGGGACGACCTTCGTCTTGCCGATGTTGATGCCGAGGAGCGGCACGGCGGGACGGCGCGCCAGGCGCTGCGCGGCGACGCCGGCGCCCTGGTTGTTGAAGCCGAGGCGGTTGATGAGCGCGCGGTCGGCGGTGAGCCGGAACATGCGCGGTTTGGGGTTGCCCGGCTGCGCCTGTGCCGTGATGGTGCCGACCTCGATCGATCCGAAGCCGAGCGCGGCGAGCGCGGCCGGCCCCTTGCCTTCCTTGTCGAAGCCGGCGGCGAGCCCGAGCGGCGAAGGCACCTCACGTCCGAAGACGGTCATGCGCAGCGCCGGATCGCGCGCCGCGCACAGCCAGCGCGCGATCACCTTCGCGCCCGGGAAGAACATCATCGCGCGCAAGAGCGCGAACCCGACGTGGTGCGCGGTCTCGGCGGGCAGCCGCTTGAGGACCAGCCAGAACACCGCCCGGTAGAGCATCGGGCGCGTTCCTACCATAGTAATGTGATCGCGATGAGGAACCTGGGGGTCGCGCTCGCGGTCGTGCTCGTCGCCGGTTTCGGATTCGCCTGCAAGCCGAAGGGCGGCGGCGGCAAGCCGAAGGTCGCGGTGTCGATCTTCCCGCTTCACGACATCACGAAGCGCATCGCGGGCGACCGCCTCGACGTCGTGCTCGTTCTGCCGCCGGGCAAGTCGGAGCACGGCTACGACCCGACGCCCAAGGAGATCGCGAGGCTCGAGGGCACGAAGCTCGGCATCGCGGTCGGCCTCGACATGGACGGCTGGGTCGAGAACATCATGAAGAGCGCCGGCGGCTCGCCGCGCATGGTGCACGTCGGCGAGAAGGTGCCGACCATCCCGATCGACGTCGAGCCGGTCGGCGAGGAGGAGGGCGAGGAGCACCACGAGGAGAGCGAGCACCACGAGGAGGAGGGCGGGCACCACGAGGAGGAGCACCACCACGCCGGCAAGGGCTCGCCCGATCCGCACTTCTGGCTCGACCCGCAGCGCATGAGCGCCGCCGTCGACGTGATCGCCGGCGAGCTCACGACGCTCGACCCCGCCGGCAAGGACGCGTTCGCCCGGAACGCCGCGGCCGTGAAGGCGTCGCTCGCCAAGCTCGACGGCGCGATCGACGCGCGCGCCAAGGCGTGGTCGAAGAAGACCATCGTCACGTTCCACGGCTCGATGAGCTACTACGCCGCGCGCTACGGCCTCCGCATCGCCGCCGTCGTCGAGCCGCTCGCCGGCAAGGAACCGACGCCGCAGTACGTCGCCGAGGTGCTCGCCGCGATCCAGCGCGGGCAGGCCGCCGCGCTCTTCTCCGAGCCGCAGCTCGACAGGCGTCCGGCCGAGGTCATCGCCACCGAGGGCAAGATCCCGCTCGGCGAGCTCGACCCCGTCGGTGGCGCCCCCGGCCGCGACAGCTACGAGGCGCTCCTCACCTGGAACACCGACCAGCTAGAAAAGCTGCTCAAGTGAGTGATGGGCACCAGCGCGCGCCGACGCCGGGGTGGGCCACGTCGCTCGAGCGGCGCGATCACGCGCAGAAGCTCAAGCAGACGCGCCCCGAGCCCGGCGCCACGCGCGTGCTCGACGTCGATCACGTGGTCATCGAGCGCGGCGGCAAGACCATCGTCGACGACGTCAGCTTCTTCATCCCCAAGGGCGAGTTCGTGTGCCTGTGCGGCCCCAACGGCGCCGGCAAGAGCACGCTGCTCAAGGCGGTGATGGGCCTCCTCGAGCCGACCAAGGGCAAGGTCCGCATCCTCGGCGAGGCGCCCGCCGAGTCGCGCCACAAGGTCGGCTACGTGCCGCAGCGCAAGGGCTACGACCGCGACTTCCCGTGCCGCTCGGTGGAGCTCATCGCCGCCGCGCTGCGCGGCCGCTGGCCGGCGCACGTGAAGCCCGAGGAGCGCGAGCGCGCCCGCGCCGTGCTCGCCAAGGTCGGCGGCGAGAAGCTCCTCGACAAGCCGCTCGCCGGGCTCTCCGGCGGCGAGACGCAGCGCGTGTTCCTGGCGCGCGCGCTCGTCACCGAGCCGGCGCTCATCATCCTCGACGAGCCCACCGCCGGCGTCGACGTGAAGGGCCGCGCCGAGCTGCTCGAGCTGATGGCGGAGATCTCGCGCTCCGACGAGCTCGCCGCCATCCTGGTCACGCACAACCTCGCCGCGGTCGCGCACACCGCCGAGCGCATCGTCTATCTCGAGTCCGGCCGGCTCCTCGGCTGGGGCTTGCCCGACGAGCTCCTCGGCCAGGCCTCGCTCACCGCGCTCGCGTTCGCCGGCGCCGACCACGCGCGCGCACCGGACGAGGAGTAGCCCTTGATCGACTTCTTCACCGAGCCGCTTTCGTTCGCGTTCATGCAGCGCGCGCTCTATGCCGGACTCGCCGTGTCCGTGGTGTGCGCGGTCATCGGTGTGTTCGTGGTGCAGCGCGGGCTCGCGTTCATCGGCGACGGGCTGGCGCACGCGTGTTTCGGCGGCATCGCGATCGGGCTCTACCTCGGCACCGACGTCGAGAACGCGGTGTGGATGGCGATCCCCTTCACGGTGCTCATCGCGGTCGGGATCGGGTTCGTCCTGCGCAGCTCGCAGCTGCGCGGGGACGTCGCGACCGGCGTCTTCTTCTCGTTCTCGTTCGCGCTCGGCGTGCTCTTCCTCGGGCTGCGCTCGACGACGGCGCGGCCGGTGAACGTCGAGAGCCTGCTCTTCGGCAGCATCCTGGCGGTGTCGCCCGGCGTGTTGAACGTCGTGCTCATCGTCTCGGTGACGGCCCTGATCGTGACCATCCTCCTGTGGTCGCGGCTGGCCTACGCGATCTTCGACCCCGAGCTGGCGGCGGTGTCGGGCGTGCCGGTCGCCGCGCTCGAGTACCTGCTCCTGGCGCAGACCGCCGTGGTCATCGTCGTGGCCGTGAAGACGGTCGGCGTCGTGCTGGTGTCGAGCTTCATCGTGATCCCGGCGGCGGCCGGCCGCCTGGTCGGCACCACGATGGCGCGCGCGACCATGTTCGCGGTCGCATTCGGCGCGGCCGGTGCTGCGTTCGGGCTCGTCGCGAGCTATCACCTCGACGTGCCCACCGGCGCCACCATCATCCTCACGCACTGCGCGTTCTTCGGCGGCGCCCTCGCGCTGCGGCGGCACTGACCCATGGGATTCGTCTTCGCCAGCTGCGCGACCGGGATCGAGAGCGCGCTCAAGGATGACGTCACGGACAACCGGGCGGCGCTGCGGCTCGCGTTCTCGCGGCCCGGCCTCGTGACGTTCAAGATCGACGCCGACGTGCCGCTCGACGTCCCTCGGCCATCACCGTGGGCGCGCGTGTGGGGCGCGTCGCTCGGTCGCGCCGCCAATGCCGACGAGGCGCTGGCCGCGCTGCCGCTCGACGCGCAGTGCCTGCACGTGTTCGCGCGCGATCCCGAGGCCGAGGGTGTCGCCGCGCTCGTCGCCGAGGTCGACGCGGCGATCCGCGCCGCCGCGACCGCCGCGCACCGACCGTTCGCGCGCGACACGCACGCCCGCGCCGGTGAGCATGTCGCCGATGTGATCGTCGCGCCCGGCGAGCCGTGGCTGCTCGGCGCGCACACGCACGGCCCCGGCCGCTCACCGCATCCCGGCGGCGATCTGCCCGTCACGGTTCCCGACGACGCGCCGTCGCGCGCCTACGCCAAGATCGAGCAGGCGATCGCATGGGCGAGCTTGCCCGTCGTCGCCGGCCAGGTCGCCGTCGAGGTCGGCAGCGCGCCCGGCGGCGCCGCCTACGCGCTCGCGCGCCGCGGCCTCACCGTCTGGGGCGTCGACCCCGGCGCGATGGCGCCCAGCGTGCTCGCGTACGCCGGGCCCTCCGGTGCGCGCGTGCACCACGTGCAGGAGACGCTGGCGAGCGTGCGCTGGGAGATGCTGCCGCGCGCCGTCGACTGGCTGTTGCTCGACGTGAACCTCGCCCCTCCCGTCGCGCTGCACGGCCTCGGGCGCCTGGTGCCGGCGTGGAAGCGGAAGCTGCGCGGCGCCGTGCTCACGCTCAAGATGAACGACGCCGCCGTGCGGCGCGGCGTGCCGACGTATCTCGAGCGCATCGCGGCGCTCGGCTTCTCCGACGTGCAGGTGACGCACCTGCCGGCGAACCACACCGAGCTCTGCGTGGTCGCGCGCCGCTGATCGCGGGCGTCAGCTGATCGGCCACTCCACCGGGCGCACCTGCGCCACGTCGCTCGAGTACGAATAACGATGCGGCAGCGGCTTGTGCGAACGCTCGTGCTCGTACTCCACCACAGGCTCGAGCTGCACGTGCTGGTAGCTCTTCTTGCGCGCCACCAGCACCGGGCAGCGCGCCTGGTGCAGGACCTTGGTCGACGTCGAGCCGACGAGGATGCGCTCCACGGTGCCGCGCTCGTGGCAGCCGAGCACGATGAGGTCGGCGCCGATCTCCTCGGCGACACGAATGATCTCGTCGGCCGGATCGCCGATGCGCGCATGCACGTAGAACTGCACGTTGGCCGGCGCCTCCTTCATGCGGAAGATCTCCGTCAGCACCTCGAGCAACTGCTGCCGGATGCGTTCGGCCTCCTGGTAGCTCTCGCGCGAGCCGAGGACGACGACGAAGTGGAGCAGCTGCTCGGGATCCCGGCACGCGAACTCCACGGCGTAGGACAGCGCGATGTCCGAGGGCTGCCGAAAGTCGTATCCGACAACGATCTTCGAAGCGCTCATGCGAGCCTCCTTCGGTTGCAGGTGTGACCAACCTTGGGCTCCCGCCGGGGCACTTGGCAAGTCGCGCTACTTGCGGTCGACGCGCTCTCGCCAGCGTCGCGAAAACTCACCGGACGGCACGCTGGCGCCCAGCGGCGGCGGCGGGTCGATCTGGATGAACGCGTCGTCGATCACACGCAGCGCGCGCACCCGCACCAGCGCCTCGGCGGGCGTGGTGGTCCCGGCGGTGCGGTCGAGGATGTCGCCGGCGGCCTCGACGGCGCGCGGGCTGACCAGGCGGTCGTTCTCCGACGGGCGGCGCAGCTCGGCGACGACCAGGCGCGCGAGGCTGAGCGGGCCCGCGCCCGTCGCGTGTTTCTCGGCGGCCGCGATGTCGCTCGCTCCGAGCGCCGCGAGCGCGCGCGCCGATGCGGTCGCACCGCGTGGCGCGTGATACGGCGGCGTCGCGCGATCGCGCGCGCGCGTGACGGTCGCGGCGAGCTCGGCCGCGCGCTCGGGCACCGGGTTCATCGCGGCGGCGCGCTCCGCCCACGGCAGCGCCTCGGTGTGTCGGCCGAGGCCGCACAACGCGACCGCACGGCCGTGCGCGGCGGCGGCGGCGAACGCCTGATCGGCGCCGGCCTCGCGCCCGAGTCGCTGCGCGACCTGCTCGGCCTCGGTCCACTGCCCGCTGTGGCACAGGGCCGTCAGGAAGTAGTGCAGGGTCGACGCTTCGGCAGGCGCGCCCAGCGCGAGCATCGCGCGGTACGCCTCGGCGGCGGCCTCGTGATCGCCGGCGTACCAGCCGGCGGTCGCGAGATAGCTCCACTCGTCGACGGTGTGAAAGCGATGCGACGCGTAGCGCAGCGCGAGCGCCGACTCCGCCCAGCGACCGGCGTTGGCGAGCGCGACGCCGGCGTGGAGCGCGGCCGCGTCACGATCGACCACGGCCATCGCGCGCACGCACTCGCCGACCTTGCCCTGCGCCGCCAGCGCCGCACCGAGGCGGCGCGCGACATCGGCATCGCGCGGGGCGCGCGCCTGGCACCAGCGCAGACAGCGCTCGGCCCTGCCCCACTCGGTCGACGCGATGGCCGCGTTCGCCGCTGCGCTCGCCTCCGCGCCGTCGAACGGCACGTCGGGGACGTTGGCCGCGCGCCACGCCTCCTCGAGACTCGCGATCGATCCGGCGCGCCACTCGTCGCCGGTGTTGGCGTACGCCTGCGAGAGCAGGTCGACGCCCTCCGCGCCGCGGCCGAGCGCGAACAGCGCGCGCGCCGCGTTCACCCACGCGATCGCGTTGGTGCCGGGGTTCGCGCGCGTGCAGATCCAGTGCACGTCGAGCGCCTCCGCCGGCGGCAGGACGGCGGCGGCGGTGTCGCTCCACGAGCGAAAGGTCGCCCAGTCGTCGGCGGCGACGGCGACGCGCGCGAACAACCGCTCGGCCGGCTCGCGCTGGCTGGGATCGGAGCGCAGGTCGTGCGCGAGGCGCAGCTCCCACGCGATGCGCTCGTCGCCGCGCAGCAGCATCCGCACGCGCGGCAGATCGGCGACGACGCCGGGCAGGAAGCCGCCGAGACGCGCCTCCAGATCGAGCGTGCGCTCGATGCGCAGCAGCCATCGCTCCAGCACCTCGTCGGGCGCGCCGCATCCGTCGAGCAGCGCGAGCAAGCCGCGCGCCGCGTTGTCGCGCACGTCACGGCGCGCGCGCAGGCACAGGTGCAGCGCCTCGGTCGCGATCTGCCGGTACGCGCCGGCGAGCACGCTCGCGCCGCCGGCCAGCGCCAGGTACTGCGCCAGCGCGACGCCGAGCGCGTAGATCGCCGCCGACGCGTGCAGCGCCGCATCGCGCGCCGGCGGCGGCACGCACGTGAACCACTTCGACGCGAGCCGGTCGGCGGCCGCCAGCGTCGTCTCGCCGGGACGCGCCAGGCGACCGTCGATGCGCGTCACGATCTCCGCCGGCAGCTTCAGGTCGCCGGCGAAGCGCGCCAGCGCCGCCGCGTCGACGGCGCCGACCTCCAGCTTGCCGAGCAGCACGCTCGCGCCCGCGTGGGAGAACCCGGGGATGAAGTCGGCGAGGTCGCGCGCGGCCCAGCGTGCCAGCGTCGTCGCGCCGCGCGCGTGCAGCCGCATCACCGCGCCCGACCACATCTCGGCGGGATGGATCGCGCCGAGCCGCAGGAGCCGGTTGATCGCCGCCTCGAGGCGATACTGGCTGCGGCGCAGCTGCGCGGTCTGCAGCTGCGCCAGCGCACCGTCGAGATCGCCGGCGAGCACGAGCGCCATCGCGCCCGCGATACGCGTCTTGCCGAAGCCGAGCACGCCGATGCGATCGACGCCCGCCGCGTGATGGAAGGCGAGCGCCGCCTCGTCCTCGCGGCCGAGCGCGACCAGCGCGTCGACGAGCTGGCGCGCGTCTTCGGGCGTCCCGAGCCACGCGCGCCCGAGGCCGGCGAGCACGCGCCCGAGGTCGCCACGATGGTAGCCCTCCCACGCGTACGTGCGCGCGAAGAGCTCGGCGTCGGTGTTCCACTCGGCGAGACGATCGTGTGCCCAGCGGAAGCTCTCGCCACCCTCGGGATCGAGGAAGTCGGCCATGGTGTCGTTGCCGATGCCGATCGCGTCGTCGAGGCGCCCGACGTCGACGAGCGCCGACGCGATCAGCATGCCCGCGTGATACTTCACCGCCCATTCGCCGGGCGCCACGCCGCCGCCGCGCCACGCCGCGAGCAGCGCGCTCGCGCGCCGCACCGTCTCGGCGTAGGTCGCGCCCGGTCGCTGGCACTCGCGCAACGCGCGGATCGTGTCGAGGTCCGCGCCGTGATGGCCGGGGCGAACCGCGAGCGCGCGATCGAACCAGCGCGCGGCCTCCTCGGGGCGCCCGGCCTCCCGGAGCTGCGCGCCGAAGTTGCAGCACGCACGCGGGTTCGACGGCAGGAGCAGCGCCGCGATGCCCTGATGGCGCAGCGCCTGGTGCTCCTCGCCGTGATCGAGCTCGTCGCCGAGGATGGCCAGGTGTGGCTTCCCGAACATCGGCGCCGCGTCGGTGATCGCCAGCAGATCGCGGCGCGAGCTCCCCGGCTGCCCGAGGTGCGCGAGCACGTGATTGCGCCGCGCCGCGAGGTGCTCGGGATCGATCGCGAGCAGGCGCTCGTCGATCACGCGCGGATCGGCGCGCGTGAGGTTGTGGAGCGCGCGCAGGAACGCGACGCCGAGGCGCGCCGGCGGCTCGAGCATCTCGTCGGGGATGACGGGATCGGGGTTCTCGTCGGTGGGCGTCGACGCCGCGACCGCGCGATCGAGCCGCGCGGCCGCCAGCCGCAGATCGCTCTCCTCGAAGTCGGGCAGCGGCAGCGCCGGCGGCAACCGCCGCGACGCGAGCCACAGCTGGATGCACGCGCCCAGGCGCTCGTCGAGCGTGCCGTCGTCGGCGGTCCAGTGCTCGTCGTCGGCGCTGGGCCGGCGCGAGCGCAGCGTCACCGGCGCCGACTTGGTGAGGTCGAGCTCGAACCACAGGACCTCGTCGCGGCGCGCGCTGCGGAACAGGGCGTCGATCGTCTGCGCCACGTCCGGGTGCTGCGCGTCGAGCAGGCGCTCGCTCGCGTCGACGAGCACCTGGTCATCGAAGTCGAGCACCGACACGACGGGATGCCGCGCCAGCTGATCGGCGACGAGCGCGCCCAGGAGCTTCGCGTACGACAGCGGCGGCGCCGCGTCGTCGGGCAACGTCAGCGCCGGGTCGTCGGGCAACGAGAGCGTCGCCGCCAGAAATGCGACCCGGTGCGGAAAAGGCAGCGGCGGCATCGCGACGACCCGCCGGCAGAATATCACTGTCGCGACTACGCGTCGGGCGACGCGTCCGGTGTCGTCGCTCCATCCGGCAGCGTCGCCGCGTCGGGCAGCACCTGAGGCGCGTCCGGAGGCGCGTCGGGATAATACGCCGCGTCGGGGCAGGGCTCGTCGCCACACTTCGCCGGCCCGTCGTCGCCGGAGCAGTCGCTGTCGACGCGGTCACCGAGCGGATCCGCGGCACCCGGGTGCACGTTCGGGTTGAAGTCGTTGCAGTCGCAGTACGGATCCTCGAGCGGATCGCACGGCTCGTCGTAGCAGCCCGGGAACCAGCCGTCGCCGTCGTTGTCGAGGCAGTCGTCGTACGTGGACGGGCCCCCGTAACAGGCCATGAGCGTGATCGTCGCGGCCCCCGCGAGGCTCGCGGCCAGCAGGCCACGCAGCCAGCGCAGGCGACCGGGACCGGAGGTGAGCGGGGCATCGCAGTGGACGCAGACGGACCGGCCGGAGGGGACGAGGCCGGAGCAGGCGGGGCAGGCGGCAAGGGCCATGGGGTCCCTCATGGCAACCGGAATGCCAGGGCGCGTCGAGGGGCTACGCGGGTTTGGACGATGCGGGTCGGCGGTCGGGCGGCCCCCCGCGACACCACTGTCGCGTTCAAGCCCGCCGAGGCCCTGTGATAGAGTCGAATCGCGCCGGCTTCGCGCTCTGCACCCTTCGAAGCCCGGAAACCAACTCTTCACCGACGACAGCAACGAAACGCGCGCAGGAGTCCGAGACGGCCATGGGTACGAAGCTCTACGTGGGCAATCTGAACTACAACACGAACGAAGAGTCGCTGCGGGTGCTGTTCGCAGGCAACGGCCGAGAGGTAGCGAGCGTATCCATCATCATGGATCGCGAGACCGGTCGCTCGCGTGGCTTCGCGTTCGTCGAGATGTCGACGTCGGAGTTCGCGCAGCAGGCGTTGCGTGAGCTGGACGGCGCCGAGCTCGACGGTCGCAACCTCCGCATCAACGAGGCGCGCGAGCGCGAGGCGCGTGGTCCCGGTGGCCCGCCGCGTCCGTACGGCGGCGGCGGTGGCGGTGGTGGCGGCGGCTACAGCGGCGGTGGTGGCGGCGGCGGTTACGGCCGTCCGCCCGGCGGCGGCGGCTACGCTGGCGGCGGCGGCGGTGCCCCTCCTGGCGGTGGCGGCTATGGCCGTCCCCCCGGCGGTGGTGGTGGCTTCGGCGGCGGACCTCCCGGTGGTGGCGGTGGTGGCTACGGCCGTCCGCCCGGCGGCGGTTTCGGCGGTCCTCCTCCTCCGGGTGCGCCGTCCAGCGATCCTCGTCGCGGCACCGGTCGCAAGGATCGCGAGAAGGAGCGTGGTCGCGGAGATGACGACGGCGGCGGTCGCGGCAAGAAGGGCCGTCGCGGTAACGAGGACGGCGGCGAAGGCTGGTGAGCCGCGCGCCGTTCCAGAGGACCTACGGGCTCTGGCTTTCCGGCGGCGTTCCATCCTCGCCGGCCGCGCCCATCTGCTGGCGCAGGCCGTAGTCGGGATCCCACGGGTGCTCGCCCGGGGGCGGCGTGTACGTGAGCGCGCGACGCGCGAGCGGTAGCCACACGCGGCGATAGACGCCGACGAGGCGATCGCCGGTGAGCGTGGCGTGGTCGCCATCGCGCCTGGGCGCGTCGAGCTCCAGGCGCAGCGAGTCGTCGCGGTTGAGCGTGGCGCCGGCGCGCTGCGGCCAGTCGCCGACGTAGAGCTCGACGAGGCGGCGCGGCGTGGCGAGGAGGAGATCGGGATGGCGCGGTGGCGGTGCGAGCGCGGCGGCGGCATGCGCGAACGCCGCACCGTCGACGGTGATGGGGCGATCCGACGCGACGATCGCGAGGAGGCCCCAGCGGCGCGCGGTGTCGCCGCGCAGCAGGACGACCGTGGGGAACACGGCGCGCGTGGTGTCCGCGATGAGCGCGACGTCGGCCTCGGCCATCTGCCACAGCGCGAGCCACTGCACGTGCAGGCCTCCCGGCGCGAGGTGGCGCGCGACCTGGCGGTAGTGCTCGACGGTGTAGAGGTAGCCCGTCTGGCTCTCCCACGGCTTGAGGAGGTCGGTGACGATCACGTCCCAGCGCGCGTCGGAGCCGCGCAACCAGAAGCGCGCATCTCCGACGTGGAGGTGCGTGCGTGGATCGGTGAGGACGCCGTTGTTCCACGCCGCGAAGGCGCGCGCGGCGTCGAGCACCTCGGGGATGAGCTCGACGACGTCGAGGTGCTCGAGGCGTGGATCGGCGAGCGCGCCGCCGGCGGTGATGCCGGTGGCGAGGCCGAGGAAGAGCGCGCGGTGCGGCGCCGGATGGAGGAGCAGCGGCAGCTGGCCCATGCGGCGCAGATCGATGTCGCGATCCGACGACGCGAAGCCGTAGTGGATGTTCTGGCGGAGGCGGCGCTCGCCGCGCGGATCCTCGTGGACCTCGAGCCAGCCGTAGCGTGTCTCCCAGCGCGTGAGCAGGCGGTCGCCCTTGCGCGGCGCGGGTATGGGGCGCGCGATCACGGCGACGACGCCGGCGACGATCAGCGCGGCGATGGGGATCCAGCGTCGGAGGCGCGCGCGCCGCGCGAGCACGACGCCGGTCGCGGCGTAGAGCGCGGTGACGAGCGCGAAGCTGTTCCACAGGCCGATGGCCGGGACGATCACCAGCGCGGCGAGGAGCGCGCCGGCGGCGCCGGCGACGTTGTTGATCGCGGTGAGTCGGCCGATGGTGTGACCGACGGTACCGGGCGCAGCCGAAAACGAGAGCCGCCAGGAGAGCGGGAGGAGGAGCGCCATCGCCGTGACCGCGGGGCCGACGACGAGCAGCGCCAGGCCGATCGCCGAGAGGATGTAGCCCGCGAAGTCGTCGAACGCCGAGAAGTAGCGCAGGCCCTGCGTGGTCGCCCACAGCGTGATGACGCCGCCGGGGAGGAGGACGGCGGCGACGAGCGACGCGATGGCGGCGGCGCGGAGCGTGGCGCGCGTGCGGGCGGCGAGCGCGGCGCCGGCGGAGAGTGCCAGGAGGAACGCGGTGACGACGGCGCCGAAGGAGTAGGTCGAGTTGTGGAAGGTGAGGGCGAGGGCGCGGGTGAAGAGGACCTGCGCGATCGCGGAGCCGAGGCCGGAGATGATGGCGAGGACCGCGGCGAGGCGGAGAGGGTGGGCGGAGGAGGCGGGGGGAGAAGCGGGGGAGGGAGAGGGGAAAACGGAAACGGATTCGGAAACGGAAACGGAAACGGATGCGGATGCGGATGCGGTTTCGGTTTCGGTTTCGGTTTCGGTTTCGGTTTCGGTTTCGGTTTCGGGCGAAGGCCTCTGGCGCGATGCGAGGGCGGCGAGGGCGGCGGTTGCGAGGGCGGCGGCGGCGGCGATCTGGTTGGTTGCAGCGACCCCGGCGGCGGGCAGGAGGAAGAAGGTCGCGAGCGTGGTGCCGGCGACGGCGCCGGCGAGGTTGGCGGCGTATGCCCAGGAGGCGGAGCGGAGCGTGCGCACGTGCGACGCGACCAGCGGGATGGTGGCGCCGAGCGCGATCGTCGCGGGCAGGAGCGCGACGAGCGAGACGCCGGCGCGCGCGAGGGTCTTGGTCACCGGCGACGCGTCGTGGAGCGCGCGCGCGAGCGAGTCGGCGTTCGCGAGATCGAGCACGGGCGCGAGCGCGAGCGCCCAGACGGCCGCGAGCGCCTCGGCGATCGCGTAGGCGAGGAGCGGACGGCGCGGTGAGAGTCGCGCACCGAGCGCGGCGCCGGCGGCGAGGCCGAGGAAGTACGACGCGACGACGACCGCGCTCGCGTCGGCGGTGTGGCCGAGGTGCGGACCGAGCTGACGCGACCACGCGACCTCGTAGATGAGGCCGCACGCGCCCGAGGCGAACAGGAGTCCGGCAGCGAGCGCGGTTCGATGCAAGCCGTACGAGGGTAGCGTATGGTGCGCGGGCATGTTTGTCCCCGAGATGCCTGCCTGGCTCGAGGCGATGTTCCCCGCCGGCATGCGCCGCTCGATGGTGGACGTGGGTGGCGTGCGCATGCACGTCGCGGAGTGGGGCAGCGGCCCGACGGTGGTGATGCTGCACGGCAACCCGTCGTGGGGCTTCCTCTGGCGCAAGGTCGTGGCGCAGCTCGCGGACGAGGGGCTGCGGATCGTGGTGCCGGATCTCGTCGGGCTTGGCCTCTCCGACAAGCCGCGCGACGCCGAGGCGCACTCGCTCGCCGCGCACGGCACCTGGTTCGGGCGCTTGCTCGACGAGGTCGCGCCCGGCGACGTGACGCTGGTCGCGCAGGACTGGGGCGGCCCCATCGCGCTGTACGCCGCGGCCGATCGCATGGCGCGCGTGCGCGGGCTCGTGCTCGGCAACACGGTCGTCGGGCCGCCGCGTCCCGGCTTCAAGCCGACCGCGTTCCACCGCTTCGCGCGGCTGCCGTTCGTGAGCGACGCGATGTTCAAGCTCGCCGGCTTCCCGCAGAACGTGATGACGCTCGCGCAGGGCGACAAGCGCAGCATCCTCGGCCGCGCCGCGCTCGGCTACATGTGGCCGTTACGTCACGTGCGCGATCGCACCGGTCCGCTCGCGCTCGCGCGCATGGTTCCGGACTCGCCCGATCACCCGTCGATCCCTGCGCTCGAGCGCTGCGCACAGGTCTTCTCGTCGCTGGACGCGCCGGTGTCGCTGGTGTGGGGCACGCGCGATCCCATCCTCGGGTCGGTGGTCTCGCACCTCGAGCGCTTGCGCCCCGACGCGCGCGTGACGCGGACCGATGCCGGGCATTTCCTGCAGGAGGAGGTCCCGGGGCCGTTCGCGGATGCGGTGCGTGACGTGGCGGGGACGAGGTTCAACTAGCGCGCGCAGCGCGCTCCGGGGTTCGGTTTCGGTTTCGGTT
>DATLEB010000318.1:0-4490 GCA_035525615.1 Kofleriaceae bacterium | reverse complement strand
GCCGCGTCGATCTCGATGCGATCCAGGATGGGGGTCGCGCGCAGCCCCTTCGCGGCGTCGGTCGACGTCGCCAGCTTGTACGGGAAGACGATGCCGAGGCCCTGCTCGGCACCTTCGCCCACGGCGTCGTCGGCAATGCCGGTGTGCATCTTCAGGAGCATCGCGTCGTCGGCGTCCCACTCGTCGTCGAGATACGGCGCCACCGGATGGTCGCGATCGAGCGCGAGCACCCACGCCGGCAACGCGTCGCCGTACGCGGTGCTCGACGTCATGCCGAGCAGCTTTGGCTCGTACCAGATCGCCACGTCGGGGCGCCGGCCGCCGATCATGCACGCCGCGCGCGGCTTGCCGCCGATGACGACCGAGCGCGCCTTGTCGCCGGTCTCGCGGCGCAGCACGTCGGTGACGCCGTCGACGCGCACGGGACTTCCCGACGCGCCCTCGATGCCCTCGCTCGAACGACCCGGCAGCGGCAGGATCGTCACGCGGTCGTCGGCCTCGGCCTGGCGTTCCTTCCCTTGCTCGCGACGCCACCAGCCGTTGGCGATGATGCCGCTCTCCGACGGCGGCGCACCGGTCGACAAGGTCGCGTGCCCCGGCGCCGTGAACGTCGTCGCGTACGGATACGCCGCGCGCCGGAAGAGCACGCCCTCGTCGAGCAGGCGCTTGAAGCCGTGCTGGTAGACATCGCGCCGCGCCTCGAAGCCCCACGTCGGGAGCTGATCGACGACGATCAGGACCACCAGCCCGAGCGGTTTCGTCTCCGCTGCCGCAGGTGTCCGTGCGGCCGGCGGCTTGCAGCACGCCGACACGAACGGAACCGCGAGCGCGATGGCGATGACCGAAGAACGACCCAGCACGCGATGACAATACGCGGTGCTCGGACCCCCGAACACAATGGGTCCCAAAAACGTAGTGGGACCAAGGACCTGCGACCCAGGAGAGTGACCCCTCTCAGGGGCAGGGGCCGGCGGCGGGGACGGTCGTCGACACGAGCCAGGATTGGGCGCAGGCGGTCGGGTCGAAGTTCGTGACTTCCTCGATCACGTCGAGCATGTCGGACATGCCGGCGGCCTGGCCGGCGTAGCGGCTGTAGAAGGTGCGCAGTGAGGCGTCGAGCATCGCGCGGCCGACCCGCTGCTCGACCGCGCGATAGAAGAAGGCGCCCTTCACGTAGGGCACGCGCGAGAAGAGGCCGTCGTCGAGGACGTCGACTTGCCCGCAGCTCTGCGGCCACGCCACGCCGTTGCCGCTGCCGCTGCGCATGGCGTTGACCTCCGTGGTCAGTGACGCCCACAGCGGGTCGGCCACCGTCGATCCGGCGACCTCGTCGAGCACGCGCCACATCAGAAACTCCACCGTGCCTTCGCTCAGCACGAAGTCCTCCCAGCACTCGATCCGCACGCCGTTGCCGAACCATCCGTGCGCCGCCTCGTGCACGTTCACGCCTTCGTCGCCGAGGGCCGCCGCACCCACGTGCCAGTACGGATGGTGCTCCATGCCGCCGAACGCGCCCGCGCCCCAGTTCGCCGACACCGTGCCGACCTCGCCGCCGAAGCGATACGCGCCGAGGTTCCGCTCCATCCACTCGAACGCCGCACGCAGGTGCGCGCCGCCTGCGGACGCCGCGCTCGCCTCGCTGGCGCGATGCCACATCGAGACGCGCGTGCCCGCCGCCGTCGTCCCCAGATCCAGCTTCTGGAAGTCGCCGACGATCCACGCCGCCATGTACGACGGTGCGTCGCCGGGAATCTCCGTCGGGTACACCGCCATCCCGTTCGCCGCGCCGTTCACGGCGAGGTGGAACGTGGTCCCGTCCGACGGCGCCGAGTGACACGGGAAGACGTTGCCGCAGTGATACGGCCACGTGAGCGTGTAGCCCGACATGGCCACGCCGTTCGAGCTGTTGTGATAGCGCCAGGCGTAGTCGATCGTGATGACCAGCGGCTCGGTCGACGGCGGCACGCCGATGTCGAGCCGCTCGTCGATCACGCCGCTCAGGTCGTACTGCAGCGGTTGATCGCCCAGGCGCACGCCGTTGATCGTCAGGTCGCCCTTCTCGAACGACACGCCCGTCGACGAGGACGGCGCCAGCGTGATCGTCGCCGTCGCGGTGCGCGCCGCGAGATCGACGGCGAGCGTCGTGTCGACGATGTCGCGCGCGAGGTCCGCCATCGGCGGATACACGACCGCGGCATCGACGCCGCCACCTCCGTCGTCACCGCCACCGCACGCCGCAACGAAGGACGAAACCAGGACCGCCGCGCGAAGTCGCATCCTACGGATCTACGACAGGGAACCCGTACATGTCACATGGATGATCGAAGTGAACGACGTCTCCGTCGTCGACCCGCTGCGTCGTCCCGTTGGGCGCCGTCCGGCCGCCCCACTTGTAGATGCTGTCGGTGAAGCCCTGCCAGACGCACATCTCGCCGTCGCCGATGCCCCAGCGCACGGTCGAGCTCGTCGTGTTGTCGAACTTGCACGTGAAGCGCACCTTCTGGAAGCCGGCCAGGTTGAAAGGGGGCGTGAGGTTCTGCCCCAGCGGCTCGCCGATCATGCCGTCGCTCGACGCGATGACCACGTCACCGCTCGGCCCACCCACGGCGACGACCTCGTAGCCGCGGCCCAGCGAGTGATAGTGGGGCAGCGAGTAGAAGACGTTGAAGTCGAGCGGCGTGCCGATCAGGCGCTGGTGCAGGTCACCGAGGTCGCACTCGACCGAGACCTCGCTCTTGCGCTGCGCCGGCAGCGCCAGCGGCTCGTACACCATCGCCATCGTCTTCAGCTTCACCGTCACGTCCTCGGGCGCGATGGGCGTGATGGTCAGCTCGAGCCCGGTCACGAGCGGGCTGTCGCTCGCGTTGAGCATGTGGATGCCCGACACGATCTTCGCGTGCGGCGGGATCGGGATGACGATGCCGTCGGGGAACTTCTGCTGCTCGATGATCGACTGCGTCGACTGCGCGAACAGGACCGCGCCCGCCGCACCGGCCGTCACCTCGTCGTAGCTGCGCGAGTCGCAGTCCCAGACGCCGTCCGGCCCCGCGAACATGGTCTCCGGAACCCAGAACCAGTTCGAGTGGTGGAAGCCGCTCTGCGTGACGAGGTCCACCGCGTTCACGTAGATCGGCTCGTCGTTGTTCAGCGCCGCGCTCACGCAGTCGCCGAACATCTCCTCGCCGGGCTCGAGCTCGAACGGGCCAAACGTGAGCGTCTGCGGCTGGGGCGCCGTCGGGCCGTCCTGTCCGCAGGCGGCACCGGCGATAGATAGTCCGAGCAGCAGCGCGCGCTTGGTCATGGACGTCCTCCCGGGCCGAACCTAGCCCTGCGCGACCCAGGTTGCCAAGCGGAATGTTGACGGAGCGGTCACATTATCCCGCTGTATGCTCGCGCGATGCCTTCCCTCCGCGAGTGGGCCGACAGCCTCTGGACCGGGGCCACCCGCACCGATCACAGCTCCATCGTCGGCTCGATGCTCGGCGCCGGCGTCGGGCTCGACGAGGTCGCGCCCGGCGTCGCGTTCGTGCCCAACTTCGGCAACGTCGCCGTCGTCGACGGCGGCGACGGCCTCACGCTGGTCGACACCGGCAGCTTCCTGACCGCGCCGCTCGTACATCGCCAGGTGCGCGCGTGGCGACAGTCGCCGATGCTCGCCGCCGTCTACACCCACGGTCACGTCGATCACGCGATGGGCATGGGGCCGTTCGACGAGGAGGCCAGGCAGAAGGGCGATCCGCGCCCGCGCGTCTACGCCCACGAGGCGCTCGCTGCGCGCTTCGATCGCTACAAGCTCACGGCCGGCTGGAACCAGGCCATCAACACGCGCCAGTTCCGCGTGCCCGGGCTGCGGTGGCCGACCGAGTACCGCTATCCCGACGTGACGTATCGCGATCGCTGGCAGCTCGAGGTCGGCGGCGCGCGCCTCGACCTGCGCCATGGCCTGGGCGAGACCGACGATCACACGTGGGTGTGGCTGCCGGCGCAGAAGGTCGTCCTCACCGGCGACCTCTTCATCTGGGCGGCGCCCAACTGCGGCAACCCGCAGAAGGTGCAGCGCTTCGTGCGAGAGTGGGCCGACGCGCTCGACGCGATGCGCGCGCTCGGCGCCGAGGTGCTGTGCCCCGGACACGGGCCGCCCATCTTCGGCGCCGATCGCGTCGCGCAGGCGCTCGACGAGACCGCGCGCCTGCTCCGCACCATCCATGATCAGACGGTCGCGGCGATGAACCAGGGCATGCGCCTCGACGACGTGGTCGCCGCGGTCGACATCCCGGGCGAGCTGCTCGAGCGGCCGTACCTGCGCCCGGTCTACGATGATCCGGCGTTCATCATCCGCAACGTGTGGCGGCGCTACGGCGGCTGGTGGGACGGCAACCCGGCGCACTTGCTGCCGCCGCGCGATCGCGCGCTCGCGGCCGAGGTCGCGACGCTGAGCGGCGGCGCGCTGGCGCTCGCGCAACGTGCGGCCGCCGTCGCCGACGAAGATC
>DATLEB010000021.1:0-7989 GCA_035525615.1 Kofleriaceae bacterium | reverse complement strand
CGCCCGCCGTCGACCTCGACCACGCCGAACCGGCGATCGCCGGCGATGCCGTCCTTGTCGACCGCACACCGCGACATGCTCTCGCCGCCCATCGACTTGACGGGATAGCGAACGAGCGAGCGCACGGTGCCGAGGGAGGCGGCGGGTACTACGTCGGGCACGCGCCCATCATACGCCGCGCCTCGACGGCGCTACTTCTTCTTCTCGAGCTTCTCGCGGCACGC
This sequence comes from Kofleriaceae bacterium, assembly GCA_035525615.1. Classification (GTDB taxonomy): domain Bacteria; phylum Myxococcota_A; class Polyangia; order Haliangiales; family Haliangiaceae; genus UBA2376. Next base: position 7,765 of record DATLEB010000021.1, on the reverse strand, counting down.
GGTCATGTCCGCCTGGATCTTGTCGGCCTCGGCGTCCTCGGCCTTGGTCGGCGTGAGCGCCATCATCGACTCCATGTTGGCGCGCGCCCACTCGCCCATCTCGATCTCGACCTTGTCGACACACGCGCTGTCCTTGCACGCGCAGACCCGGTTCTTGTACTCGGCCATCTTCGCCAGGATCTCGGCGGCCGTGATCGTCGCGCCTCCGCCCGACGTGCCTCCGCCCGACGCGCCTCCACCACCCGCCGACGCCGATCCGGTGAGCTTGGACTCGCACGCCTCGATCTCGCCGTCGAGCCGATCGGCCTCCGCGTCCTGCTCCGCGCTCGGCTTCACGTCCTTCAGCTCGTCGGCGTGCGCGACCGCCCAGTCCATGATCTCCTTCTGCGCGGTCTCGATGCACGCGGCGTCCTTGCACTCGCACACCGTCGTCTTGTACTCGCGCATCTTCGACAGCATCAGCTCGCCCTTGTCGCCGGCGACGGTGGTCGCCGGCTCGCCCGTCCCGCTCGCCGCGGCCGACCCAGCCGTCTGCGGCGGCGACGACGTACCGCCGCACGCAAGCATCCCGAGAGCGATCACGACGGCGACGACGATGCGGTGCATGAGCGCCGCACCGTATCACGGCGTCTTCGGCGGCTCCGGCGGTTTCCCACTGCCGCCGCCACTGCCACCGCCACTACCACCGCCACTGCCGCTGCCACCGACGCGCAGCACACACGCTTTGATCTCCGCCTCGATCGCCGCCGCCGCGGCGTCCTGCTTCTTCGTCGGCTTCAGGCGCTTGATCTGCTCGGTCCGCGCCGTCGCCCACAGCTTCATCTTCGTGTCGACCGAGGCGATGCACGCCGCATCCGCGCAGGCGCAGTACCGCTCCTTGTATCCGCGCAGCTCGGACACCATCGCGTCGGCGCGCTTGTAGTCCTCGGTCTGGATGCCGAACTTCTCCTGGCACTCGACCATCGCGGCGTCGATCTTCGCCGCGCGCTCGCCCTGCACCTTCGTCGCCTTCGCCCCGGCGACGTTCGCCGAGTGCGCCTTCACCCACGTCTCCATCTCGCCCTGCACGGCCTGAAAACACGCCGCGTCCGCACACGCGCAGCCGCGCGTCTGGAACGCCTCGAGCTTGCCGAGCAACGCGTCGACGGGGTCGACCGGCTTCGACGAGCCGCCGCCGCCGCACGCGCCCACCAGCGCGGCCGCGGCGACAGCGGCAGCAACGACAAGAGCGACGATCAGGGGCCGGCGTGATCCCACGAGGACGACCCATCGAGCATAGCCGTCAACCAGGCCCCGAGGGTCACTCCGCCGGTCATCGTCGTGTTGAAATCGTTGAACAGCCAGACGTGGCTCGTGCTCGTGTACGACATCACCTTGAAGTTGCTCTTCCCGGCGAGCACCACGTCGCGCAGGTTGGTCAACCCGTCGGAGAACGCCTGCGCCGGCATCGGCTGGATGCTGTTGCAGTTGGGATAGCCGAAGCCGTAGAAGCTGCGGATCACGCCGTCCTGCGTCGCCGAGATGAGCGCGAGCCGCCGGTCGCTGTGGCGATCGGCGAGGAAGGGCAGCGCGTTGACGAGGCCGCCGCCGTCCCCGCCCTGGCACGCGTCGCAGTCGTCGGGCAGCGTCTCGTTGAGCTTCCACGACGTCCGCATCTGCGTCTGCAGACACGGGGTCAGCCACATGTCGCCCATCGGCGGACCGGAGTCGTCGATGAGGAACACCGTCTTGTCCTCGAACCGCTTCTCGATGCGATCGAAGTTGTAGAGCGCGCCGAAGCCGCCCGCGCTCGAGCCCGTCACGATCACGCGGCCCACCGGACCGGACTGCGGAACGATCTGATCGAGCCACAGGCCGACGTTGTCGTACCCGACCTGCGTGCGTCCGCCGAAGCCGGTGCCGCCCTCGGCGGAGCCGCCGAAGACATCGCCGCTACAGTACGGGAAGAAGACGAAGGTCGCGTCCTTGAGCGGGTTCGCCGCGGACGTGCGATCGAAGATGCCGGCGGTGCCGCCCTGGCGCACGGCGTTGGCGAGGTCGCCCGCGCCGAAGCCGTTCTGGTGCGCCACCGACGAGCACGTGAACGAGTTGAAGCACGCGCCGCCGCCCTCCATGTAGAGGACGAGGTCGCCGCTGGTGCCGAGGTTCACGCCGAACCCGGTCTGCGAGCCGTTCATGCAGCTCGAGCCCGGCGTGTCGACGAACGACCACGTCCCGGGCGTACCGGCGAGCGTCGGCGGACCGCCGGCGTTGTTCGCCGCATCGACGTCGACGCCGTCGTCGTCGCCTCCTCCTCCGTCGTCGCCTCCTCCGCAACCGACACTGCCGAAACCGATCGGCGCAACTAGAGCCATCACGAGCCAGGAACAACGCGCGCGCATGTGGGCCTCCTCTCCTCGCCGCGCATCGTGATCGTTCGCGACGAAAAGCTGAATGGCAGTTCACTAACCGCCGCTGACTACGTCGCCTGCCGACCCACGTTCAGTAAGCGTCGAGAACCAGCTCACCAAACCCGGTGGGGGCGTGGAAGCTCGGCTTGGGTGTGCGCCCGGGGAACGCCATGAGGTATCGCCGCGGCTTCTTCCCCTCCATCCGGTGAAGCCCGAGCGGCAGCGTCGCACCGGGTCGCAGCGCGGCGACGATCTCGGGCGCCGCGATGGTGACCTCGATCGTCGCGGTCTTCGCCGCCGCGTCACGCGCCGTCCCGATGGTGAGCGCACCCGCCCACGCCGTGTCCGACTTGTTCACCCCGGGGCGGCCGGTGCGGTCGACGAGGATGTCGAAGAAATGCCCGTACGGGCCGACCTCGATCTCGGCGTAGCGCGCGCGCAGCGCCGGGTCGGGCGCGACGAACATCTCGACGCAGTCTTCCTCGTACAGGTTCGCCCGCTCCTCCTCGACGGGGCGCGCGGTGTCGATCGCGAGCCCGGCGCCTTCGAGCTGCCACAGGAAATGCAGCCCGCGCGACGACCACAGGACCCGCACGGTCGCGCCGTGCGGCGTGTCGCGGCCCATCCAGTCGGTCGCGAACGACAGAGGTGCGGCACGCTCCCACACGGCGTCGACCACGCCGTCCATCACCGGCGCGTCGGCGTCCGGGACCTGCATGGCGTGGACGCGGCGGCGCTCGGCGGCGGCGACGTCGTCGATGATGAAGCCGGCCATCGCGTAGAAGCGGGTGGGGCGTTTCGCCGCAAGGAGCTCGGCGCCGTCGCCCGCCACCTTCGGGCGCGCGATGTCGACGCCGAACCGCTCGGCCGCCTCCTCGAGCACCGGCGAGGTCCTGTGGCCGCCCAGCTCCGCGGCGAGGCCGGCGTGGTCCCACACCCCGAGCAGCTCGGCGCCGACGCGATCGACGAGCACCGGATTCGTCCCGCCGATCGCCATGGTCTCGGCCGACGGGAACAGCACCTGGAAGCCGTCACCGCTCATCGCGGGCGCGCCCTCGGCGAGGATGACGTGCGGGGCGTCGACCTCGAGGATGTCGACCATGCGGCGCGCGAACATCTCGAGCGCCCGCACGTACGCGGCGCGTGCGTTCGGCGCGTTCTTCTTGACCAGATCGAGCGCCGGTCCGACCTCGCGGTGCGTGCGCCACTTCTGGCCCGAGGCCGGGACCGCGTCCGAGTACATCGCGATGCCCTGCAGCGACTTGATGCCGATCGAGAACACGGCGAAGCGGTGCGACTTGAGCTTGGGCAGCGAGATGAAGAGCCCGTGGTCGAGGTGCTCGGCGACGATCTTCGGGATGAGGAGCGTCGGCACACGCGTCTTCTCCATCCCGGAGAGACCGAGCGGCTTGCCGGGCTGCTCACCCTCGACATCGAAGATGCCGTCGTCGGCGATGCCGACGAGCGCCACGCCCTCGGCCGCGCACATGGGCCCGTAGCCGGAGACCTTGATGAGGCGCTGCCAGTCGGTGGGCTTGCCGCCGTAGCCGTCGGCCACGGTGATCCGCGTGTGACCGCGCGCCTTCAGGCACTGGATGACGCCGCGCACGAACTCGGGGTCGGTGATGCGGCCGGCGACGCCGTCGTCGCCGTTGTTGGTGCGCGGGTTCTTGAACCAGTCGATGCCGCTCATGTTCGGCTTGAGCAGGATCGGGACGTCGGCGGGGCGGCGGGGCACGACCTGCTCGCACAGGCGCTTGCCGAGCTCGAGCGGCGTACCGCCTTTCAGGATGGTGACCGCGCTCGTGTCGTCGGCGATGCGGCGCTTGTTGGCGGCGCGCAGCGCGGCGCCGTCGACGGTGTCGCCGACGACGACGGGCGGCCCCGCCTTCCACTGCGGCGACGCGCCGGTGGTGACGTCGACGGGCGGCGGCTCGGGTGACGGCGGCGCATCGACCGGGATGTACGCGACCGCCGCGTCGACGGGCGGGGGCGCATCGACCGCCACCGCATCGGCCGGCGGCGCGGCCGGCGGCGACGACTTCGTGCCGCACGCCGCGATCGGCGCGATCGCCGCGACGGCGACGGCTCCGGCTGCGATGACCGCGAGCCGCGCGCGCGTCACGCGTCTCACGCCTGTCACGCCTGCCCGGCGTGGCGCGTTCGCATCGTGGCGACCGACTGCCGGACCAGCTCCTCGAGCGCGGCCGGATTCACGTCGGCGAGGCGCTTGATGTAGAGGCAGCTGCCCTTGCTCGTCGCGTGCTTGCCGATCCTGGCGAGCAGCGCCTTCCGCTTCTCGAACCCGTCCATCAGATAGATCGTCAGGTTCTGCTTGCGCGGCGAGAACCCGGTGATCATCCAGTCGCCGGACCGACCGGTCGTCGGGGACGTGTACACGTACTGGCCATAGCCGACGATGGCCGTGCCCCAGAGGCGGCCGTCCTCGCCGGTCACGCGGCGGAACATCGCGTCCAGCGCCTTGCAGTCGTCGCGACGTTCCGCGTCCTGCTTCGCGAAGAAGCCGTCGACGCTCGCCCCCGTCGGCCTGGTCTTGATCTCGACCTTCTTCGGCGTCGGCGCCTTCTTGGCCAGCGCCTTTTTCTTGGCCGGCGCCTTCTTCTTCGCCGCCGGCTTCTTCTTCGCCGTCACTTGGTCATCATTTGGGCTGCGGGATGACGCGGAGGTAGGGCTTCACGGTCTTCCAGCCGCCCGGGTACTTCTCCTTGGCGGCCTCGTCCGACACCGACGGCGCGATGATCACGTCGCCGCCCGGGCGCCAGTTCACCGGCGTCGCCACCGCGTGCTTCGCGGTGAGCTGCATCGAGTCGATCACGCGCAGCACCTCGTCGAAGTTGCGGCCGGTGCTCATCGGGTACATGAGCATCAGCTTGATCTTCTTGTCGGGGCCGATCACGAACACCGTGCGCACGGTCGCGTTGTTCGCGGCTGTCCGGCCTTCGGACGTCGTGCCCGCGTCGGCGGGCAGCATGTTGTAGAGCTTGGCCACCGACAGATCGGGATCGCCGATCATCGGGTACGTCACCTTGTGGCCCTGCGTCTCCTCGATGTCCGCCGCCCACTTCGCGTGGTTGGTGACCGGGTCGACCGAGAGGCCGATGATCTTGACGTTGCGCTTCGCGAACTCGTCCTTCAGGCCGGCCATGTAGCCCAGCTCGGTGGTGCACACCGGCGTGAAGTCCTTGGGGTGGGAGAAGAGGATCGCCCAGCCATCACCGATCCACTCGTGGAAGTTGATGGGACCCTGGGTGGTCTCCGCGTTGAAGTTGGGAGCTTCGTCGTTGATTCGGAGCGACATGCCGGAACGCTACTCCATGATCGACTCACAAAACAGGTAGCCTCGGCGCCATGAAACGCATGTTCCAGCTGCTCGCACTCCCGGCGCTGTTCGCGCTCGCGTCCTGCCAGACCTCGTTCCAGGGCGACCCGCACTTCCCCGGTGGCGTCGGTGGTTGCGCCGCGACCTGTGCGCAGGCCGGCCTCGAGATGTCGGGCTTCATCTACAGCGGTGAGTTCTCGTCGGCGTGCGTGTGTCGCCCTCCGCGCGCGGTCGCGCCGCCGCCGAGCTACGCGCCGCCGGCCCAGACGCCGGCACCCGCCCCGGTCTCGTACGCGGACGACGAACCCGTCATGGACGACGCCTCGGCCGTCGGCGTCATCATGCAGATGCGCGAGGCGCAGCAGCGCCAGTCGTCGGCCAACTGACTACCGAGCCGCGGGCGGCGAACCGCGGAAGCGCTGCTCGAACGGCGCGATCACGCTGCGCTCCGGCCGCTCGTCGACGATCGCGAACACGACCTTCGCGAAGCGGCCGGCGAACGTGCCCTCGAGCGCGCGGCCGAGCTCGTCGGCGACCATGGCCGGGTCGCAGCGGAACACGCCGCAGCCCCACGCGCCCAGGACGAGCGCGTCGTGGCCGTGCTGCGCCGCGACGCCGAGCACGCGCGCGACGCGCTCGCGCAGCGCCGGCTGCACGCGCGAGCCCCACCGCGTATCCCGATCGAGCGCAGCTCCAGCATTCGGTGCCGGCGACGTGAGGAACGAGCAGGCGAACGGCGTCTCGAGCAGCTCGCCGTCATCGCCGCGGAACACGGGCACGCGCGGCGACCAGATCACCCACGATCCGTAGACGGGATCCTGGCGCGAGCGGTGCCACGCGTACATCGGGCTGCCCTCGAGGCACGCGTAGAGCGCGGCCGCGCGGCACAGCGACTCCTCCTGCGCGCGCGCGCCGTTGAGAAATCCGCCGCCGGGGTTCTTGGCCGAGGCAAAGTTGAGCGCCGCCACGTCGTGACCGGCGCGCACGAGCGCACCCGCCGCCGCGAGCGTGGTCGTGTTCTCGACGGTGATCGCCGTCGACGCGAAGCGCGCGGCGTGCGAGTCGAGGCGGTCGTCGGGCGCGTACGAGATGGTGCCGTCGCGCGCGGCGAGGACGTCGTCGGCGATCGTGACGCTCCGTCCCGACGGCGCGGTGTACGCGCCGGCGTGCGTGATCGCGACGGCCTCGGCGCCGTACGCGGCGGCGAGCTTGCGGTTGATGAGGACGAGCGACATGATAGTGTTCAAATTACACCAACAAGAACGCGGGCGCAAGCATTGATGTGATCTCCGAGAACGTCGCACCATCGCGGCGATGCCCAAGCAGGGGAAGAAGCGCGTCGCCATCCTCGGAGGCGGCGTGTCGGCGATGACGACCGCCTTCTATCTCAGCAGCTACAAGGGCTGGAAGGACGACTGGGAGATCGACGTCTACCAGATGGGCTGGCGCCTCGGCGGCAAGGGCGCGAGCGGCCGCAACCGCAAGCTGCACCAGCGCATCGAGGAGCACGGGCTCCACATCTTCCTCGGCTTCTACGACAACGCGTTCAAGACCATGCAGGAGCTGTACGCCGAGCTGGCGCGCAGCCCGGGGCAGCCGCTGGCGACGTGGGACGAGGCATGGAAGCCCGCCGACTACGTCGCGTTCATGGAGCAGGTGAAGGGCGAGTGGAAGGCGTGGGAGGTGACCTTCCCCAGGCGCCCCGGCACGCCCGGGGACGGATCGCTGCCGCTCTCGGGATGGGGCTACGTGCAGACCATGCTCAGCTGGATCGCCGAGTGGCTGCAGCAGCTCGGCCTTCTCTCCGATCAGGACGATCAGATCGTCGAGCGCATGGTGGGCGAGGTCGACGTCACGCGGCGCGCGCACCCGGGCAAGTCGGGCGAGTGGCGCGTGAAGGAGGTCGTGCGCGGGATCTTCACCGGCGTGCTCCAGCGCGTCGTCGACGGCATCACGTACGTCGCCAGCCTCACCGACCTCGACAACCAGCTCATCTACGCGGCCATCAAGCTGGCCGCCACCGTCGACGCTGCCG
>DATLEB010000279.1:0-14785 GCA_035525615.1 Kofleriaceae bacterium | reverse complement strand
GTAGAACACCTCGGTGTAGCCGTACGACGCGGCCAGCAGGAGCACGAGCGAGAGCGCGTGCGCGAGGTGCTTCTGGTCGCCGAGCGTTCGCCACACCAGGTCGTAGATCGCGAAGCCGACGATCAACGAGCCGACGGAGATCGCGATCGCCTGCCACGGCTCGAGCTTGCGGACCGAGGTGTCGACGAGCATCCCCTCGGCGTGGAGGAAGTACACGAGCACGAGGAGCGCGATCCCCGTCATCCAGGTGATCGCGTTCTGCCACTTGAACCAGTGAAGCTGGGCGGGGAGCCCGTTCGGCTCGAGCAGCTTCTTCTCGACCTCGTAGAAGGCCCCCGAGTGGACCATGTAGATCTTGCCCTGCGACAGCCGGTGCTCGTCACCCGCCGGCGGCGGGATCAGGGTGCGATCGCGCCAGTTGAACAGCATCGAGTTCCCGATCCACATGATCCCGGCGATCAGGTGGGCCCAGCGGAAGACGACGTCGAGGAGCTCGTTGAGCTGCATCGCGTCAGCTCAGGCGCCGCCACCGCAGGGGTCGTCGGGCGGCGGCGGAGGGGGCGCGCCCTTCGGCGCACTGCCGCTTCCACCCTCCATGTCGCCGTCGTCCGACTCCATCTTCCGCCTCGAGGGCTCCAGCTCGCGATCGAGCTGTGCTTCGACCGCGTCCTCCTGCTCCTCGGTCAACAGCTCACCGCACTTCTCGATCTCCTCCTCGGAGTCGCTCACCTTGGTGAGGCACGCGATGACCTCGGCGGACCACGCATCACCCTCGCAGCGCTCGGTGAGGATGCGGATGATGTCCGGCCGCTGCGCCTCGGTCATGTCCTCGACCTTGGCCTTGATGACCAGAGCGGCCACGTTCTCCGCGGCGGCGGCGCACGCGCTCTTCTTCGGCATGGGCTCGGTCGGCGGCGGCTTGGACCCACCACCGCAGGCGCCGACGGAGATCAGCGCCACCGCACATGCTCCCCACAGGAGATGCTTCATGCCGCGGTTATCGCACGAACTCGAGGCTACGGCGCGGGCTCGACCACCACGCCGAAGATGCCCAGGCACATCTCGTCGAGGGACTCCTCACCGAGGAGCACGTCGATCGGCTCCTGCAGCCCCATCTCCTCGAGCGCGCGCCGCACGAACGGGTTGCCGAGCGAGTTGTCGTACGAGCAGCGCACGACCAGCGTGTCGCCGTTCTGGAGCGCCGGCAGGTCGGCCATCGGCGCGTCGTACTGGTACGTGCGCTGCCAGTCGAAGTTCCAGCGCGGCACGTTGACCAGGCACTCGCGATCGACGCCGCCACCGGGCAGCGGGTGCTCGATCTGCACCGACAGCTCGACGCCGATGTAGTGCATGTGGGGGTACGCCGCGAACAGCCGGAAGCGGCCGGCACCGAGCGACAGCGGGAAGCGCATCGACTCGACGTGATCGGTCGCGCCGGCCGGGATGCGGAACTCCGCCGCGCCGCGATCGTCGGGATCGGGCAGGAGCGTCGGCGCGGCCGCGGCATTGCCGACGGCGCCGATGGTGTACGTGTTGATCGGGCGCGTGGTCTGGAGGCGCAGGTTGACCGTGCTCGCGTCGGGCGCGTTCGTGGTGCCGCCCGGGTGGTAGTGCATCTGCATCAGGATGTGCGAGCGGGCGGGGACGGGCAGGCCGAGGTTGGCCGGCGTCTCGAACGGCTGGCTGCCCGGCGTCCACACGCCCATGAGGAAGGTGTCGGTCTGCGTGATGACGCTACCGCTACAGTCGAACGGCTGCCCGACGCCGTGCGCGTTGATCTCCGCGGTGAGCGCGTCGCCGGGCGTGAAGCCCATGAGCACGACGTGGTGCACGACCTTCTCGTTGTCGGGGACGACCTCGAGACCGGTGAGCCACGACTGCCGCGCGATGCCGGGGTCGAGCAGGAAGCAGATGAACTCGTCGTTGTCGCCCGACGTCGCGTACGGCACCGACGGCGCCACGGTGTGCGTGACCGCGTCGAGCGAGAGGCTGGGCGGATCCGGAATCTCGGCGGCGGTGCCGGCGGGCGTGCCGGCGGCGATCCAGTCGCGCAGCAGCTGGATCTGGGTCGCGGTGAGCCGCGTGTCGTCCTTCCAGCCGTGGCGCGGCGCGCACTCGTCCGACGACTCGGCGTCCCACGGCGGCATCACGCCGGTCTCGACCGCCTCGAGCATCATCGGCGCGATCGGCGCCGCGACGTCGTAGCTCTCCATCGAGAACGGCCCGATGCCGCCCTCGCGGTGGCACCCCATGCAGTGCTCGGCGAGGAGCGGAGCGACGTCGCCGTACCAGGTCGGGCCTGTTGGCTGGTCGTCACCTCCGTCGTCGTCAGATGTGCCGCAGCCCACGAGCGCGGCCGCGGTGAGGGAGAACGCTACGGTCAGGGAGCGCATGGGGTGGGTATCAGCAAGGATGGTGCCACCGGTTTGCCAGGGTTTCCTGTTGAAAGACCCGACAGATCCACCATCCTCGCCGGCCCATGTTCTCGTTCTCCATCGGCAACGCCATGAGCCAGGGCTTCAAGATCTGGGGTCGGAACATCATCCCGTTCACCCTGCTCGGGGCGATCGTGTATTCGCCGCTCATCATCTGGGTCATGCTGTCGTTCAACGAGGGCATGGATCTCGACAAGGCCATGGCGATGGGCGGCCTCGTGATCCTCGGCTCGATGGTCCTCAACCTCTTCATCAGCGGCGCCGTCACCTACGGCGTCGTGCGCGAGCTGCAGGGGCAGCACGCCAGCATGGGCGAGTGCATCGCCCACGGCCTGCGCCGCTTCCTGCCGGCGCTCGGCGTGTCGTTCCTGTCGGTGCTCGCGATCGGCGGCGCGACGCTCCTCCTCATCATCCCCGGCATCATCGTGTACTGCATGCTGTACGTGGCGGTGCAGGCGTCGGTGATGGAGCGGCCGGGGCTGTTCGGCGCGCTGAGCCGCAGCCGCTTCCTGACCGCGGGCAACAAGCTGAACATCTTCGGCCTGCTCTTCATCGTCGGCCTCATCACCGGCATCCCGCGCACCATCGTCGAGAAGATCATCCTGCCCGACCCCGATCACCCGGAGTCGTTCTCCGACGTGAAGACGTACGTCTACGCGACGCTCGGCATGTCGATCGTGATCGGCACGCTCGGCGCGGTCATCGCGGCGGTCTCGTACTTCCAGCTCCGCCAGGACAAGGACGGCGTGTCGATCGACGAGATCGCGCGCGTCTTCGAGTGAGGTTCGCGCTTAGGGGTTCTTGACCCCGACACGCGCGGGAAACGCACGCTCGCTAGCGTGCGCAGGATGAAGCACCGCCTCGTCCTCGCGTGCGCGCTCTCGATCACCGCCGCCGCCACCGGCGCGCGCGCCGACTACTCGCTGCCGTTCCAGCTGCGGCCGGTCGCGCCCGGCTCGGTGATGCGTTCGGACACGACGCTCGCGGCGTACCGCATGCCCGACGGTAACGGTACGACCGTGGCGACCACGTTGCTCGCCGCCTACAAGGTGTCGCCGAAGCTGGCGCCGCTGGTGCGCCTCGCGGTCGTCGGCGACAGTCCGGCGAGCGGACAGGGCGCCACGACGATGTCGAATCCGCTCTTCGGCCTCATCTATGGCAAGCCGCTCGCGCCGGCGGTGAAGCTCGGCCTCTACGGCGCGTTCACGCTGCCGCTCGGCTCCGGCGGCGGCGACACGCCCGACCCGGCGGCGGTCGCCACCAACCGCGCCGGGATCGCGGCGCGTTCGTCGATGGACAACGCCATGTTCGCCGTCAACGACCACGCCCTCATCGGCGGCGTCGATCTCGCGTACGTGGCCAGCAAGCTGACGGTGCAGGCTGAAGTCACGGTCTTCCAGCTGACGCGCGTGCGCGGCGAGGACGTGCAGCCCGACACGCACAAGACCAACGTCACGTCGGGCCTCCACGCCGGCTACTTCGCGAGGCCGTGGCTCTCGCTCGGCGCCGAGCTGCGCTATCAGCGCTGGCTCTCGACGCCTCGGGCCGTCGCCGCCGACGCGACCGGCGCGACCCGCGACAACTTCACCGCCGCCGCGGGCGTGCGGGGGCACGTCAAGCTCTCCGGCAAGCGGTGGCTGCGCCCCGGCATCGCGTACACGCGTCCGATCGACGATCCGATGAGCGGCCGTGGGTACGACATCATCCAGATCGACGTGCCGCTCGCGTTCTGAAGTCCGCCATACAAAGTGAATGCGAGACGCCGCGACGAGTTCCAGCCGACGAAACCTGCACGAAAGAATCGGCCGCTAGCGTGGCCGCATGAAATTCTGGAAGGCCGGGCATCCGGGAACACTGCTCACCGCGCTGCTCTACTTCGACTTCTGTTTCGCGATCTGGGTGCTGAACGCCGCGATGGCGCCGTACCTCAGCGAGGAGCTCGGGCTCTCGCCGGCCCAGAAGGGCCTGATGATGTCGGTGCCGGTGATCGCCGGCGCGCTCCTGCGCTTCCCGATGGGCATCGTCGCGCAGGTGCTCGGGCGCAAGCGCTCGGCGCAGCTGCAGATGGCGGTGATCGCGGTCGGGCTCGTCGCGGGCTGGCTGCTCGTCGACACGTTCACCGGCGTGTTGATCATGGGCGTCCTGCTCGGCGTGGCGGGCGCGAGCTTCGGCGTCGCGCTGTCGCTCGGTGCGGGCTGGTATCCGCCCGAGCACCGCGGCCTCGCCATGGCGATCGCCGGCGCCGGCAACAGCGGCGCCGTGCTGGCGATCCTGTTGGCCCCGCCGTTTGCCGAGGCGCATGGCTGGCGCTCGGTCTACGGCGCCGCCGTGATCCCGATCCTCGTCGCGATGCTGCTGCTCCAGATCTTCGCCAAGGAGCCGCCCGACCGCGAACAGAAGCGGCTGCGCGACTACGCCAGGATCCTCGTCGACCGCGACGCGTGGATCCTCAACCTGGTCTACATGGTCACGTTCGGTGGCTACATCGGGCTCACGAGCTTCCTGCCCACGTTGTTCCACGATCAGTACGGCATCCCCAAGGCCGAGGTCGGTCAGTACGCCGCCGTGGCGATCGTGGTCGGCAGTCTCCTGCGCGTCGTCGGCGGCGCTGTGGCCGATCGCCTCGGCGGCGCGCGCGTGCTGGTCGGGCTGCTCGTGATCATCATCGGCGCGGCGGGTGCGGCCGCGACGGTGCCGTCCAGCCCGACGACCATGGTCGCCATCCTCGTCGTCGCCTTCGCCGCGATGGGCGCCGGTAACGGCGCGGTGTTCCAGCTCGTCTCGCTACGCTTCGCGACGATGACGGCGGTCGCCGGCAGCCTGGTGGGCGAGATCGGCGCGCTCGCAGGCGGCTTCCTGCCGGCGGCGATGGGCCTCGCCAAGCAGCATGGCGGCAGCTTCGGGCCGGGTTTCGCCGGTGTCGCCGTGCTGGGCGTCATCGGCACGACCGCGATCGTCGCCGTGGTCGGCGCGTGGAGCGCGACCTGGGCCGGCGGCCGGCGTCAGAACGCGTCGCAGCGCTCGAACACGTTGTCCTCGACCTCGACCGCGAACGACGTGGTGTCCTTCCAGAACGCCGCGCCGAAGCGGTGATCGCCCAGGATGTACGTGTAGAAGCTGAACTCGCGGCGCGTCGGCGTGTGCACCACGTCCACGCGGCGCACCTCGTTGTCGGTGACGCGGTCGAACACGGCGCCGACCGTCGTGAGCTCGGGCACGTAGAGCTGGGCCGCCGCGAGGATCTGCGAACGGATGATCGCGGTCGTGTCGGTGCCGGGGTTGAACGTGGTCTGGCGCAGGATGGCGAGGTCGGGCTGCGCCTCGAGATCGTAGTGCTGGCCAAAGATGCAGGTCGCGGCCGGCACGTTGCACTCGTAGATGTCGCCGTCGTGGATCTCGGCGGCGGGCTCGAGGTCGCGCTCGTCGAAGATCGCGCCGTAGCTGTTGTCTCCGGCGCCGTACTCCCAGGTGATGTACGAGCGCACCGCGAACCAGTCGCGTAGCTCGATGCGGTTGATCTCGCCGCTGTCGGCGCGCATGAACGCCTGCTCCGCCGTGGTCACGTCGGTGTGCGACGACGCGTGCAGCGCGCGCACGATCTGGGCCCGCGCGGTCGCGTCGAGGCCGGTGGCGGAGGTCAGCGTGGTCTGGCTGCCGAACGCGAAGCGCTGGCGATCGAGCTCCGAGAACGTCGAGCCGAACACGCACGCGTTCACCGGCTGCGAGCACGCGTAGCGATCGCAGCTCAGCGTCACGCCGAACTTGCCGTAGGTGCGCTCGCTGTAGCCCTTCACGATCACGCGGTAGTGACCGGCGTCGAGCGCGCGGGAGAGGTACGACCACAGGCTGCCGTTGGCGTCGTCGTTCTTCGCGATGTAGCTGCCCCAGCGGCCGTTCGCCTGCCGCTTGTAGAGGTAGACGACGGTGTCGACCTCGGCGCCGCCGCCGGTCTGCGGCCCGAGCGCGATCGCCGTGGGCGTCTGGCCGGGAAGCAGGACGTCGAACTCCCACGCGTGGAACTTCGCGCGCGACGAGAGGCTGGCCGTGCCGGGCACGTCATACGCCAGCGCGCCGTGCTCGGTCGGGCGCTGGAACGAGTCGTCCTTCGCGACATCGATGTCGTCGAACGGGTCGTCCTCGGCGCCCTTGCCGTCGGAGTCGAGACACGCGGCAGGGGCGAGGGAGAGCAGGAGGAGGGCGGGGAGGATACGGATGCGCATTCGCGCGCGCGAAAGAGCAATGGGTGTGCCCGTCGCCGCGGCCGTGCGCCGTCGGTGAACCGCGGGTTTCGCGCGGGTTTCTGCGACGTACACATCTCGATGGCAACTCGCGTCGCCAGCACTGTCGTCGCTGACGACAGTTCGCGGGCAGCATTTAGCCCTCACGAAACGCGGGCGCAACGTCGGCCTCGTACAACGCTGAACATGGCCTCGCCTGCATCGCGTCTCGTGATCGTTGGCAACGGCATGGTGAGCGTGCGCCTCTGCGAGGCGCTCGCGACGCGTGCCCCCGGTCGATTCGACGTCACCGTCATCGGCGAAGAAGCGCGCGCGGCGTACGACCGCGTGAAGCTCACCAGCTACTTCGAGTCGCGTGACGCGGCGTCACTGTCGCTCGCCGACCCGGCGTGGTACGCGGAGCGCGGCGTCGCGCTGCGGCTCGGGGAGCGCGTCGAGTCGATCGACCGCACCGCGCGCACCGTGCGTACGACCGGTGGCGCCGTGCTCGCGTACGACGAGCTCGTGCTGGCCACGGGATCGGCTCCCTTCGTACCGCCCATCGAAGGCGTCGCGCAGCAGGGCGTGTTCGTCTACCGCACGCTCGACGACCTCGAGGCGATCATCGCGTACGCGGGCGGTGCGCGCCGCTGCGCGGTGCTCGGCGGCGGCCTGCTCGGCCTCGAGGCCGCGCGCGCCACGCTCGACCTCGGGCTGAAGACGCACGTGATCGAGATGGCGCCTCGGCTCATGCCGCGCCAGCTCGACGCCGCCGGCAGTCGCCTCCTCGAGAACGCGATCGCGAAGCTCGGCGTGGAGGTGCACCTCGGTCGCGCGCCCGCCGCGCTCACCGGCAACGGCACCGTCGATGGTGTCCGGTTCGTTTCGGCCTCGGGGGACGGTGAGGTGCTGGCCGTCGACATGGTCGTCATCTCCGCCGGCATCCGGCCGCGCGACGAGCTCGCGCGCGCCGCGGGGCTCGAGGTCGGCGCGCGCGGCGGCGTGATCGTCGACGACGCCATGGCCACGACCGATCCGCACATCGCGGCGATCGGCGAGGTCGCCTCGCACCGCGGCGTGTGCCACGGCCTGGTCGCGCCCGGCTACGCGATGGCCGACGTGCTCGCGCGCCGCCTCGCGGGCGACGCCGGCGCGCGCTTCGACGGCGCCGACGGCTCGGCCAAGCTGAAGCTGCTCGGCGTCGAGGTGGCCAGCTTCGGCGATCCGTTCCTCGCCGGCGACGAGGTCCGCGACCTCGTCTTCCACGACCTCGTGCGCGGCGTCTATCACAAGCTCGTCGTCTCGTCGGACGGTACGCGCCTCCTCGGAGGCATGCTCGTCGGCGACGCCTCGCCGTGGGCCCGCCTCGCCGGGCTCGCGCGCTCGTCGGCGCCGCTCGCGGCCGCGCCGCACGAGCTGCTGCTGGGCGGCGGGCCGAGCACCGGCGCCGCGCCCTCGGCCGACACCAGCATCTGCACGTGCAACGACGTGACCGCCGGCGCGATCTGCGCGGCCATCCGCAAGGGCGGCCTCGGCACCGTCGACGACGTCAAGCGCTGCACGCGCGCCGGCACCAGCTGCGGCGGCTGCACGCCCGATCTCGCGCGGCTCCTCACCGCCGAGCTGAAGGCGCGCGGCGCCAGCGTGAAGACCGGCATCTGCGAGCACTTCGACTATTCGCGCCAGGAGCTCTACGAGATCGTCGCCACCACCGGCATCCGCGACTTCGAGGCGCTCGTCGCGGCGCGCGGCCGCGGCGACGGCTGCGAGATCTGCAAGCCGGTCGCGGCGTCGCTCTTCGCGAGCCTCCACAACGAGATGATCCTCGACCGTCACGCGGCGCTCCAGGACACCAACGACCGCTTCCTCGCCAACCTCCAGCGCCGCGGCCTCTACTCCGTCGTCCCGCGCATCCCCGGCGGCGAGATCACGCCCGACGGCCTCATCGCGATCGGCGAGATCGCGCGCCGCTACGGCCTCTACACCAAGATCACGGGCGGGCAGCGCATCGATCTGTTCGGCGCGCGCCTCGAGCAGCTCCCCGACATCTGGGAGCAGCTGGTGGCCGCCGGCTTCGAGAGCGGCCACGCCTACGGCAAGGCGGTGCGCACGGTGAAGAGCTGTGTCGGCTCGACGTGGTGTCGCTTCGGCGTGCAGGACTCGGTCGGCCTCGCCATCCGCGTCGAGCATCGCTACAAGGGCATCCGCGCGCCGCACAAGCTCAAGGGCGCCGTGTCGGGCTGCGTGCGCGAGTGCGCCGAGGCGCAGAGCAAGGACTTCGGCGTCATCGCGACGGAGAAGGGCTACAACCTCTACGTCTGCGGCAACGGTGGTTCGCGCCCGCGCCACGCCGATCTGCTCGCCGCGGATCTCGACGAGGACGCGCTCATCCGCCTCATCGATCGCTTCCTGATGTTCTACATCCGCACCGCGGACAAGCTCATGCGCACGTCGGTGTGGCTGGGCCAGCTCGACGGCGGCCTCGAGCACCTGCGCGACGTGCTGGTGCGCGACTCGCTCGGCATCGGCGACGAGCTCGAGCGCCAGATGCAGGGCCTCGTCGACACGTACCAGTGCGAGTGGGCGGCGGTCGTGAAGGATCCGGAGAAGCGCGCGCGGTTCCGCGCCTTCGCGAACAGCGACGGCACCGACGAGACCGTCGCGTGGGTCAGCGAGCGCGGTCAGTCCCGCCCTGCCGACTGGGCCAAGGGCACGGCTCCGGCGCCCACGCCGATCCGCAAGCACCTGCCCGTCATCCAGGCCCGCTGGGTCCAGGTCGCCCGCACCGCCGACATCCCGCTCGACAGCGGCATCGCGTTCCGCCACGGCGACGCGCAGCTCGCGCTCTTCCGCCACGGCAAGGACGGCGCGTTCTACGCCACGCAGAACATGTGCCCGCACAAGCAGGACATGGTGCTGTCGCGCGGCCTCCTCGGCGACGCGAAGGGCGAGCCCAAGGTCGCCTGCCCGCAGCACAAGAAGACCTTCTCGCTGCGCACCGGCGCGTGCATCTCCGGCGACGTGCCGGCGCTCCGTACGTTCCCGGTGCGCGTCGACGGCGATCGCATCCTCGTCGAGCTGCCGCCGGTCGAGGCGCTGGCCGAGATCTGCCCGTCGCACGTCGCGTGCGAGCACCACCACGAGACCCACGAGACCCGCGAGACCCACGAGACCCGCGAGACCCGCGAAAAGGTCGCGAGCTGATGCCCGCAGCCGTACGCGTCCACCTCCCGGTGATCGGTGCGCAGGCCGCGCGTCGCGCGCCCGCCACGAGCTTGCTCGAGCGCCTGCTCCACGACCAGCAGGAGCTCACCGCCGTCGAGCGTTTCGCGCAGCAACACGCCAGCGCGAGCGCGCCGCTCCTCGAGGCGCGCTACCGCGAGCGCTTGCCGGCGACACCGCCGGGGCCCGGCCAGCAGTACGCGTTCGAGGTCGACCTCGACGCGTGCAGCGGTTGCAAGGCGTGCGTCGCCGCGTGCCACAGCCAGAACGGGCTCGATCCCGGCGAGACGTGGCGCCAGGTCGGCACGCTGCACGGCGGCGGCGACGGCGCCGCGGTGCTCAAGACCGTCTCGAGCGCGTGTCATCACTGCGTCGATCCCGCGTGCCTCAAGGGCTGCCCCGTCGACGCGTACGACAAGGATCCGGTCACCGGCATCGTCCGTCACCTCGACGACCAGTGCATCGGCTGCCAGTACTGCACGCTGACGTGCCCGTACGAGGTGCCGCAGTACAACGCGTCGCGCGGCATCGTGCGCAAGTGCGACATGTGCTCGGGCCGCCTCGCCGCCGGTGAGGCGCCGGCGTGCGTGCAGGCGTGCCCGCAGGGCGCGATCACGATCACCGTCGTCGATACCGCGCGCGCCATCGAGGACGCCGAGGTCGAGGCGTCGTTGCCGGGCGCACCATCGCCCGCGATCACCATCCCGACCACACACTTCAAGACGCGCCAGGTGCTTCCCCGCAACCTCGCGCCGGCGGACTTCCACTCGGTGCGGCCCGCGCACGACCACCTGCCGCTCGTCTTCATGCTCGTGCTCACGCAGCTCGCGGTCGGCACGCTCGTGGTCGAGCGCGCGCTCGCCGAGATCGCGCCGGCGGTCGTGGCGCCGCTCGCGCCCATCACCGCGACGCTCGCGCTCGTCGCCGCCGCGGTCGCGCTCGCCGCGAGCACGCTACACCTCGGCCGCCCACTCTACGCATTCCGCGCGCTGCGCGCCGTGGGCCGTTCGTGGGTGAGCCGCGAGATCGTCGCCTTCGGTGGCTTTGCTGCGATCGCGGGCCTCCACGCCGCGCTCGGCGGTCGCTCGTCGCTCCTCGGCGCCGCGGCCGCGGTGGCCGGCGCCATCGGCGTCTTCTGCTCGGTCATGCTCTACGCCGTCACCCACCGGCAGTGGTGGAGCTTCGCGCGCACGTTCACGCGCTTCGCCGGCACCGCCGCGGTGCTCGGGCTCGGCGCGCTCATCGCCGCGGGGGCGCGTCAGCTCGTCGGTGCGCTCGCCGTCACCCTCGCCATCAAGCTCGTGGCCGAGCTCGCCGTGCTCGGCCATCTGAAGGACCACTCACACGGCGAGCTCAAGCGATCCGCCTTGCTCCTCATCACGCACCTCCGTCGTCCGTTCGTGGTTCGACTCGCGCTCGCCGCGCTGGGGGTCGCGCTCGCCGTCGTCGGCGCTTCCACCGCCGCGCTGGTCGCGCTCGTCGGTAGCGAGCTGCTCGAGCGCTCGCTCTACTTCACGGCCGCCTCCGCGCCGCGCATGCCGGGGCGGTTCGCGTGAGACGCCGCCCGGTCCGCGCGCGCGTCGGCGATCTCTGGCACGCGCGCGACGGCAAGCTCACCCAGCTCCTCGAGCGTGCGCCTGGCGGCTTCGGCCTCGGCCAGGTCCCGCGCGCGCGCGTCCCCGACAGCACGACCACCGTGGTGTGCGGCTTCTGCAGCACCGGCTGCGCGCTCACCGCGCACCTGCGCAACGGCTCGGCGGTGAACCTCACACCCGCCGTCGACTACAGCGTCAACCGCGGGATGGCATGCCCCAAGGGCTGGGAGGCGCTCACGCCGCTCGCCGCGCCCGATCGCGCGACGATGCCGCTCCTCCGCAACTCGAGCGGTGCGTTCGAGGAGGTCCGCTGGCCGACCGCGCTCGATCGCCTCGTGCGCCGCTTCCAGGGCATCCAGGCCGAGCACGGCCCGGCGTCGGTCGCGTTCATCGGCACCGGCCAGATGCCGATCGAGGAGCTCGCGTTCTTCGGCGCGCTCGCCAAGTTCGGCATGGGGATGATCCATGGCGACGCGAACACGCGCCAGTGCATGGCCACCGCCGTGACCGCCTACAAGGAGACGTTCGGCTTCGATGCGCCACCGTACACGTACGCGGATCTCGAGGAGTCCGACCTGCTGGTCTTCGTCGGCGCCAACCCGTGCATCGCCCACCCCATCCTGTGGGAGCGCGTGGTGCGCAACCAGCGGCAGCCCGAGGTCGTGGTCATCGATCCACGCCGTACCGAGACCGCGCAGGCCGCCAGCCGGCACGTCGCGCTGCGGCCGCAGTCGGATCTCGAGCTGTTCTATTCGATCGCGCACGTCCTGGTCCGCGAGGCGTGGATCGATCGCGCGTTCATCGACGCGCACACCACGGGCTTCGAGGCGTTCGCGGCCCACGTCGCGGCGTTCGCGCCGGCGGTGGTCGCCGATCGCTGCGGCGTGCCCGCCCTCGACATCGAGCACCTGGCGCGCCTCATCCACACGCGGGAACGCGTGTCGTTCTGGTGGACCATGGGGGTCAATCAGAGCCACCAGGGTGTGCGCACGGCTCAGGCGCTGATCGCGCTCGCGCTGCTGACCGGCAACATCGGCAAGCCGGGCACCGGCGCCAACTCGATCACCGGCCAGTGCAACGCGATGGGCTCGCGGCTGTTCTCGAACACCACGAGCCTCATCGGCGGCCACGCGTGGGACGATCCTGCGGCGCGCGCCAAGGTCTCGCGCGTGCTCGGCATCGACGAGGCGCGGATCCAGCCCAGGATGGGCCTCCTGTACGACCAGATCTTCGAGGCGATCGCGCGCGGTGACGTGCGCGGCCTGTGGATCGCGGGGACGAATCCCGCGCACTCGTGGATCAACCAGCGCGACGCGCGCGAGCTCCTGTCGCGGCTCGACTTCCTCGTGGTGCAGGACATGTACACGACGACCGACACCGCGAAGCTCGCGCACCTGGTGCTGCCGGCGGCGGGGTGGGGCGAGAAGGACGGCGTGTTCATCAACAGCGAGCGCCGGCTCGGCATGATCAAGCAGGTGCGGCGCGCGCCGGGGCAGGCGCTGTCGGACTTCCGCATCTTCCAGCTGGTCGCGGACGCGTGGGGCTGCGGCGAGATGTTCGCGCGGTGGCGCACGCCCGAGGCCGTGTTCGGGATGCTGAAGGATCTGACGCGGGGACAGCCGTGCGACATCACCGGCGTCGGCTCGTATCAGGAGCTCGACGCGGATGGAGGCGTGCAGTGGCCGGTTCCGGCCGGCACGCACGTGGCGCGTGGCGCCGAGCGGCGGCTGTTCGAGGACGGCGCGTTCTTCACGCCCGACCGGCGCGCGCGCTTCGTGTTCGAGGCGCCGCGGCCGCCGGCCGAGACCGTGCGCACGCCGTATCCGTTCACGCTGCTCACGGGCCGCGGCAGCGCGAGCCAGTGGCACACCGAGACGCGCACCAGCAAGTCCGAGGTGCTGCGGCGGCTGGCGCCGGCGGCGGAGCACGTCGAGATCAACCCCGACGACGCCGCGCTCCTCGGCATCGGGCCCACGGACTGGGTGCGCGTGTCGTCGCGACGCGGCTCGGTCGAGCTGCGCGCGTTCCTGACACGCGCGGTGCCGCGCGGGAGCGTGTTCGCGGCGATGCACACGGTGAAGACCAACGTCCTGACCTTCGCGTCGTTCGACCCGTACTCGCGCCAGCCGGCCTACAAGCACTGCGCGGTCGCGCTGGAGAAGATCGACGCCCCGTCGGCGTAGCGCCGGAGTCAGCGGCGACTACCAGTCGAGGACGACGCGGAACGAGACCGGACGCACCATGTGCGGCAGGTATGCCGACGGGACGAGGATGGCGCCGTGCGAGACGCCGGGGCGTATCGCCAGCCACGCGCTGTAGAGCTCCTCGGAGATGGCGCCCGTCGCCGGGTCGCGCACCGGCACGCGCATCGGGATGGTGATGTGCCCGCCGGTCTCGGCCTCGGACGCTGTCAGGAGCAGCTCGATGATGTCGTCCTCGGCGTGGCGCGCGATCCCGCAGGCGAGGAGCTGCTGCATCGTCATGCTGACGCGCCGGATCATGGCGACCGGCGTCGGCCGCGACACGGGGCGCGGCTCCGGCGGCGTGCTCGGCGTCCCGCGCGCGCGGTCATGGGCGGCGCGGGCCGCGCGGTCGGACAGCAGCTCGTACGCCGCCGAGATGCGCTTGAACGTCGCCGCGGCGTCGGGCCCGGCGCGATCCGGATGATGCTCGAACGCGCGCCGGCGCCACGCGCGCCGCAGCTCGGCGTCGCTCGCGTGCGCCTCCACGCCGAGCAACGCGTAGGGGTCGTCCTGCGGCTGCGCCATCGCTGCCAGCGTAGCGCGCCGGCGAGGTAGTAGAGTGCGCGGATGAACCGGTACGTCATCCTGCTGCGCGGGATCAACGTCGGCGGCAACAACATCATCAAGATGTCGGCGCTGAAGGCGTGCCTCGAGCAGGCCGGCTTCGTCGACGTGTCCACGTACATCGCGAGCGGAAACGTCTTCGTCTCGTCGGACGAGAAGGCGCCCGCGATCGTCACGCGTGTCGAGAAGCTGCTCGCCAAGACGTTCGCCTACGACGCCAGCGTGGTGGTGCGCAGCAAGGCGCAGATGCAGGCCACCATCCTCAAGGCGCCGCCCGGCTTCGGTCGCCAGCCGGCGAAGTTCCGGTACGACTGCCTGTTCCTCAAGGAGCCGCTCACGGCCGCGGCGGCCTTGAAGAGTGTGACCGCGAAGGCCGGCGTGGACACCGTGCACGCCGGCCCCGGCGCGCTCTACTTCTCGCGCCTCGTCGCCCGGATCACGCAGACCCAGCTCGGCAAGATCGTGGGCACCCCGATCTACAAGCAGATGACCATCCGCAACTGGAACAC
>DATLEB010000277.1:0-37452 GCA_035525615.1 Kofleriaceae bacterium | reverse complement strand
CCGAGCGCGACGCCGTACAGCGACGGGACGTTGTAGCCGAGCTTGCCCTGCGCGCGCGGCTGGGCGCCGCCGCGGACCTCGAGCGCATCGCTGCCGAAGCTGCCGACGTTGCGGATCACACACGCGATCTGCGCCGGCGGCATCGCCGTGGTCTCCTCGGGCGGCGCGAAGAGCGTGCTCGCCGGCTGGTTCGCGAGCGTCACGGTGTGGAAGTTCCAGCCGGTCGCCGACGTGCGCTGCGGCCAGAACGCCGGCGTGACGAACGGCGTCGACGCGAACGGCTGCAGGTCGGCGCCGGTGTTGCCCGCCGGCAGGCCGACCGGCGTGAACGCGCGCCGCGATGCGGTCCAGCCGGCGCCGCCGTGGCAGCGCCCACACGCGGCGTTGTTCGCGGTCGCGGTGGGCTCGCCGAAGAGCGCGGCGCCGCGGGCGACGGACGCCGCGTCGACCTTCTGCAGCGCGCGCGGCGGGCGCACGGTCTTCGCGAACGCGTCGATCTTGTCCCAGTCGCTGCGGCACGAGCCGGCGGTGTTGTCCTGGTCGAACTTCACCGAGCGGCCGAGGCCGGCGGCGGTGATCGCGATCGGCTGCTCCTGCGCGAGGTTGCCGCACACCGCGCCGGCGATGTTCGGATCCGGCCGCGTCACCGCGCCCTTGCCGCCCTGGGTGTCGCGGGTGTTGCGCTCGAAGTCGTGCATCTCGTCGAAGATGCCGGTCCAGTTGAACACGCGCTGCTTCTGCGCGCCCGGGCCGTGGCTGTAGCTGCCGTCCATCGACGTCGACTGGCGCGGACCGGCCGCGAACACCCACGTCATGTTGTCCGACAGCCCGTCGGGGTGACACGAGCCGCACGACGACCACGCGTCCTTCGACCAGCGGCCGCGACCCGTGAAGAAGAAGTGGCGGCCGTCCTGCTCGGCGCGCTCGGCGGTCGAGATCGCGGCCGACTCGACGGTCCGGGCCAGCGTCTGCGTCGAGAAATCGACGACGCCGAGGCGCCGCGTGCCCCAGCAGTTCACGTACGCGCGCGCGCCGGCGTGCGTGACCGCGATGCCGGTCGGGTTCTGGCACGGGCCGGGGCTGCCGGCCGGCGTGAGGTTGAGATCGATCTGCTTGTTGAACGACGAGCCCAGCGTCGGGCCGGCGCCGCTGAAGAGCACGCGCTGCACGACGTCGCCGCCGCGCGACAGCACGTACGCGATGTCGGTGCCGACGAAGCCGATGTCGACGAGGTCGGCGAGGAAGAACTTCACGGCCGGGTCGGGCACCTGGTCGCGCAACAGCCGCGCGAGGTTCGCCGTGCCGAGCGCGCCGCGATCCTCGGTGCGGCCGTCGAGGTTCGCGACGTACAGCACGGGCTGCACGTTGGTCTGGAAGTTGGTCGGCGCCGCGGGCGACGCAGAGATCGACGTCAGGTACAGCTTCGAGCCGTTGACCAGCACGCTGAAGAGCTGGTTGGGTGACGTCATCACCGTCGGTGCGCCCGGCGCTGCCGTCGACGGCGCGAAGCCGGAGTCGATCGCGGCGAGCGTGATCGCCTGGGTGCCCGCGAGGTCGCTGGTCTGATAGATGCGCACGCGGCCGGTGCGCGACGTGTCGGTCGCTTCCTCGCCCGGGCCGGCTTCACCGAAGAACTCGGGGACGATGAGGAGCTCGTCGTTGTCGTCCTCGTCGCCGTCGTTGGTGACGGCGAGCGCGCGCGGATTCTTGGGCGCCGTGATCTGGCCGACCTCGGTCATGCTCGACGTGTCGACGACGGCGATGCGGCCCTCGGCGTACTCGGCGACGTAGAGCCGCGCGCCGGTCGGCGAGAGCGCGAGGCCGGCCGGCTCGGAGCCGACGGGCAGCGGCGTGCCGACCTGCGGCGAGCCGCTCTTCAGGCCGGTGATCTTCACGACCGTCGCGTCGGCGCGGTTGGCGACGAACGCGATGTCGTCGCTGGGATGGATGACGACCGACGACGGTTCACCGCCGGTGGTCAGCTGCACGATGCGCAGGTCGGTGGCGGTGTCGAACAGCGAGACCGAGTCGGTCTCGGGGTTCACCATCAGCACGCGCGAGTCGTCGTTGGTGACGGCGATGGTTCCCGACTTCGAGGCGCGGCGCGACACGGCGACGGGCGCGTCGGGCGCGTCGACGTCGTCACCGGCATCGACGTCGGTGTTGCCGCCGTCGTCACCGCACGCCGCCACCAGCGAGAGCGCGAGACCGAGCTGCCAGGGGCGCAAGAAGCGAGGCTTCGTCTTGGTTCGTTGCATGGATCCTCCGTTTCGCGGAGGCACATAGCGATGCCTGTGCCATGCGACGAAGCACGCCAGGCGGGCGCCGAGCGGTCTCTGCCGGCCGATTCGGACGCCGATGTCGTGGCAATGGCGTGATTCCAGCTGGCCGCGGCCGGGCCGATGCTGGCCGCGTCCGGACGGCCCACGGCGCCGCTAACTCCCCGTATACTCGGCCGGGCATGGCACAGACCACGCGGGACAGCGAGGTCGACGTCGGCCACGACGGCCGGCCGGTGGCGGGCGTCGTCGTGGTCTGGAGCTGCGAGACGCCGCGGCTCCTCACCTTCCGTGTGCCGCCGCCCGGCCTGGTGCTCGGGCGCGAGAACCTGGCCCAGACCGGCGACGATCGCCTCTCCCGCCAGCACGCGCGCATCCGCTGGAACGGCACGCGCTTCCAGGTCGCCGACCTCGGTAGCCGCAACGGCACGTTCGTGGGCGGCTCGCTGGTCGCCGACGGCGAGGTCACCGCGCTACCACCCGTGGTGGTCCGCACCGGCCGCACGATCAGCTTGCTCGTGCCCGACATCCAGCCGTTCGAGGACGCCGAGGTGCAGACCCACGACGGCGCGATCGTGGGCCCGACGCTGCAGCAGGCGTGGGACGCGGTCGAGCGCGCGGCGCGCGGCGGCAAGACGCTCCTCTTGACGGGAGAGAGCGGGGCGGGCAAGGAGCTGGCGGCGCGCGCGTTCCATCGCGCGTCCGGCGCGACCGGCGAGCTCGTCGCCGTGAACTGTGCCGCGATTCCCGCCGGCGTCGCGGAGCGCTTGCTGTTCGGTGCGAAGAAGGGCGCGTACTCGGGTGCCGACAAGGACGCCGACGGATATCTCGTCACCGCCGACAACGGCACGCTCTTCCTCGACGAGATCGCCGAGCTCGACGTGCAGGTGCAGGCCAAGCTGCTGCGCGTGCTCGAGACCGGCGAGGTGATGCCGCTCGGCGCCGCCAAGCCACGCCCCGTGAGCCTGCGCATCGTCGCCGCGACGCTGCGCGATCTGCGCGGCGAGGTGCAGGCCGGCAAGTTCCGCGACGACCTCTACTTCCGCGTCGGGCGTCCCGAGGTGCGGCTACCCGCGCTGCGCGAGCGGCTCGAGGACATCGCGTGGCTCGTCGCCGAGGCGGCGAAGAGCTCGGCGCTGCCGCCGCATCCGTCGCTCGTCGAGGCGTGTCTGCTGCGGCCGTGGCCCGGCAACGTGCGCGAGCTGATGGGCGAGGTCGGTCGCGCCGCACACGCCGCGACGGAGGCCGCGCGCAAGGTCGTGCGTGCCGAGGATCTCGACGGCAGCGCCGGCCGGCTGCTCGTGCCCGGCGAGATGGCGACCCTGGCGCCCGGTTCGGCCCGGCCGAAGCCGGCCACGCTCCCCGAGCACACCGTCATCATCGGCGCGCTGCGCGACGAGAACGGCAACGTGACGCGCGCCGCACGCCGGCTCGGGCTGCACCGCAACCAGCTGCGGCGGTATGTCGCGAAGCATCCGGACGCGGCGGCGCTCACGTCGGGCGAACCGGCCGACGACGACGACGCGTCGCCGGGCACGATGGGCTGACTCACGCTACGCTAGGCGTCCTCCCACGTGATCACGCCGATCGCAGACGCGTTGTTTCGTCGCGGCCTCGCGCGCGAGCACGGCTTCGAGGCGCTCGCGATCGAGGGCACGCTGCCCGAGTCGCTCGAGGGCACGCTCTATCGCAATGGCCCGGCGATCTTCGAGCTGTTCGGCCGCCGCTACAACCACCCCTTCGAGGGCGACGGCGCGATCACCGCCATCCGCTTCGGCGGCGGTCGCGTGCAGGGCGCCTGCCGCATCACGGCCACCGCCGGCCTCTGCGAGGAGCGCGCCGCCGGTCAGATGCGTCACGGCTGGTCGGCGCCGCCGTGGCGTCGCGTGCTCAACGCCGCGCGCGGACGGCAGAAGAACACCGCGAACACCAGCGTCCTCCTCTGGCAGCGCCGGATGTTCGCGCTGATGGAGGGCGGGCGTCCCGTCGAGATCGATCCCGAGAGCCTGACCACGATCGGCGAGCGCGACCTCGGCGGCGTGCTCGGCGCGATGTTCTCCGCGCATCCGCATCGCGTGGCGTCGCGCCGCGCGGCGTACAACTTCGGCACCGCCTACGGCCGCACCTCGCGGCTCGAGCTGTACGAGCTCCCCGACGCGGGACCGGCGCGCCGTCTCGGCGCCGTGCGACTCGCGGCGCCCGTGATGCTGCACGACTTCGCGGTCAGCGAGCGCCACGCCATCTTCTTCGTCTCGCCGGTGCGCATCGACGTGCCGCGCGCGCTCACCGGCCTCGGCACCTTCCACAGCATCTTTCGCTGGGAGCCCCGGCATGGAAGCGAGATCATCGTGGTGCCGCTCGATGCGCCCGCGGACGTGGTGCGCTTCACCGTGCCCGCGTTCCACCAGTTCCACTTCGCCAACGCGTTCGAGGACGGCGGTGAGATCCACGTCGACTACTGCCGGTATCCCGACTTCGCGTCGTTCGGCGCCGTCAACAGCGTCGACGGCATCGGGGCCGAGGCGCTGGCGCAGGCGCGGCTCCACCGCGCGCGCCTCGACCTGCGCGCCCGCACGATCACGAGCGCGTCGCTCGCCGACGTGCCGTGCGACTTCCCGCAGGTGCGCGCCGGCGACGAGGGCGCGCGTCACCGCCACGTGTGGGCCGCCGACGCCGACCTCGGCGGCATCCTCTGCATCGACACCGAGCGCGGTGCGATCGATCGCCATCGCGTCGGCGCGGCCGAAGCCGTCACCGAGCCGGTGCTCGCAGGCCCACGCGGTGAGTGGGCGCTCACGCTGGGACACGACGCCGCGAGCGATCGCGCGTTCCTCGCGATCTTCCGCAGCGACCGCCTCTCCGATGGACCGGTCGCGAAGTGCTGGTTCGCCCATCACGTGCCGATCACCTTCCACGGCGCCTGGGGAGCTTCGTCCTCGTAGGCGGGTGTGCGCCTCGCACGAGGCGCGCGCTACGTATGCGCAATCGCGTTCGCGAGCGTCGGCGCGCCGCATGCATTTCTCGTCGGTGGGAGAAAGTCATGCGCCTGTACGTACTTTGCGCAGTTCCGTTCGCTGTCGCGGTCGCCGCGTGTGCGTTCGAGCCGAACGGTCCGGGCGGACCGGACGACGACCCCGGCTTGCCGGATCCGGGCATCCCGTCGGACGTCGACGCCGCGCCCGTCGAGCAGCCGCCCGACGATCCCACGCCGCTGCCACCTGATCCGCCGTTGCCCGAGGCGCCGACCGTCTGGTGCCGCGTCGAGGGCACGAACCTCGGCGTGGTCGGCGTGAAGGTCATGGCCTCCAACCGCACCTACACGTTCGAGAGCTGGCAGACCGGCGCCGGCGGCGCCGTCGTCGGCTTCACGCTCACCGGCCCCGCCGACGTGCGCTACGAGGTCCGCACCAGCACCGATCGCCACAACGGCACCGCGCTGATCTACAGCGGCGAAGAGCGCATCATGCGCGTCGACTTCTGCGTGAGCTTCGACGACTGAGCTACTTCGTCGCGGGGACGGCGGCACCCGTGCCCGTGCCCGTGCCGGCGCCGGCGTCGATCGTGATGCCGTAGCGCGGCAGGATCTCGCCGGTGAGGCCGGCGATCACCGCGTCGGCGCGGTGCCAGTCGATGATGGCGCGCGCCGCGCTCAGCTGCGCCGCACGCAGCTCGTCCTGGCGCTGCAGCACGTCGACGTTGCGCGACTTGCCGAGGCCGAGGCGCGCCTGCTCGACGGCCAGGTTCTGCTCGGCGAGGTCGACCGCGCGGACCGCGATCGTGTAACGGCGCTCGGCGACCTGGATGGCGGCCACCGCCACCGCGACCGCTGACACGATCTGCTTCCTCAGATCGTCGCGGTTGATGCGGATGGTCTCGCGCTGCGCCTTGGCGACGCGCACCGCCGCCTTCGCCGAGGTCTTGCCGAGCGCCTGCTGGTACGTGAGCGTGAGCGCCGCCTGGTAGCCGGTGCTCGTGTCGCGCGCGCCGGTGGGATCGTCGACGATGAAGGTCGGGCCGAGCGACGCCGAGAGATCGAGCACGGGCAGGAGGCCGTTCTCGGTGGCCTCGACCTGGATGGTCGCGCCCTCGGCCAGCGCCGCGAGGCGCGCCATGTCGGGGCTGCTCGCGATCGCCGCATCGACGAGCGCCTGCTGGTTCCACGTCTTGGCCGGGATGGCGAGGTCGACCGTCGACGAGAGCAGCATGTCGCCGGGCTCGATCGCCATGCCGACCGAGCGGCGCAGACCGAGCGACGTGTCGAGGATGGCGAGCTCGCCGGCGAGCACCGACTCCTCGCGCGTCGCGATCGCCTGCTCGACCGGGATGGTCTCGGCCTTGGCGACGCCACCCTTGTCGATGCCGGCCATCGTCACCTTCAGGCGCTCCTGCGCAAGCTCGAGGCTGCTGCGCCGGATCTCGAGGTCGCGCTCGGCCGCGATGAGATCGAGGTACGACGTCACCACCGACTGCACGATCGCGATCGCCGCCGCCTGCTCCGCGATCTGCGCCGCGTTCAGCTGCGTGCGCACGATGCGCGCGTTGAAGTCGACGTCGACATTGCCGCGGCCGCGCAACAGCGGCTGCAGGATGCCGATGCGAACGCCGCTGTCGAGGCTGCGGGTCTCTCCGCCGGCGCCCATGAACGCGAAGTCCTGGCGCGTGTAGCCGGTGTCGGCGTGCAGCGAGACCGTGCCGCCGGTCGAGATGCGACGGCTGAGGTCGACGGCCAGCGCGGCGCTGTCGGTGCGGCTGAACGCGCCGCCCGCCTTGCGCGACGAGCCGCTGGCCTCGATCTGCAGACCCCAGTCGGCCCACGCGCCGGCCGCGTCGATGTTGGCGCGCGCGACCTCGATGTCGATGTTCGCGAGCGCGAGCGACGGCGACGTGGCGATGGTCTGCTGCAACAGCTCGGGAAGGCCGATCGGCTTCGCGGTGCCCGCGACGTCGGCGAGCATCGGCGTCGTCGTCGGCTTCGGTGTGGCCGGCTTCGCGGCGCCGCCGCTCCCACCACCTGCGTCCTGCGCGGCGAGACGGACCGCGATGGTGATCGGGTCCGCCGCTGCCGTGGAGGCGATGGCGGCGAGGGCGACCGAGAGGGCAACGAAGAGGCGCGCGCGAGGAGTCATCGGGGCCGAACCATGTCGGTGGGGCATCGGCGTGTCAACCGGCCGCGTGGTCGCCTCCCGCGCGTCCAGCGCGGGTTTTTCCAAGTCGGCACCCAGCAAAGGCCGTTCAGTGCGTGTTAGGGTCGTTTCCCAGCGATGGCGACGGTCCTCCGTACCTACTGCTTCCTCGACGCGCTCCAGCCGCAGCTCGCGACCTTCATCGCCAAGACCGCGCGCGGGTTCCTCCCGGTTCCGGGACAGGCGTCGCTCTGGGTCGAGATCGCGCCGGGCATCGCCATCAATCAAGTGACCGACGCCGCGCTCAAGGCCACCAAGGTGCAGCCCGCGGTGCAGGTGGTCGAGCGCGCCTACGGCCTGCTCGAGATCCACGATCACGATCAGGGCGAGGTGCTGTCGGCGGGCGCGACGATCCTCAAGCACCTGAACGTGGGCGAGGCCGAGCGCCTCAAGCCCAAGCTCCTCACCAACCAGATCATCCGCGGCGTCGAGGCCTACCAGACGCAGATCATCAATCGCACCTCGCAGGGCATGATGATCCTGCCGGGGCAGTCGCTCTTCATCCTCGAGTGCGAGCCGGCCGGTTACGTCGTGCTCGCCGCCAACGAGGCGGAGAAGGCCGCGCAGATCTCGCTCGTCAACGTCACGCCGTACGGCGCCTTCGGACGCCTGTACCTGTCCGGCCCCGAGGCCGAGATCGACGCCGCGGCTGCGGCGGCGATGGGCGCCCTCGCCGGTGTCACCGGCAAGGAATCCGAGAAGTTCGTCGACCGCTGACCACCGCTGACCTGATCACTGGCTCCTGCGGAGAACAAACATGGCTGATGCGCTTGGAATGATCGAAGTGAAGGGTTTCGTCGGCATGGTCGAGGCCGCCGACGCCATGGTCAAGGCTGCCAAGGTCGAGCTCGTCGGATACGAGAAGACCGGTGGCGGCTACGTCACCGCGATCGTGCGCGGCGACGTCGCAGCCGTGAAGGCGGCGACCGAGGCCGGCCAGCGCGCCGCCGAGCGCGTCGGTGAGGTCGTGGCGGTCCACGTCATCCCGCGGCCGCACGCGAACGTCGACGGCGTCCTGCCGCTCGGCCGCGCCGGCGCCGCGAAGTAAACGCCAGGATCCGGAAGACCCGCACGATGGTGCTCGGCAAGGTCATCGGCACGCTCGTCGCGAGCCGGAAGGAGCCCACGCTCGAAGGCGTGAAGCTCCTCGTGGTGCGCGCGTGCGACGTCGACGGCACTCCGACCGGCGGCATCGTCATCGCGGTCGACGCGGTCGGCGCCGGGCTGGGCGAGGTGGTGCTGTACTGCTCCGGCAGCTCGGCGCGCCAGACCCAGGTCACGCAGAACCGTCCCGTCGACGCCACGATCATGGCGATCGTCGACGCGGTCACCGTCGGGGACGAGCAGCGATACAACAAGTCGTCGGCAGGGTGAGGACATGAGACTCGACGAAGCGAAGATCGAGGAGATCGTCGCGCGAGTCGTCGAGCGGCTCGGTGCGGGGCCGACGGCGGCGCCGCCGCGGCCGGTGTCGATCGGCGCGGACGGCGGCCGGGACGGAAAGAAGGCGGGCCCGAACATCCCGCGCGGCACGCTCGGCATCTACCAGGATCCCGACCTCGCCGCGAAGGCCGCGCGCCGCGCCTTCGAGGGCAACGAGCGCGTCGCGGTGCAGACGCGCATCAAGATGGTGGCGGCGATGCGCCAGGTCGCGCTCGCCAACAACGAGCTGTTGTCGCGCTACGCCGTCGAGGAGACGGGGCTCGGGCGCTACGAGGACAAGCTCGCCAAGAACCGGCTCGTCGCCGAGAAGACGCCCGGCGTCGAGATCCTGCGGCCGGTGGCGTACACCGGCGACGACGGCTTGATGCTGACCGAGCGCGCGCCGTACGGCGTCTTGCTCGCGGTCACGCCGACGACGAACCCGACCGAGACCATCCTCAACAACGCGATCGGCATGGTCGCCGGTGGCAACGCGGTCGTCTTCAACGTGCACCCGTCGGCGGCGCGCACCTGCAACTGGTTCGTGCACCTGCTGAACGAGGCCATCATCTCGGTGGGCGGGCCGCGCGACGTGATCGTGTCGATCGAGTCGCCGACGATCGAGAGCGCGAACATCCTGATGAAGCACCCGCTGGTGCGCATCGTGGTCGTGACGGGCGGACCCGCGGTGGTGAAGGCGGCGATGGGGTCGGGCAAGAAGACGATCGGCGCCGGCCCGGGCAACCCGCCGGCGGTGGTCGACGAGACCGCGCACCTCGACAAGGCGGCCAACGCCATCGTGCGCGGCGCCTCGCTCGACAACAACATCGTGTGCATCGCCGAGAAGGAGATCATCGCGGTCGACTCGATCGCCGACGAGCTCCTGCGCCAGCTCGGCAAGAACGGCGCGCTCGTCCTCGACGCGCGCCAGACCAAGGCCGTCGAGAAGGTCGTCCTCGACGGCGATCACGTGAACAAGGACTGGGTCGGCAAGGACGCCTCGGTCATCGCGGCGGCGGCCGGCATCTCGGGGTACGGCAAGGACCTGCGCGTCCTGATCGCCGACGTCGACGAGCAGCACGCGTTCGTGCAGCACGAGCTGCTGACGCCGGTGCTCGGCTTCGTGCGCGTGAAGGACGCCACCGACGCCATCGCGATGGCGGTGCGCGTCGAGCACGGCTTCCATCACACGGCGACCATGCAGTCGTCGAACATCGACAACATGGCCGCGATGGCGCGGGTCTGTAACTGCTCCATCTTTGTAAAGAACGATGCGAGCTACGCCGGGTTGGGCCTGGGCGGCGAGGGCTACACGTCGTTCACGATCGCGAGCCCGACGGGCGAGGGGCTGACGACGGCCGTGCACTTCACCCGCGAGCGGCGCTGCACGCTCAAGGAAGCGTTCCGCTTCGTGTGATGGCGGGATCGTCCTCGCCGAGGAACGGCTCGGGCGCGCCGGGGCCCGCCCTCGGTCTGCTGGAGCTCTCGAGCGTCGCGCGCGGTGTGGTCGTCGCGGATGCGGCGCTCAAGCGCGCGCCGGCGGTGCTCCTGTCGTCGCGCACGCTGTCGGGCGGCAAGCACCTCGTCGTGCTCGAGGGCGACGTCGCGTCGGTGGAGGAGGCGATGGCGGCGGGGCGCGCGGTGGCGGGCGACCTGCTCGTCGATCGCGTCGAGCTGGCGATGGCCGACGCGCAGGTGTGGCCGATGCTCGCCGAGGGCGGCGTCATCTCGCCCGGCGACTGGAGCGGCGACGACGGCGCCGAGGCGGTGGCGATCGTCGAGACCAGGACCGTGTGCGCGTCGATCGGCGCGGCCGACGCGGCGTGCAAGGCCGCCGACATCGTGGTGCGCGACGTGCGCCTCGCCGTCGACCTGCACGGCAAGGCGGTGTTCACGTTCACGGGCGCGCTGCCGGCCGTGGATGCCTCGGCGGCCGCCGCGGCCGAGGCTGCGGGCGATCGCCTCGTGCTCGTCGAGCGCATCGCGCAGCCGGCGCCCGAGCTGCGCGGCCGACTGTTTCGCTAGCGGCTCACCACATCGCGGTGTAGCCGACGTTGAACCGCACCGAGCTCGTGATCCCGACGACGGTGACATCGGCCGGGCCCATCTCGCTGTTGATCGTCGTGTACTGGTACGCCAGCGACGGCGTCAGCACGGCCGAGCGTCCGACCATCAGGTTCATGCCGAGGCGAGGCGCGAGGGCAAAGCCACTTCCGAGGCCGCTCACGTGGGAGCCACCAGCTCCGAGGCCGAGGAACCCGAACACCGAGCGGTTGATCGGCACGTGGTAGCTCGGCTCGAGCAGCGCCGACCAGAGCGTCGACGAGCTGTCGCCGGCCTTGATGTTGGCGAGGCTCAAGATTCCCGAGATCTCGAGGTTGTCGGCGACGAACCAGCCGATCGTCGGCGACAGGTTCATGTTGCGGTAGTCCGAGGCGAAGGCGAAGCCGGCCGAGCCGCCGAGCTCGAGCACGCCTGCACGGCCGTAGCCGACGACGCCGCCCACACCGGCCTGGCTGACGATGCCGCCCTTGGGCATCCCCGGGGATGCGACCTCGGGCTGGGCGTCGTGATCGGACTTCGCCTCCGGCAGGTCCGACGGCGCGGTCGGAGGTGCATCCGAGCCAGGCGTGGCGTTGCCCTCGCTCGTGGTGCCATCCTCGCCAGGCGTCGGCTCGTCCTCCGAGTCCGGGTCCGCGTACGCGACCGTTGCGGAGGCGAGCAAGATGAGCGAGGTGAAGATAGATCTGGAAATCGTACGCATGTTTAGAAAGTCCTCTTCCGCATCTGCGGAGGTGATTGGCGCAAGAGGAGAAACCACTTGCCGCGGCTTGGCGCTGAGCAACCTGTGGGCCACATGGCAAGTCCATGTGCTTGGTGAGAACCCATCGGCGCGCGGATCGCCTCGCACGATTCGTGGGCGGATTCGCCCACGACGCGCCCATTCAGAGCGAGAACGCTCCGCGCTCAGCGCGGCGCCCGACGGAGCGAGCGCGGCGCATCCATTGCACGAGCGACGGTCGACTCGCGAGGCTTGCCGCGAGAGGCGCGAGTCGGCCGCCGGTGCAACGTGCACCGGCGGCTTTTTTCGATGAGCGTTTCGCTCGGCACGGATGATGCTGTGCTCTGGCGTGGATGCCCATCGAACAGGCCATCGCGGCCATACTCCGCTCGTTGTCGCGGTCTTTGACGCGGACCGTCTGCGACGGATGCTCGGTCGTCGTCGTCGGTGAGCCGCTGTTCCAGCGCGCCGATCCCCGGGACGCGGCGCTGGCCGCGATCGTCACGGTTGCCGCGCCCGGCATCTACGCGTTCGACACCGACGACCACGCTCGCGCGCTGCTACCTCCCGCATATGCCGACTACATCGCGAGCTTCGGACTCGGCGGGCTCGCGATCGTACGGTTGCCCGCGCGCATACCCGTGGTCGTCAGCGTCGCCCGCGATCGCGCTTTCTCTCAACAGGACCAGGCGGTCATCGAAGCGTGCGCAGGGTCTGCGAGCTTCTCCCTCGACAGCGCGCTGGATCTGGCTGCCGAACGATCGCTCATGCGCCATCAGAGCGAAGAGATCGCGCAGTTTCAGGAAGACCTGCTGCGCATCCTCGGTCATGACCTGCGTTCGTCCCTGGCCGGCATTCTCGTCGGCACCGAGATGCTGTCCTCGCCACCAGGCGACAGCGCTTCATCGGTCAACGTCGTCACGCGCATCGTGTCGTTCGCCAATCGACTGGTTCACATGGCCGACCAGGTGCTCGACATGACCCGCGCGAGGCTCGGCGGTGGCATTCCGCTCGCTCGCTGCAACACGCACCTCGCCCCGCTGCTGCGATCGGTGATCGAGGACGTCGCGCGAACACACCCTCGCCAACGCTTCCAGCTCGCCGGTGCGGAAGCCGTCAAAGGAATCTGGGACCCGGACCGGCTCGGTCAGGCGGCCGCGAACTTGTTGACCAACGCCGCGAAGTACGGCCTCGAGGGCGCGCCGGTAACGATCGCGGTCGAGCACTCCGACGGCGAGACCACGATCCGTGTCCACAACGAGCTGCGCGACGAGCCGATCAACCCGCGTGCGCTCGCACGCATGTTTGATCCTTGTCATGGTGGCTCCGACCACCAGCACGCAGGCACCGGGCTCGGGCTCGGGCTCTACGTCGCCCAGCAGATCGTTCATGCACACGGCGGCACCATCGTGGTCGAATCGTCCCGGGAAGGGACGACGTTTCAGATCGCGCTGCCCGACCACGTCGCCGTCCACTGAGGGATGCGGGGCCCCCCCGCCGCGTGCGAGCTCAGTCCTCGCTCGGCGTGTCGGCGCCCACCGGCGCCGGAGTCGGCCCCGGGCCGCCACCGTGAAGCCGCCGGTACAGCGAGCGCCGGTCGATCCCGAGGATGCGCGCGGTGTCGGTCTTGTTGTTGTTCGTCGCCAGCAATACCTGGCGGATGTATCGGCGCTCGATCTCGTCGAGCGTGATCAGCTCGTCTGGCCGACCGGTCGAGGTCGCGATGACCGGCTTCTTTTCGTCGTGGTCCCGGATCTTCGGGGGGAGGTCCTGCACGGTGATCACGTGAGCGCTGCCGATCGCCATCACGCGCTCCATGCAGTTCTGCAGCTCGCGCACGTTTCCCGGCCAGTCGTAGGCGATCAACTTGCGCATCGCGTCGGCGTCCAGGGTCGCAGGGGGTCGGCCCGACCGCGCGGCAATCTTCTCGATGAAATGCCTCGCCAGGACCGGCAGGTCGCCCACGCGCGCTCGCAGCGGCGGGATCGGAATCTGGACGACGTTGATCCGGTAGTAGAGATCTTCGCGAAATCGCTTCTCCTCGATCGCCGTCTCGAGATCGCGGTTGGTCGCCGCGATCAGCCGAGCGCCGAACGGCACTTCCATATCGCCACCGACCGGCCGCAGCATCCGCTCTTGCAACACCCGCAGCAGCTTGATCTGCATCTCGATCGGCATCTCGCCGATCTCGTCGAGGAACAGCGTTCCATCGCCGGCTTGCACGAAGAGTCCGGGGCGGTTCTGTCGCGCATCCGTGAACGCGCCACGCACGTGTCCGAAGAGCTCGCTCTCGAGGAGCGCCGGCGGCAGCGCACCGCAGTTGATCGCGACGAACGGCTCGCTCCGCCGATCCGAATGGTCGTGGATCGCGCGAGCCACCAGCTCCTTGCCGGTGCCGCTCTCTCCCGTGATCAGCACGGTCGCGGGCGTCGCCGCGACGCGACGAACGAGCGTGGTGACCTCGTGGATCGCGGGGCTGTCACCGATGATCGCGTCGATCGGCTGAGCCGCCGCGACGGTGAGTCTCAGTCGGCCCACTTCGCGACGTAGCGTCTGATACGCGACCGCTCGCTCGAGCGCGACCTCGAGCACCGCCAGGGTCACCGGCTTGGTGATGAAATCGTAGGCGCCGGCGCGGATCGCGGCGACCGCGGTCTCCATGCTGCCTTGCGAGGTCACGACGATGCCGAGGACTTCGGACTGACGGTCCCGGAGGCGCGCGACGAGCTCGAGGCCCGAGACCTCGCGGAGGTGAATGTGTGCGACGACGATATCGACGGCGTTGCGTTCCAGGAACGCGAGAGCTTCCTTCGCGGAGTGAACCGCTTCGGCCGCGTACTTCCGATCCCGCAAGCCGTCACGGATCAGCTCCGCAAATTCGATGTCGTGGTCGACGACCAGAACAGCTGTCAAGCCATCGTTGTACGCTGTTCTCCCACGCCGCGATATCACCAACCCGAGGTCCACAGGGGGCGAGCGCCTGCGCACACCGGTCCACGGCACAGTGAATCCATGGCTCGATGTGTCCGTTTCGCCGGCGCCGGGAGGAGGTATAGGGTGGGCGGATGGCAACGGCTGACAAGCGTGATCCTCACGAGCGTGGCTCGACCGACGAGAGCCTCTACTCCGAGAGGCGCAAGACGGACGCCGAGCTCGCTCGACGGTCCGGACTGAGTCGCGACGTCGCATCGGACGTGCTCGCGGAGGCGCGCAGCAAGGCCGACAGCGTGCTCAACGACGCGCGAGACCGAGAAGACCTGGCGCCGGCCACGGCGGCGGCGACGGCCGATCGCACCGACGAGCGTGCCCGCGAGGATGCGGTGATCAGCTATGCCCGCAGGGGTGCCGATGCCGTCGAGCGCGACGAGTCCGAGCGCCGGCGGCTCGCGCTCGTGAAGCTGCTCGCGTTCGAGCGCGAGGACACGGACCTGCGGCTCGAGATCGAGCGCGCTCGCGCCGACCAGGCTCTGACCACGCGCGAGGATTTCATGGCGATGGTCAGCCATGATCTGCGCGCCCTCCTCGGCGGCATCGCGCTCAGCGCGGAGCTGTTGAAAGGGGTCGATGTCTCCGACGAGTCGATGGTCAAGGTCGCGAAGTACGCGGAGCGGATCCAGCGCTTCAGCGCGCGCATGAACCGACTGGTCGGCGATCTGATGGACGTCGCCAGCATCGACAACGGCAAGCTGGCCCTGTCGTTCGTACGGCGCGACGCAGCGCAGCTGTTGATCGACGCCATGGACGCGTTCGAGCCCGCCGCGCTCGCGAATGGCATCTCCCTGTCCTGCGAGAGCATCTCCGACCCCGGTCTGATCGAGTGCGACCACGAGCGCATCCTTCAGGTGCTGGCGAACCTCGTCGGCAACGCGTTCAAGTTCACGGCGCGGGGCGGGCAGATCGTGATCCGGTGCGAACGTCGCGATGACGAGGCGCGCTTCGCGGTGTCGGATAGCGGACAAGGCATCCCCGGGGAGCTGCTGGAGAAGATCTTCACTCGCTACTTCCAGACACTCGACGGCGATCGACGTGGACTCGGGCTGGGTCTCTTCATCTCGAGGTCGATCATCGAGGGCCATGGTGGGCGGATCTGGGCGGAGAGCATCCCTGGTAAGGGCAGCACGTTCCACTTCACCCTTCCAGCTCGCGTCGCGACGGACCGCCCCTCCTCGTAGGCGCCCACTTCGCGGGCGAATTCGCCCGCGGTGGGGCAGAGATGTCTCTAACCCCGCGTGCGGATGTCGTGACGGGGGTGGCTCGAATGCTGCTCTTGCCGACGCGAATGAATCATTCATTAGCGTTGCGCCTTACGACCTTGTTGCTCGTTGTTGGCGGGTGTGGTGACGACACCGGTGTTGACCGCCCGGACGGCGGCCCCGATGGCCGCATGAACAACCCTCCGAATCCCGTTGGCCTGGGACCGGCGCCCGTCGTGCTCGGAGCGCCGTCCGATCTCGCGGGCGCTGCGAGCTACGTGATCCTCGCGAAGACGGGCATCACGAACGTCACCGGGTCGACCATCACGGGTGGGCACCTCGGCTTGAGTCCAGCTGCCGCCTCGTTCATCACCGGCTTCGGGATGGCCGCCGACGCGAGCAACGTGTACGCCACCTCGCCGTCGGTCGTTGCACCCGGAAAGCTCTACGCGGCCGACTATGCATCGCCCACTCCCTCGAATCTGACCACCGCGGTGCTCGCGATGGAGGCGGCCTACGTCGACGCGGCTGGACGTACGAACGAGGATTTTCTCAACCTCCAGAGCGGCAACATCGGCGGTCAGACGCTCGTGCCCGGCCTCTACAAGTGGGGGACCGGCGTGACGATTCCGGCCGATGTGACGATCGCGGGCGGCGCGAACGATGTGTGGATCTTCCAGATCGCCAACGACCTAGATCTGAGCGCCGCGAAGCGCGTGAACCTCACCGGTGGAGCGCAGGCGAAGAACGTCTACTGGCAGGTCGCCGGTGAGGTGACGCTCCACGCGGACTCGCACTTCGAGGGCGTCATCCTGTCGAAGACCGGGATCACGATGCAAACGACCGCGACCCTGACGGGGCGCGCGCTCGCACAGACCCTCGTCGCCATCGACAACAACGCCATCACGGCTCCGTGACCAGGGTGACCAGGATGATGCGAACAATTTTCGGATTCGTGGCGATCTCGAGCGCCCTGCTGGTGGGTTGTAAAGATGACAAGAAGGCAGCGCCACCGGAGGCGGCCCCCATCGCACCGACCGGTCTGGCCTCGAGCGCGTTTCCGCTACGGCCGGGCGAGACCTATGCCGGCGGCAAGCGGCTCGAAACCAATCTCGTCGACTGGAACGTCGAGGACGGCAGCGTCGTCCAGCTCGGGATCGTGGCCACGGGCAGGGCGGACAACGGTCGCGAAAATGGTGTACTGCGCGCGTTCCACGCGGGCAGCGAGACGCACGACGTCGGTCCGACGTACTCCCTCGACCCGGCGATCGAGCACTGGTCGGAGCTGAAGCTCTTGCCCAACAATCGCGTGATGTTCCGCTACGGCGAGGCGGGCGAAGGCCCGCGCGCGCGCAACGCGGTGCTGCT
The DNA here is from genome assembly GCA_035525615.1 of Kofleriaceae bacterium. Classification (GTDB taxonomy): domain Bacteria; phylum Myxococcota_A; class Polyangia; order Haliangiales; family Haliangiaceae; genus UBA2376. The sequence goes on along the minus strand of DATLEB010000277.1, from coordinate 20,225 downwards.
GCGCTGGGACGCCGATGCCAAGCGCGTGCGCATCGCCAAGCGCTGGACCGGTGCCAGCAGCGAGCCCGAGCCCGAGTGGCTGCTGAGCGGCGAGTACAAGGTCGCACCGGAGTCCGAGGGGCTGTGCCTCCAGGTGATCGCCCGCATCGTCAGCTGCGAGGGCGACGCGAAGTTCCGTGACGCGATCTTCCGGCGTGACGACGTCGTCGACAAGGCCGCCATGCAGGAGCACTTCGACACGCACGTCGCGACGTGGCAGAAGCCGGGCGGCGCGAAGGCGCAGTGCGAGCGATGGGCGAGCGCGGCCTACGTCGACACGCATTTCTCCGAGCCAGCCAAGCTGAAGCGTCTCGCCGCGGAGACCAAGCACGACTGCGGGTTCTTCGCGAGCGAGATCGTCGACGAGGGTGGACTGCCCACCGCGCTCACCGAGATCTAGCTACGCACGCGCCCGCAGGATCAGGCGATAGGCCACGAGCAGGATCACCGCGCCGGCGATCGAGGCCAGGAAGCCGGCGCCTTCCTTCGCGCCGTACCAGTGCATCTCGCGTCCGATGAAGCCCGCAATGAGCGAGCCCGCGATGCCGAGCGCGATGGTGACGATGATGCCGCCCGGGTCACGTCCCGGCATCAGGAACTTGGCCAGCGCGCCAACGAGGAGTCCGATCACGAGCATGTAGATGAGGTGCATGTGCCTCGCCCCATGCGCGTTGCGTGCCACGGGTCGGCGATCAGAAGCGCAGCGTGAAGCCCGCGACGGCGCCGTCGCCGTGCTTCACCGGCGCCACGTACGGCGCCAGCGAGTAGTACGGCTGGCCGCCGTAGCCGAGCCGCATGTGCAGGTCGCGCACCTTGCGGTTGTGGCTCGACGGGCCCGCGAAGGCGTCGACGATCTCCCAGAGGCGGAAGCCGACGATGCCGATGACACCGATCGCGATGAGGCCGTCGTTGTCGTCGTCGCAGTACTCGTCGAAGGCGCAGTCCTCGAGCTCGTTGCCGACGCCGATGACGATCGCGGCGATCGACGCGGCCTCGCCGACGGTGAAGACCCAGCCGATGTCGGTCCAGCGTCCCTGCACGGCTTGCCCCGTGCCGAACCCGAGGAAGAACGAGACCAGCGCGCCGCCGAAATGCTCGCCGGGCGAGATGATGCCGCGCGCGAGCAGGCGCTGCTCGTCGACGGTGAGCTGGATCGGCTGCGGCTGCTGCGGCTGCGGGGGCGGCGGCGGGTAGTAGACCGGCGGCTGCGCCTGCGGCTGCGGGGGCGGCGGTGGCGCTGCGCCCGGCTGCGCCAGGGCGGTGGACGAGAGCGCCAGGAATAGCGCGAGCACGGCGACACCCCAGGTCGTACGCATGGCGCGACAGTACACGCCTTGCACCGCGGGAGGTCATGCGACACCATCCGCGCGATGAAGCGTGTGAGCTATGTCGTATCCGCCCTCGCCGCGCTGGCCCTCGGTACCGGCTGCGAGAAGTCCAAGGAGTCCACCGAGGAGGCGCCGATCAAGCAGGGCTCGACGATCAATCGTCCGCCGCCGCCGCCGATCGATGCCGCTGCGCCCGCCGACGCGGCCGAGGCGCCGCCGCCGCCGCCGCCGGCCGACGGTGACGCGGGGAGCGCCGAGGCTCCGGGCGGCACCGCCGTGGCGCCGGGCGCGGCCGACGACGTGCGCAAGCCCGTCGCCGCCGACCTCGCGACGTACACCGCGGGCATCCCCGGCAAGGGCAAGCTCATGGCGACCATCTCCACGTCGATGGGCGACTTCCATTGCGAGCTCTACGAGGACGTGCCGATGACGGTCGCCAACTTCGTCGGCCTCGCCACCGGCAAGAAGCCGTGGAAGGACCCGAACAAGAACAACGAGGTGCAGAAGAACCGCCCGTTCTTCAACGGCATCATCTTCCACCGCGTCATCCCCGACTTCATGGTGCAGGTCGGCGACCCGCTGGGGCAGGGCGTGGGCGGCCCCGGCTACGAGTTCGACAACGAGATCGTGAAGTCGCACCGCCACGACGAGGGCGGCGTGCTGTCGATGGCCAACGCGGGCCCGGGCACGAACGGCAGCCAGTTCTTCATCACGGAGAAGGCGACGCCGTGGCTCGACGACCGGCACACCGTGTTCGGCAAGTGCAAGGAAGTCGACCTGGTCAAGAAGATCACGAGCGTGGAGCGGGATCCCAGCGACAAGCCGATCAAGCCGATCACGATCAAGAACGTGAAGTTCAGCCGCAAGTAGTGGGTGTATCGTAGCGGCGGGGTGAACGCCGACCAGCAACTGGTCACGCCGCAGCTCGTTGCGGGACGATACTTGCTGCTCTCGTGGCTGGGCGAGGGCGGCATGGGTAGCGTCTATCAGGCGCGCGACATCAAGCTCGACGAGGTCGTCGCGCTCAAGCTCCTGCGCCAGGACTGGGTGCGCGACGCGTCGGCGCTCGAGCAGTTTCGCCGCGAGGTGAAGCTGGCGCGTCGCATCGCGCACCCGAACGTGGTGAAGACCTTCGACATCGGCGATCACGACGGCGTCCCGTTCCTGACCATGGAGTTCGTGCCGGGGCGGCCGCTGACGTCGTCGGTGGTGCACGGCGGGTTGCCGCTGCGGCGCGTCGTCGAGATCGGGTGCGCGCTGTGCGCCGGGCTCGCGGCGGCGCACGCGCTCGGCATCGTGCATCGCGATCTCAAGCCCGATAACGTGCTCGTCACCGACGGCGGGCGCGTCGCGATCAGCGACTTCGGGATCGCCTGGACGCGCGAGACGCGCGGCGACACCGGCCGCAACACCGACTCGAGCAGCGGCACGCCGGGCTACATGTCGCCCGAGCAGACGCTCGGCAGCGGCATCGACGCGCGCACCGATCTGTACGCGCTCGGGGCGATCCTCTACGAGCTGCTCACCGGCGTGCCGGCGTGGGAAGGGCCGAGCCCGGCCGCGATCGCGGTGGCGCAGGCGACGCACGCGCCGCCCGATCCGTCGGCGCGCCGTCCCGACCTGCCGGCGGGGCTGGGCGACGTGGTGCTCGGTTGCCTCGCGCGTGATCCGGCGCGACGGCTCGCGACCGCGGAGCAGGTGCGCGAGCTCCTGGACGCCGTGCACCTGCCCGAGGAGGCAGCGCCGCGCGCGTCGGCAGCACGCGCGGCGGTGCGCCCGTCGCCGTCGCCGCGTGCCGATCCGGGGGCGAACGTCGAGCACCCTCGCCGCCGCATCGCGGTGCTGCCTCTGCGGAGCGCGGGGGAGGGCGGCGATGCGCTGCTCGTCGACGGCATGACCGACGACCTCATCGACGAGCTGTCGATGACCGACGGCCTGCAGGTGCGCCCGCGCTCGGCAGTGATGCGCTTCACCGACACCGACCTCGATCCGCGCGACCTCGGCCGCGTGCTCGAGGTCGACGCGGTGGTCGCCGGCACGATGCGGCGCGAGGGCGAGCAGCTCACGCTCTCGATCCGGCTGCTGAGCGTCGCCGACGGCTTCCAGGTGTGGGCGCGGCGCTTCGAGTACGCGCCGGCGGCGCTACTGTCCGCGGCGCGCGTGATCGCCGCCGAGGTCGCGCGTGCGCTGTCGGTGCGGTGGGAGGCGAGCGCGCCGCCGGTGCCGGAGCATCAGGAGGTGGTCGAGCTGCTCTTGCGCGCGCGTCGCGAGCTGCGCGAGTTCTGGCTCGAGCACGCGCGGCGCGCCGAGGAGATGCTGGTGCGCGCGCTCGCCATCGCCCCCGACGCGCCGATGCTGCTCTCGGCGCTCGCGCTGGCACGACAGCGCATCTGGTTGCACGCCGGCGGCGCGGTGGCGGAGGAGGCGGCGCGCTCGACCGCGGAGCACGCGGTGAAGCTGGCGCCGCGCCTGCCGCAGGCGTGGCTCGCGAACGGGCTGGTGCAGCTCGATCGTGGCGAGGTCGTCGACGGCGTGATCGCGCTGCGGCGGGCGATCGAGCTGGGGCGCGGCGTCGCCGAGGGCCACGACGCGCTGGGCAAGATCCTGATCCAGGTCGGCGCCATCGGTCACGGCGTGCACCGGCTCGAGAGCGCGGTGCGGCTGGACCCCGAGCTGGCGCCGCTGTGCCACTGCGAGCTCGCGCGCGTGCGCGCCCTGATGGGCGATCACGACGAGAGCGAGGTGCAGCTCACGGCGGCGGGACGCGGCGCCAGCGTGGCGCAGCGCCGCTTCGTCGACTACATGCGAGCGCGCCTCGATCTCTGGCGCGGTGATCGCGAGGCGGCGCGCCGGTACGGCGGCGACCTCGTGGGCGACGCGGAGCACCTGCTGATCCAGCGCGCTTTCTCCGACGCCGCGGCGGGCGCGCTCACGGCGGAGACGAGCGCGGCCCTGCGCCAGCGCTTCGAGGATCGCGGGCGCACGCTGCGCGTCCGCCTCTTCTTCGGCCAGATCCTCGTCGAGATGCTGGCCGCCACGGGCGCCGACGCCGAGGCCGTCGACACCCTCGACGCGCTCGCCACCGCGGGCCTCATCGATCGCGTGTGGCTCGATCGCTGCCCGCTCCTCGCGCGCTACGCCGCCGAGCCGCGCCTCGCCCCCGCGCGCAAGCGCGTGCACGCGCTCGCCGACAAGATCGCCTCGGCGATCAGGGCTGGCCGCTGATCACTGCATGATCGGGTCGCAGGCTCCGCTGGGCTGACCGAAGGGCGGCGTGAGGCACGGCGCGCACTTCATCCCGTCGGCGCAGCCGTCCTGCCCGATGAGGAAGTTGTCGACGTCCGGCAGGCACTCGGGGAGGCAGCGGCCCTCGGCGTACTGCGCGCCGAACAGGTTCTGGATGAGCCCGGTCTGGCACGTCGCCGGCTGGAAGCTCGGCTCGAGAAAGACGTTGGGCGCGCACAGCAGGTCGCCGGCGTCGGTCGGGCACTCGTCGACGCCGAGCCGGTCCGCGTTGGCGCCGGCCGCCGCGCGCGGCACGCACGTCCCACGGCCGGAGCAGCAGGCGGGCAGGCCGGTCGGGCTCTCGGTCGGGCCCGGATCACACGAGAGGTGACACGCGCCGGTGTCGCTCTTGTCGAGCGGGTTGAAGCAGGGGACGCAGAGCTGCTCGGCGGCGCACGTGCCCTGCGGCAGGAGCGCGGCCTGGGACTTCACCTCGGGCAGCGCCTTCGACAGGCAGCGGCCCTCGGCGCCGGCGACCGAGTCGCACGTCGGAGGAATGAAGTTTCCGCCGGTGCGGATGAAGTCGTCGGGCACGCACTTGCTGCCGGTGTTGGGCGCGGCGCAGTCGCCGAGGCGCTCGAGCATGTCGGGGGGCACGAGCATCGACGGAAGGCAGTGCGCGCCGGGCTCGCACGCCGGCAGCGTCGCGGGATCGATGAGCTCCGGTCCGGTGTGCGGACACGCGCCGCTGCCGAAGCCGCCCTCGCAGGTGTACTTCAGCTCGCACGCGCCGGTGTTCATGCCGTCGAGGGGGTTCACGCACGGCACGCAGCGCTCGTCGTCGTCGCACGCGTCCTGCGGGAGGATGCCCCAGTAACCGTTGACCTCGGGGATGCAGCCCGAGAGGCACACGCCCTCGGCGCCCTGCAGCGACGTGCACGACGGCGGCGTGTACACGCCACCGGTGGCGATGAGCGGATCGGGTACGCACAGGCCGCCGCCCGCGCACTCCGCGAAGCGTCCGGCCAGCACGCCCGGCACGTCCGTCGCCGGCAAGCAGTGCGCGCCGCCGACGAAGTCGGTGCAACACTCGGTGAGCGCGTACGGATCGCGCGCCGAGCCGAGCGGGCCGTCGCACGCCGGCGTTGGCCACGTCTCTCGCTCGTCATCATCGTCGTCGCCGCCGTTGGTGTTGCCGGCGTTCATGTCGCCGACCTGGCATCCGAGCAGGAGCGACGAGAGCGAAACGATCGACGCGAGCAGAACGGCGGTGCGCATGCTCGATGTAGGTTTCAAGGCGCGCGCCACGCAGACCGGAGCCAAGGTTCCGCACCCTTCGATAATCGGAGAGGTGATCGGATCCGGACAACCTGACCGCCGCCGCAACGTGGGGAACAAGTCTTCGGGATCGGGGACTTTTCTCCCCGGGTGGGGGGCGCGAAACGCCACAGCGATCATCAGATGTTCGGGGCGGATCGCCCCGCTGATCGGTCCAACCATCGGAACCTTGGTTGTAGGGAACCAAGGATCACGCGGGCATCGTGTGAGCCAAGGTACGGGCCCGGTTCCTGCTTGAACGCGGGTTCGTCTTGGATCAACCGCGCGCGATCACTGCACCGCTCGCCTCGCCGGACGAGGAGACGAGCCCCGGCCGGCGCCTGCCGCAGCGGCTCGCGCGGACGCGTCGACGCGTCGCGGTGATGGTGACGATCGCGCTCGCGTACGCGGTCGCGCTGTTCGCGGCGGCGCTCACGTCGCCCGATCGCGGGTTCTTCACGTACCAGGGCTCGGAGGTCGTCGTCGTCGACGCCGCATCGCCGGCGGCGGCGGCGGGGCTCCTGGTCGGTGACCACATCGTCGGCGTCGATGGTGTCCAGATCACGGACGACGTGATGCGGGCCAAGACCATCGCGGCGATCGGGCCCGATCAGACCGTCACGTTCACCGTGATGCGCGGCGGCGAGCTCCTCGAAGTGACCTTCGCGATGAAGCGCCGGTTGCCGCTGGCCTCGGCCGGCGGTGTCGCGCTCGCGCTGGTGCTGCTCGCGCTGGCGCTGCTCGCCGATCGCGGTCGCTCGCACGATCTGCCGCAGCAGTTCCTGCGCTCGACGGTGATCTACGTCGTGTTCCTCGCCGGCGCGTTCGCGCTCGACGTGATCGTCCACCGTCCGTACCTGATGGTGCCGTGGCTCTACGCGATGGTGCTGGCGGCGCCGGCGACGTGTCAGTTCATGCTGCGCTTCCCGAACGGGCAGCACTACTTCACGCGGCGCGAGGTGTGGTCGCTCTACCTGCCTCCATTCCTCATGGCGACGTTCCTCGCCGCGAACTACGCGTCGTTCTGGCTCGGGCATCCGCTGCCGATGCGGCACCAGCTGACGCTCTGGGGCGGCGGCGCGTGCGGCGCGATGGCGGCGGCGTATCTGTCGTTCGGTGCGGTGTCGCGCGCGCGCCGGCTGCGCGCCAAGCGCGCGGAGATCGATGCGGTCGCCGCGAAGTGGCTGCACGTCGGCGGCGTGATCATGGCGGTGCCGCTCCTGGTCGGGACCGGCGCCGCGATCCACAACCTCAAGTCGTTCATCGCCGGCGGGTTCGGTCCGTACGTCGCGATCGCCATGGTCGGCGGCTCGGCGTGCGTCGTGCTCGCGATGACGCGCGTGCCGTTCGGCGAGCTCGATCGGCTGTGGCGGCGCTCGAGCGGCTATCTGCTCGCGACGCTCCTCGCGGCCGGCCTGTACCTGGTGTTCATCGGCCTGCTCGGCGGCGCGGCGTCGTCGCTCTCGGGCGGCAGCTTCTCGGCGGCGCTGGGCGCGACCCTCACCGCGGCCGTCGTGTTCGGTCCGCTGCGCGTGAAGGTGCAGCGCATCGTCGACGATCGCTTCAAGCGTGACCGTAGCCGCGCGCGGCGGCTGCTGCGCGAGGCGGCGGAGGGCGCGGTCGCGACCCTCGACATCGAGCTCCTCGAGCGCGGCCTCGTCGAGCGCACGCGCGTGGCGCTCGGCGCCGACGGCGTCGGCCTGTTCGTGTGCGGCGACGACGGCTGGGACTGCGAAGTGAAGGCGGGCGACCCCGGCATCGAGCGCGGAACGCCGGGCTGGGACGACGCGTGCCGCGCGATGGGCGCGACCATCACGGCGCGCGCGCCGCGCGAGCTGCCGAGCGGCGCGCTGGCCTTGCCGATCCACGCCGACGATCGCGCACCGACCGTCGCGGTCGTGTCGCGCGAGGCGCGCTTCGACGACGAGGAGGTCGAGCTGCTGGTCACGGCCACGGCCGGCTTCTCGATCGCCATCGGCAACGCGCGCGCGCACCACGCGCTGCGCGCGCTCACCGAGCGGTTGAAGCGCGAGGTCGAGATCGCCGAGCGGCGCCGCAAGGAGATCGTCAAGCTGAAGGAGCGCCTCGAGGAGGAGAACCGCGCGCTCGTGTTCGAGCTCGCGTCACGCACCGGCAAGGCCCCCGTCATCGGCAACGGCCTCGGAGCGACGTTCGAGCTGGTCCAGAAGGTCGCGCACAGTGACGCGACCGTGCTCGTCCGCGGCGAGACCGGCGTCGGCAAGGAGCTCATCGCGCGCGCCATCCATGCCGCGTCGGCGCGCCGCTCGGCGCCCTTCATCGTCGTGGACTGCGGCGCGATCGCCGCCGGCCTCGTCGAGTCAGCGCTCTTCGGTCACGAGCGCGGCGCGTTCACGGGCGCCATCAAGGCCGCGCTGGGCGCGTTCCGCTCGGCGCACGGCGGCACCATCTTCCTCGACGAGCTCGGCGAGCTGCCGCTCGATCTCCAGCCCAAGCTCCTGCGCGTCCTCCAGGAGCGCGAGGTGCAGCCGGTGGGCGCGGAGGCCGCGATCGCCGTCGACGTGCGCGTCGTGTGCGGCACCAACCGCGACCTCGCGCACGAGGTCGCCGTCGGCCGCTTCCGCGAGGACCTCCTCTATCGCCTGCAGGTCGTCGAGATCAACGTGCCGCCGCTGCGCGCGCGCAAGGGTGACATCGCCGCGCTCGCCGACCACTTCCTCGCGCGCATCGCCGAGCGCACCCACAAGCCGCCCAAGCGCCTCGCCACCGACGCCATCAGCCTGTGCCTCGAGCACGACTGGCCCGGCAACGTGCGCGAGCTCGAGCACGCCATCGAGGCCGCCGCCGTCTACGCCGAGGGCGACGAGATCCTCGCGCGCGACCTGCCGATGGCCGGCAAGGTCTTCCGCAAGAAGGCCGAGCACGCCATCGAATCCGCGACCTCGATCACCGCCGACGGCGCACCGCGCGCCGGCCTCCGCGAGACCCTCGGCGACATCGAGAAGGACCGCCTCGTGAAGACCCTCTCGTCCTGCGGCCACAACCGCTCGCGCGCCGCCAAAGCCCTGGGCATGTCACGCGGCGCACTCCTCCGCCGCCTCAAGCGCTACGGCATCGATTGCGCCGATGACGCGGCGTGAGCCGGGGCCGTGCCGGCCCCAGCCCAGGCCGCGGCACCGCGCAGGCCTCGCTGCCGGGCTGGAGGGCGAGGGCGAGCACGCCGCAGCCGCCGTCGCAGGTCGCGACGATGTGATCGGAGGCGTTGATGGCGTCGGCGAACGCGTCGCGTGACGGATCTGGTGGCTCGTCGTCGAATGCGGGCTGGACCGCGAAGCGACCGGGCTGCGCGTACCAGACGGGCGCGCAGGTGGTCGGGATCGAGCGCAGCGCCGCCAGCACACGCGACGAGACACGCGACGGTCGAGCTCGCCAACAGCGCGCTACGCATCCTCGAGTCTATCGCGACGTGACCCGCACGGCGGTCAGCCCCAGAAGCCGAACGAGAGGCCGGCATTTCCGAAGCGCGGCGCGAAGTCTCCCGTCACTCCGAGCCGCAACCGATACTTCTTGTTCCACCAGAAGCGGAACGTGAAGAAGCCGACCTCGACGCCCGCCGTCACATGCGGGCGTCCGCGCACGTCGGCGAACCGGCCCGGCTCCCAGTACGTGCCGCCGCGCAACCGCAACCGACCCGGCATCGCCTCCCACTCGGCCCCGACGTTCGCGCCGAACGAGACGTGCCGCCCGCTGCGCTGCCAGAGATCTTGCGAGAACGCCTCGAGGCCCATGCCGTCGGCGACCGCGCCGACCAGCCGCAGATCCGCGGCGACGATCAGCCCGCGCTCGTCGCGAAACTTCCCACCGACGAACTGGTTCCAGCGCGTCGGCGCGAAGCGCCACGCCGCGCCGACGGCGAGCTCCCACGGCACCGCCACCCGCGTCGGCAAGATGTGGCCCTCGCAGTCGAGCGGATCGCACGCGGCGACGTCGACGTTGCGCCCCGTCACCGGCAGCGCGAGCGTCGCGCCCACGCGCACGTCCTTGCCGAACGGCTTGTACAGCGCGCCGCCCTCGAGCCCCGCGCCGGCGATCGTGAAGAGCGGACGCACGCGGTCGAGCGAGAACGTCCCGGCGCGGATCGCCGCGCCCACCGTCCATGTCTCGTCGCCGAACGTGTTCGCCACCGCGAACTTCGCGACGGTCGCGACCGCCGACAGCTCGCCGCCGCCCGAATCGGTGAGGCGCTCGCGCTGCGTCGAGATCGCGAGCGCCGCGCCCCAGCCGTAATACATGCCCGCCAGCCCGAAGCTTCCCGTCGTCGACGAGCGGCCGTCGTCGACCAGCCCGTTGTTGTCGAAGTCGCTGGCGTAGACGGCCTCCATCGCGTCGAGGTGCCAGTCCCAGTCCCACCAGCCCGTCGACGTCGCCTTGCGCGTCGCCGCCGCCGCGGGATTGCCGAGCGTGCCCGCCGATCCTTCCGCGAGCCCGACCTGCACGCCGCCCATGCCGACGATGCGCACGCTGCCGAGCGCGGCGCCGCGATAGAGATCGAGCGCCCAGTCGCGATCGGTGATCGGCACCGGATCCTCGGCGGCCGCGGTGCGTACCGTCACGGCCAGGCCGGCGAGAATCCCGAGGGCGGCGACACGCACACCCCGATCATACAAGTTACAGTTGCCGCGATGGCCGGTCGCGAGCGAGACGACGTGCGGGTGTCACCCGCCGACGGAGATACCGCCGCCGTCGTCCCGTTTCGCCGCCACCTGGTGCTGCCCGGCCTCGTGCTCGGCGCCGCCGAGGCCATCCTCGTCGGCTATCCGCTGTGGAGCCTCTTCGAGCTGAGCGAGCTCCCGACCGGCACGCTCGCCCGCGTCGGCATCCCCGTCCTCGTCGGCGCCGCCCTCGCGTGGAGCATGGCGATCACGGCGTGGCTGCTGCCCATCCGCGCCTGCGCCGCCGCGCGTCGTCGCGGCGAGAAGGTCGGCAAGGAGCTCGCCGCGCGCGGCTACCGCGGCGTCTTGCGGACACCGCTGCGCGTCTTCGTCGGGCGCACCGTCCTGTGGATCGCGATGGCGGGCGCCGCCGGCATCTCGTTCGTGCGCTACCAGGGCTGGGACTCCAGTCAGGCGTTCGCGATGGCGTCGCTGGCCGGCCTTCACGCCGCGCCGATCGCGGGAGCACGCGCGCTCTGGGTCGGCAAGGTGCTCGACGCGGTACGCGCGCGGCTCTTCGTCGTGAATCCGCCGCTGCGCGGCTACGCCGACGACCACTTCCGCCGGCTCCTGCTGATGTCGCTCGTGATCGCCGCCGGTGCGCTCGCGATGCACGCCGCCTTCCTCTACTACTTCGTGCCGATCACGCACGAGCAGTACCTCGCGCTGGAGACGTACCTGCCGTCGATGACCGCGATCGGCTGGTGCGGCTGGACCGTCGCCGCGCGCCGCCTCACGCGCCCGCTCGTTCGTTACCTCGAGGCCGCCGCCGGCGACGGAGGCGACGCGGCGCAAGCCGGCAACGCCACGCAGGTCTATCGCCTCGCGCAGTCGCTTCCGTATCGCCTCGCGCTGGTCGGGCTCGCGACGTGGGCGTTCATCACGCTCGCCACCGCGCTCCTCGCGCGCTGGTACCTCGCCGTCGAGCTCGACAACACCATCGTCGGCGCGGTCGCCGTCGTCGCGGTCGCGCTCGCCGCCGGCATCTACGAGACGCTCGGCCACCGCGAGACGCTGCGGCCGCTGCTCGCGCACCTCTCGGCGCGCTACCGCATCCCGGTGCGCGCGATCGCTCCATCGCTGGGCCTGCGCGCCAAGCTCATGCTGTCGTTCGGCGGCGTGGTCGTGCTCGCGTGCGGCATGGCGCTGCTCTGGGGCTTCGTCCAGTACAAGAACCTGTCGCAGGAAGCCGTCGCGCGGCAAGCGTCGGTCGGGCTCGCGTGGGTGCGCTCCGAGGTGCAGGCCGCGACCGCCGCGCACGCCGAGCCGCCGACGCCGGCGCTGGTGCGCAGCGCGCTCGCCGAGATCGGCGGCCGCAACCCGGAGAGCTCGACCGTCGTGTACTACGTCGACGATCGCGACAAGCCGCTGCCCGCGAGCGTGAACGCGATCGACGTCGTCGCCGTCGGCGGCGGCCCGATGGGCGCGCCCGAGCTGCCCTGGTACGTGCTCGGCGAGATCCGCCGCGCCAACGGCATGCGCATCGAGATGGGCCCGGCCTATCTCGCGGGCGAGAGCGGCCGCCTCCTCGTCAACTGGCACGCCACGCAGTACGACCTCGGCGCCGTCGCGGTCTTCTATCCCAACTATCGCGGCCGCGGCGAGTCGATGGTGCGCCCGCTCAAGGAGCTGCTCGTCTTCTTCGTGGTGCTCTTCGGCGCGTGCGGCGGCATCGTCGTGATCACCGTGGCGCAGTTCGTCTCCCCCATCCGTCGCCTCGAGCAGCGCGCCGACGCGATGGCGCGCGGCGAGCTCGTCGATCCGGTCACCTCCGGCGGCGACGGCGACGAGATCGGTCGCCTCACGTTCGCGCTCGAGGAGATGCGCCGCGCGCTGCGCGAGAAGCTGCGTTCGACCGAGGAGGTGAACCTCGACCTCGAGCGCGCGGTGCAGAAGCGCACGCACGACCTCGCCAAGAAGAACAAGGAGCTCGCCGAGGCGCTCGACAAGCTGCGGAGCACGCAGGCGCAACTGGTGCGCTCGGAGAAGATGGCGTCGATCGGTCAGCTCGTCGCCGGCATCGCGCACGAGATCAACAACCCGGTCAACGCGATCGTGAACACCGTCGGTCCCCTCGACGAGGCGATCACGGACATGGAGTTCGCCGACGCCGCGGCGCGCGTGGAGGCCGCCAAGGACATCCGCGACATGGTGCGCGTGGTCCAGCGCGGCGCGCAGCGCACCAAGGCGATCGTGGGCGCGCTCCACAACTACTCGCGCACCGACGACGAGAAGGTCGTCGACTTCGATCTCAACCGGTCACTCGACGACAGCCTCGAGCTGCTCCGCCACCTGCTCAAGGGCAACGTCAACGTCGAGAAGCAGTACGGCGAGGTCGGCAAGATCCGCGGCCACGCCGGTCAGGTGAACCAGGTGTTCATGAACCTGCTCACCAACGCCGCGCAGGCGCTCAGCGGCCGCGACGGCGCGACCATCACGATCTCGACACACGCCGATGGCGACGAGATCGAGGTGCGCATCGGCGACAACGGTCCCGGGATCCCGCCCGACGTCCTGCCGCGCATCTTCGACCCGTTCTTCACGACCAAGGACGTGGGAGAAGGCACCGGTCTCGGCCTCGCCATCGTCCACGAGCTGGTCGAGCGCCACGGCGGCAAGATCAACGTCGACACCGAGGTCGGGCAGGGCACCACGTTCCGGGTCCGGCTGCCCCGCCGGACCGACGTGGTCGCGCCCCCGGCCCCCCAGCGCCGGGTCAGCGACCGCCGGTCGTAGCCGCTGGCCCGAGTGACATTCTGGCAGGCCCCTCTGCCGTTCGTGTCACCATGGCAGCAAATGCAGGTGGGTGGCACCTTCTGGATCGTGCAAAAACAAATGGTTAGCTAGGAATAGGGATGGCACCCGGCTTGTAGTTAGCCAGCACTGGTGCCCCCATGCTCAGCCCAAACCCTGCCAGGCCCCGCCGCCCGATGAACGCGTTGCGCAACCCCGGCGGGATGCCGCGCGGCTACTTTGCCGGCGCCCCGGATCGCGACCCGAGCGATGCGTCCGGGGATGACGCCGACCGGAGCCGCGACAACGCCGCCGAGCGCGGCGCGTGGGATCCGTCCCGCGCCGTGCTGGTGGTCGACGACGAGGCGAGCATCGTGGAGTCGCTCGAGAAGATCTTCCGGCGCGAAGGCTTCGCGGTCATCACGGCGACCGACGGCCAGACCGGGCTCGACCTCCTCCGCCGCAACCGCGTCGGCGTCCTGCTCTGCGACCTCATGATGCCGGGCACCAGCGGCATGGACCTGCTCAAGGCCGCGAAGACGATCGCGCCCGAGACCGAGGTCGTGCTCATGACCGCGTACGGCACGGTCGAGACCGCGGTCGACGCCATGAAGGAAGGGGCCTACGACTTCGTCTCGAAGCCGCTCAAGCGCGCGCACGTCGTCCGCATCGTCAAGAACGCGCTCGAGAAGCAGTCGCTGGTCACCGAGAACCGCGCCCTCAAGGCGCAGCTCGCCGAGCGCCGCCGTCGCGCCATCATCGGCACGTCGCTGCCGTGGCGCCGCACCATGGACATCGTCCACCAGGCCGCGCCGTCGGAGGCGACCGTCCTCCTCCTCGGCGAGAGCGGCACCGGCAAGGAGCTCCTCGCCCGCGCGCTCCACGAGAACAGTCACCGCGCCAAGGGCCCGTTCGTCGCCATCAACTGCGCCGCCATCCCCGAGTCGATCCTCGAGGCCGAGCTCTTCGGCTACGAGAAGGGTGCGTTCACCGGCGCCACCGTCACGCGCGAGGGTCGCTTCGAGGCGGCCAACGGCGGCACGCTCTTCCTCGACGAGATCGGCGAGATCTCGCGCCACGTGCAGGTGAAGCTCCTGCGCGTCCTCCAGGAGGGCGAGATCGAGCGCCTCGGCGCCGGCGGCAAGCCGCGCCGCATCGACGTCCGCATCGTCGCCGCGACCAACGTCTCGCTCGGCGACGAAGTGAAGGCCGGCCGCTTCCGCGAGGATCTCTTCTACCGCCTCAACGTCATCCCGGTGCACGTGCCGCCGCTGCGCGATCGCCGCGAGGACGTGCCCCTCCTGACGCAGCACTTCGTCCAGCTCTACGCCGAGAAGAACGCCAAGCCGATCACCGGCACCACCGCCGCCGCGCTCGCCCGCCTCGCCGACTATCCGTGGCCCGGCAACGTGCGCGAGCTCGAGAACGCGATCGAGCGCGCCGTCGTGCTGACGCGCGGCACCACGCTCGACGAGGACGCGCTGCCCCGCGAGATCCGTGACGCCTCCGCCGCCGGCGCGCCCGGCATGAGCTTCGCGATCGGCACGCCGCTCGCCGACATCGAGATGCGCGTGATCCGCGAGACGCTGCGCCACACGCGCGGGGACAAGCGGCTCGCCGCCAAGCTGCTCGGCATCGCGACGCGCACGATCTATCGCCGCCTCGCCGAGGTGGGTGAGGCTGCCGCCGAGGACGAGGCCACCGTCGACGACGAGCAGGGCGGCGACGAGCCCGACGAGACCGGGAGGAGCGTCTGATGCAGGAGTACGTGAAGCGCTACTTCTGGGTGGTCGTCGCGCTGACGGTCGCGCTGTCGGCGGTGTTCGCCGCCAAGCTGGTCAACAACGTCGCCGAGGCCAAGCTCCTCACCGACGCCAAGCGCAGCCCCAAGATCACGCCGCCGGCGCCGTCACCGTCGGCGCCGGTCTCCTCGCGCACCAAGGACGGCAAGCCGCTCATCGAGCGCAACATGTTCTGCTCGAGCTGTCTGCCGCCGGTGCCGGTGGCGGTCACGCCGACCGGTCCCGTCGATCCCAACGTGGTGCCGATGACGAGCCTGCCGCTCCTCCTCGTCGCCACGCACGTCACGGAGCAGAAGCACGCCGACGAGGCGTTCGCGACCATCCTCAACACGGCCACGCAGAAGCAGGGCGCGTACTGGATGGGCAAGGACATCCCGGGCGCCGGCAAGGTCGTCGCCATCCACTACAAGTACGTCGACTTCAACAACACCGCGTCGGGGCGCAAGGAGCGCATCTCGATCACGGGTGAAGCGCCGGTCGTGACCACGCCGGCCGTCGTCGCCGAGAACCCGACGCCCACCGAAGGCGGCGGCGACGATCTCACGGCCGCGATCGACTCCGGCATCAAGAAGATCGACGAGACCACCTTCGAGATCGATCGCTCGCTCGTCGAGAAGGTGCTGGCCAACCCGATGGCCGTGGCCAAGGGCGCGCGCGTGATGCCGTCGTCGAAGAACGGCGAGCCCAACGGCTTCAAGCTCTACGCGGTTCGCCCCAGCTCGGTCTACGCCAAGCTCGGCTTCGCCAACGGCGACACCCTGCACGCCATCAACGGCATGGAGCTCAACTCGATGGACAAGGCCATGGAGGTCTATTCCAAGGTCCGCGACGCGAACAGCCTCCAGGTCAACGTCACCCGTCGCGGCAAGCCCGTGACCCTCAGTTACACGATTCGCTGAACCGCCGGCATCGGATCGATCGGCCCCGTCATGATCAATACAAGTCGTCACTCCATCGCCCTCGCGCTCGTGCTCGCCGCCGCCGTCCTGGTGTCGGGGGCGCGGCCGTCCATCGCTCAGCCCGCGCCGCCTGCCCCCGGCACCGCCGATCCGCCTCCGGGTGAGGACGCGATGCTCTACGCCTGCGGCAAGGCCAAGGCGTCGTTCGCGGTCACGCTCAAGCAGGAGACCGAGCTGAAGGACCTGCTCACGTGGGCGATGAGCTTCACGTGCAAGAACTTCATCTACGAGTCGAGCATCCTCCAGCGCTCGAAGAAGCTCACGATCATCGCGCCCAACAAGATGACGCCGCAGCAGGCGTACCGGGTGTTCCTCGTCAGCCTCTCGACGATGGGGCTCACGGTCGTGCCGAAGGGCAACATCCTGCGCGTCGTCGAGGCCGCCAACGCCAAGAGCGAGACGGTGCCCATCTACAAGAAGGGCTCGCCCGGCAACTCCGACGACGTCGTCCGCCTCATCCTGCGCCCGCAACACACGAGCGTCGACGAGCTGTCGAACGCGCTCTCGGTGGTGAAGTCGAACATCGGCGTGATCCAGCCGGTCCCGAAGGCCGGCGTCCTCGTCATCACCGACTACTCCAGCCACATCCGCGACATGGTGACCGTCACCAAGGAGCTCGATCGGCCGGCGTCGGGTGAGGGCATCTACACGATCCAGGTGAAGTTCTCCGACGCCGTGCAGCTCGCGGCGAAGCTGACCGAGATCCTCGGCACGTCCACCGGCGGCGGCGGCGGCGGCGGCGGTCCTCAGGGCGGCAAGGGCGGCGGCGGCGCCGACGGTGTCGCCGGTGCCGTCCCGACGAAGATCATGGCGGACGAGCGCACCAACACGCTCATCCTCCTCTCGAGCGAGGCCGGATACCTGCGCGTGAAGGCGCTGGTCGATCGCCTCGACGTCGGCATCGAGGGCGGCGACACCGGCTCGGTGCACGTGTACCAGCTCGAGAACGCCAACGCCGAGGAGCTGGCGACCACGCTCAACGCGGCGCTCACCGGCGTCTCGCAGGGCCAGCGCAACACCCCCGGTGGCGGTCGTACGCCTGCCGGGCGTCAGGCCGCGCCTGCGCCGCAGTTCGACGGCGGCGGTGTCGGCGGCGCCGGCGGCGCGGCGTTCGAGGGTCAGGTCCGCATCACCCACGACGCACCGACCAACTCGCTCGTCGTCCTCTCGAGCGGCCGCGACTTCCAGGCGCTCAAGGAGGTCGTGCGCGCGCTCGACATCCCGCGCCGCCAGGTCTTCATCGAGGCCGTCATCCTCGAGCTCAACGTCGGCAACGGCCTCGACCTCGGCACCAGCTTCCACGGCGGTCTGCCGGTCGGCGAGGGCGATGACTCGCTCGTGTTCGGCGGTGTTCAGAGCTCCGACCTCAAGTCGCTGCAGCTGTCGACGCTCATCAGCGCGACCGGCCTCATCGGCGGTCTCCTCGGCCCGATCCTCCCGCAGTCGCAGGAGCTCCTCGGCACCAGCATCCCGTCGTACGCGGTGCTGTTCCAGGCGCTGGCCAAGTCGTCGAACGTGAACGTGCTGTCGAGCCCGCACATCCTCGCCACCAACAACCAGGAGGCCGAGATCTCGGTCGGCCAGAACATCCCGTACATCGGCGGCGTGAACTTCGGCCTGCCGACCGGCGGCGCCACCGGCGGCATCCCCGGCTTCGGCAACGTCTCGATCCAGCGTCAGGACATCCAGCTCTCCATGAAGATCACGCCCGCGATCAACGCGAGCAACATGGTGACGCTCAAGATCGAGCAGGAGATCCAGGACATCGGCGAGCGCGATCCGCAGCTCGGCCCGTCGTGGACCAAGCGCAAGATCAAGACGACGGTGGTCGTGAAGGACCAGCAGAGCATCGTCATCGGCGGCCTCATCTCCGACCGCGTCTCGTACAGCGAGTCGAAGGTGCCGTTCCTCGGCGACATCCCGATCCTCGGGTACCTGTTCAAGTACACCAAGCGCGACAAGAAGAAGACCAACCTGCTGGTGTTGCTCACGCCGTACGTGATCCAGGACCAGCTCGATCTCAACGCGATCGTCGAGCGCAAGGTGCGCGAGCGCAACGAGTTCCTGCGCGCGTTCTACAACCTCGACAAGCAGGCCTACCTGCCGCGCGTCGACTACCGCCGCAAGCGCGGCCTCATCGAGGAGATCAACCGCACCATCCAGGCCACCGACGTCGAACGCGACCTGCTCCAGTCGCTGCAGCAGCGCGACCAGGGCGTGGTCGAGGGCGCCGTCGAGTACAACCTCAAGGGCGGTGCGGACGACATGGAAGATCCCGACGCGCCGAAGCCGGAGACCAAGCCCGAGACGCCGCCCGCGCCGCAGACGCAGCCCGCGCCGAAGACGGAGCCGAAGACCGCGCCGAAGACGGAGCCGAAGACGGAGCCGAAGAAGTGAACCCCGCCCAGGCATACGGGACGCCGCTCCTCGGCGAGATCCTCGTGCGCGAGCTCGGCTTGCGCGGCGAGGCCGTCGAGAAGGCGCTCGAGAAGCAGCGCGAGGAGGGCGGCCTCATCGGCGAGGTGCTGCTCAAGCTGCGCCTCATCGACGAGGATCAGCTCGCGTTCGCGCTGGCGCAGCAGGCCGAGATGGCCTTCCTGCGCGACCTGCCGCGCGCCGAGGACGTCACCGCTGACCTCATCGAGGCGATCCCCATCAACTTCGCCAAGCAGCACCGCGTGCTGCCACTCGCGCGCGACCCCGAGACCGGCCGCGTGCAGGTCGCGCTCGCCGATCCGACCGCGCTCGAGATCATCGACGACGTCGCGGTCATGCTCGGCGCCGGCGTCGATCCGGTCGTGGCCGCGCCGGCCAAGATCGTCGACCACATCAACAAGGTCTACGGCCGCCTCCGCCAGGGCGCCGAGCTCGAGCACGACGCCAAGAAGGACGAGGCCGAGGACGAGTTCGGCCAGGGCGAGGAGCTGGTCGACATCCTCGACCTCAACGACGAGGCGCCCATCATCCGGTGGGTCAACTCGCTCATGTTCCAGGCGGTGAAGGAGCGCGCCTCCGATATCCACATCGAGCCCGGCGAGAAGGACGTGATGGTGCGCTACCGCATCGATGGCGTCCTCCGCGAGGCCAAGCGCGCGCCCCGCAAGTTCCTCGCGTCGATCATCGCCCGCGTGAAGATCATGTCGGGCCTCAACATCGCCGAGAAGCGCCTGCCCCAGGACGGCCGCATCCGGCGCAAGATCGGCGGCAAGGACGTCGACATGCGTGTCGCGACCGTCCCGACCGCCGGCGGCGAGCGCATCACCATCCGTCTCCTCGATCGCAGCTCGGTGCTCCTCGGCCTCGCCGACATCGGCATGGCCGAGGACATGCTCGAGGTCGTGCGCGGCATCATCAAGCGCCCGCACGGCATCTTGCTCGTCACCGGTCCCACGGGCTCCGGCAAGACGACCACGCTGTACGCCTGCCTCTCCGAGATCAACTCGCCCGATCAGAACATCCTCACCGTCGAGGATCCCGTCGAGTACCAGCTCGAGGGCATCAGCCAGACCCAGGTCAACCCGAAGATCGATCTGACCTTCGCCACCGGGCTGCGCTCCTTCCTCCGCCACGATCCCGACGTGATCATGGTCGGTGAGATCCGCGACAAGGAGACCGCCGAGATCGCGATCACCGCGTCGCTCACCGGTCACTTCGTGTTCTCGACCGTCCACACCAACGACGCGGCCGGCGGCATCACGCGCCTGATCGACATGGGCATCGAGCCATTCCTTGTCGCTTCGTCACTGGTCGGTCTGCTCGCCCAGCGCCTGGTGCGCCGTCCTTGTAAGGATTGCGCGCGCCCGGTGGTGCCGCCGGATGCAACCATCGTCGAGCTAGGCCTCGATCCGGCGAAGTTTCACGCCGGCGCGTACCAGTTCCCGGCGGTCAAGGGTCAGCGCCTGCCGCCGCCCGGCACGGTGTTTGAACCCGTCGGCAGCAATACCTGCCAGATGCTCGGCTACAAGGGCCGCACCGGCATCTACGAGCTGCTCATGATCAACGACACCGTTCGCCGCCTCGCGCTGGAGAAGGCCGATGCCGGCTCGATCCGCAACGCAGCTGTCGATGCGGGCATGGGGTCCCTGCGGTTCGACGGCGCACGCAAATGTCTGCTCGGGCTCACCAAGCCGG
>DATLEB010000261.1:0-35826 GCA_035525615.1 Kofleriaceae bacterium | reverse complement strand
ATGTTCCTGTCGGCGCGCAGCGACACGGCCGACAAGGTCCGTGCGTTTCGCATCGGCGCCGAGGACTACATGGTCAAGCCGTTCGATGCCGCGGAGCTCGTCGCACGCGTCGCCAAGGCGCTCGACCGTCAGGCGCGCGAGCTCGGCGCATCGCCCACCACTCAGCTCCCGGGCGCAGACGCGATCCAGGCGGAGATCGAGCGACGGCTGGGTGCCGGTGAGTCCAACGCCGTCGCGTGCTACCTCGACCTCGACAACCTCAAAGCGTTCAACGACTACTACGGCTACGCGAAGGCGAACGCCGTGATCCGGCAGACCGGCGACGTCATCCGCAACGTCGTCCAGCGCTCCGGCGGCCCCGGCGACTTCATCGGCCACATCGCCGGTGACGACTTCGTGCTCGTGCTCGACGGCGGCCGCGCCGACGCCGTGTGCCGCGCGTTCCTGCAGCGGTTCGATCGCCTGATCCCGCTCTACTACGATCGCGAGGACCGCCGCCGCGGCCACATCCAGGCGCAGGACCGCTACGGCGTCGAACGCCAGTTCCCGATCATGTCGGTGTCGATCGCCGCCGTCTCCCTCGAGGGCATGGCCTCGTTCTCGGACGTCGCCGCCGCCGCCGCGTCGCTCAAGGCGACCGCCAAGGCGTTGCCCTACTCGGCCTACGTCCGCGACGGCGTCGTGATCGTCCCGCAGCGCTAGGCTAGCCCCATGTACCGCGTCGTCATCGCATCCGCCGCGCCCGAGGTCGCGAGGGCGGAGAACGTGGCGCTCGCCTTCCCGCCGCGCTGCCCGCACTGCGGTGGCGTGACGACGACGAAGCGCACGCTGAGCGCGCAGCGACGGCGGTCGGGCTTTCTGCACGGCGGCCGGCTGTCCTCGCTCGCGGTCGTCGAGGTGCCGGCATGCGAGCGCATGCCGCGCCCGCTGCCGGCGTACTTCGCCCAGCTCGCGCTCGCGTTCCTCACCGTCGCGTCGACGCTGGCCATCATGGCAACGCCGTATGCGGCGATCCTCGCGCTCGCGGCCCTGGCCGCCAGCGTCGCGACCTGGCGCGCGCGGACGTGGATCTCGCTCCCCACCGTCGTGGACGAGATCCTCGTGTTCGAGGTTCGCGATCCCACCTACGCCGCCGGCCTCGCCCGCCTCAACGGCGGCCGTATCGAGGGCCGCCAGCCGCCCGCGCTCGCCGCCGGCGACGAGCGCCGCGCGCCGCTCCCCGAGGCGCGCCTCAGGAAGTGACGCAAACAGTGCCCGGAATCAATCGAGGCGCAGCTGGCTGAGGCCGGACACGCAGAGGTTCACGCTTCGTTCACGCCGCGGCCAGGCGGATGACGAAGGCCCAGCGCTGAGACGCGGCGAAGCCGGTGGTGCCGACCACGTGCGCGCCGTCCTTGGTGACGGCGAGGTCGGTGGCGAACGGAATCTTCGACAGGAGCGCGACCTCGGCGCCGCTGGTCGCGTCACGCAGGTGGATGCCGTCGCCGTCCGCGACCACGAGGTGCTTGCCATCGGGCGTGTAGGCCAGCGACGAGATCGCGCTGCC
Source organism: Kofleriaceae bacterium (assembly GCA_035525615.1). Classification (GTDB taxonomy): domain Bacteria; phylum Myxococcota_A; class Polyangia; order Haliangiales; family Haliangiaceae; genus UBA2376. Next base: position 34,280 of record DATLEB010000261.1, on the reverse strand, counting down.
CATGGTGGCGAGCGGCGCGGCGGGAACGGCCTTCGGTTTCGCCACCGAATGGCGATGAATCTGGCCGCTGCCGTAGCCCACGACGAACGTGGCGCCGTCCGGCGCGAACGCGAAGCCGCTCACGCTGTCGTTGCTCGCGCTGTAGACCGCCACCTGATTCTTCCACGCGCGCGTGTCGACCAGCGCGAACCCGGTCTGACCCACGGCGACCAGGACGTGCGCGCCCGTCGGCGACACGACGCAATCGTCGCCCGCGGCCGCGTCGATGCTCACCTTGCCGAGCTTCTTGCCGTCGGCCAGCGCCAGCACACGCCACTCGGTACCGTAGGGCTCGCGGGTCAGAACACCGCCGCCGGCGACACACAGGTGATCCGCACGGTAGCTGAACCCCATCATCGTCTTCGCCAGCGGAATGACGCGTTCGGCGCTCGAGGCGAGATCGATCACGGCCAGCTGATCGTCGTCGCCGGCGACCACGAGGTGCGTGCCGGTGGCGTCGAACGCACCTTGCGCGGAGAGCCTGTGCTCGAGGTTCGAGGTGCCTTTGAGCGTGATCGTGCGCTCCGCCTCGAGTCCCGGCAGACGATGCAGCACCACGGTGGTGTCGGTCGTTCCGACCGCGATGCGCGTCCCGTCGGGTGACAGGGCCAGCCGGGCGCTGCCGTCGGGGGTGCGGCCGATCATCGTCCCCGCGGACGCGCCGCCGGTGGCGAACGGCTCGAGCCACGCCTTCAGATCGTCCGCGGTGAGCTCGGGACCCGAGACGACCGCCGAGCTCTCGATCGAGCGCAGATCGCGCGGGGGCGGACCGACGAGGTAGTCGTCGGCGACCACCGTGCCGGTGCGCGCCTCGAGCAGCCGCACGCGTCGCGCCTTCACGCTGCGCGAGACGCGCGTGGTCGGGGCGCCGGGCGCGGTGCTGCCGCGGTACTCCGCGCTGCCGATGTCGAACGAGGTCTCGTCGAGGAGCACCGCGACGAGCTCGACCTTCGCCGGGTCCGTGGCGCGCCAGGCCTCGGGGAGCGCCGCCGACCACGCACCGTCACCGACCAGCACCGGGTGCACGCGCGCCGTGCGGTCGTACGCGGCGGCCGACGCGGTCGGCTTGCCCGCCGCCGCGTCCAGCGCCATCGCCGCGAGCGCTGCCCGCGGATCCGCCGGCGCAGCAGTGCCCGACGCGGTCGCCGCGCCGGTCCCGGTTGCGTCGTCCTTCTTGCCGCCGCATCCCGACGCCGCCGCCGCCACCGCCGCAGCGGCGATCGCCAGCGCTCGGATCATTCGCCGAGCTCGATGCCGACGGCCCGCGCAGCCCGGGCGAGCTCTCCGGCGGGGTCGACGAGCTTGAGCTTCTTGACCGCCTTGGCGATGGGCTTGGCGACGAGCTTGTTGTTCTCGAGCGCCGCGACGTGGCCGAACTGGCCGGCGGCGATCAGGTCCACCGCCTTCACGCCGAAGCGCGTGGCGAGCTCGCGGTCGAACGCGCACGGCGAGCCGCCGCGCTGGATATGGCCGAGCACGGTCGTGCGCACCTCGTACTCGGTGCGCGACGTGATCATCTCGGCCAGCCGCTGCCCCGCGCCGCCGAGCTTGTCCTGCTTGGTGACGTCGCCCTTCACCTCGACCGCGTAGTCCCCGCCCTTGGGCTTGGCGCCCTCGGCGCACACGACGATGGAGTACGACACGCCGCGCGCCGAGCGCCGGTTGAACGACGCGATGACCTTGTCGATGTCGTAGTCGATCTCGGGAAGGAGCACGACGTGGGCGCCGCCCGCGAGCCCCGCGGTCAGCGCGATCCAGCCGGCGTAGCGGCCCATGACCTCGCAGATGATGATGCGCTCGTGGCTCTCGGCCGTCGTGGCGAGCCGCTCGAGCGCCTCGACCACGACCTCGACCGCGGTCTGGAAGCCGATGGTGTAGTCGGTCGCCTCGAGGTCGTTGTCGATGGTCTTGGGCACGCCGACGATCCTCGTCGCGCCCTTCTCGATGAACTTCTGACCGAACGACATCGTCCCGTCGCCGCCGACCACGACGAGCCCCTGCAGGTCGAGCTTCTCGAGGTTGGCCATGCAGCGCGCCGACACGTCGTGGACCTGCGTGCTGCCGTCGGGCATGCGCAGCGGGTAGCCGAAGGGGTTGGCCCGGTTCGACGAGCCGAGCATGGTGCCGCCGCGCGCGAGGATGGTCTGCACCTTGGCCGGATCGAGGTCGACGTACTGCTGCTCGTACAGACCCTCGAAGCCGTTGCGGATGCCGACCGTCTCCCAGCCGTGCGTGTTGCGCGCATGGAGGACGACGGCGCGGATGACGCCGTTCAGACCCGGACAATCGCCGCCGCCGGTGAGGATACCGATGCGCTTGCTCATCGCGCGAAGTATGCCCTCACATGCGCGGCCCACGCGAGCACCCCGGGCGCCCCGAACAAAGTCCGGCTACAACTGGGATCATGCGTGAATGGTTGCGCGCCGCCGACCTGCGCCTCGCCGCCGAGCTCGCCGTCATCGGTGCGCTCGTGGTCGCGTTCATCCTGATCGGCAACGCCGTCGGCAGCGGCTTCGATGGCTTCGACGAGCAGATCCTGCTCGCGATGCGGAACACGCCCGACGATCCGCGCGGTCCGCGCTGGTTCGAGAACGCGATGATGCATCTGTCGGCCCTCGGCTCCGGCGCCGTGACCGGGCTGGTGACGATCATCGCCGTCGGCTACCTGCTCATGGCTCGCAAGCCCCGGCTCGCGGCGCTCCTCGCGGCGTGCGCGCTGGGGACCGTGATCTGGATGAACGTGCTGAAGCGCATCTACGAGCGCGCGCGTCCGACCGTCGTGACCCAGATCGATCCGCCGGGCGGGCTCTCGTTCCCGAGCGGGCATTCGATGATCTCGGCCGCGCTCTACCTGACCCTCGCCGTCCTCGTCGCGCGCACGCTGCCCGAGCGACGGATGCAGCGCTTCGTCGTGGCGATCGGCGCGACGCTCGCGATGCTCGTCGGCGTGACGCGCATGTACCTCGGCGTGCACTACCCGTCCGACGTCGTCGGCGGGTGGACGGTCGGCGTGACGTGGGCGCTCGCGTGTGGCGTCGTCGCTCGCCGGCTCGGCACGCGCGGCGAGGTCGAGACCACCGGCGCCACGTAGCCCTTGCACTGTCAGAGGGCATGAGCAGAATGCGTTCGATGCCCATCTCGCCCGGCCTGCGTGTCGTCAAGTCACCAGTTCATGGCTACGGCGTGGTCACGGAGCGCGCCTTCAAGAAGGGCGAGCTCCTCATCCGCTCCGAGGGCTTCATCTATGACGAGAACGCGCAGTTCGACGACACCTACGCGCTCGTCCTGAAGACCGACAACCTCACGGGCTTCACCGGCAAGCAGATCTTCTACGACCTCGTCGATCAGACGCGCTGGATCAACCACTCGTGCGACCCCAACGCGCACGTCGAGGCCGAGATGGATCCCGAGCTCGGCCGCCCCATCGCCTGGTGGGAAGCCACGCGCGACATCGAAGCCGGCGAAGAGCTCTTCTACGACTACGCCTTCGTCGGCACCGTCGCCGAGCCCTGCTTCTGCGGCGCCGCCACCTGCCGCGGCCTCATCGTCGACCCCGACCCCGAAGAGCTCGCGCAGGTCCCCGAGAAGCTGCGCAAGCACCTTCGCATCCCGATGCCGGACTCGACCGCAGCTGCCGCGGCCTCGGTCTCGGCTCCGGCCGACGACGTCCGCCGCGCCGGCTGATCGCGCGCCAGCCGGCCTCGACCTGGGATCCGGGTCTCGGTCTGATCTGGACTGGCCGAGGCCTGAAGTCTGAGGCCCGAGGCCTGTCGGGGCGGCCCAAGGCCGCACTGCTAGGCGTCCGCCCAGCTTTCAGCAATCCCGACATCGACGTCGAGCGGGACGTCGAGCTTGTAGACGCCCTCCATCTCGGTCTTCACGATGTCGCCCACGACCTCCGCGAGCTCGGGCGTGGTCTCGAAGACGAGCTCGTCGTGGACGGTGAGGATGAGCTCGGCGGCGAGCTCGCGCTCGGCGAGGCGCTCGGTGGTGCGAAGCATCGCGAGCTTGATGAGGTCGGCGCCCGCGCCCTGCATCGGGGTGTTCTGCGCGATGCGCTGCGCCTGGTTGCGCGCGACCATGGTCTTGCTCTTGAGATCGGGGATGGGGCGCCAGCGGCCGAGGATGGTGCGCGCGCCGCCGCGCGCTCGCGCCTCCGCGACCACGTCCTCCATGAACTTGGCGATGGTCGGGAAGCGCGCGAAGTACTTCGCCTTGTACTCGGCGGCCTCCTTGCGCGGGATGTCGAGCGCGTGCGCGAGGCCGAAGTCCGACTGGCCATACGCCAGGCCGTAGTTGACGGCCTTGGCGATGCGGCGATCGTTGGCGGTGACGTCCGACGCGGGCTTGTCGAAGACCTCGGCCGCGGTCTGGGTGTGCACGTCGACGCGCTCGTTGAACGAGCGGACGAGGACGGGGTCGTGCGAGAGGTGCGCGAGGATGCGCAGCTCGATCTGCGAGTAGTCGGCGGCGACGAGGATCTTGCCCGGCGCCGCGACGAAGCCCTTGCGGATGGCGCGGCCCTGGTCGCTGCGGATCGGGATGTTCTGGAGATTCGGATCCTGCGACGAGATGCGGCCCGTCGCCGCCACGACCTGATTGAAGATCGTGTGCACGCGCCCGGTCCTGGGGTTGACCAGCGGCGGCAGCGCGTCGAGGTACGTGCCCTTCAGCTTGATGAGCTCGCGGTGCTCGAGGATCCACTTGATGATGGGATCCGCGTCGATGAGGCCCTCGAGCACGTCGGCGTCGACCGAGTACCCGGTCTTGGTCTTCTTCATGCGGTCGCTGGTCAGCCCCAGCTCCTCGAAGAGGAGATGACCGAGCTGCTTGGGCGACCCGAGGTTGATCTCGTGACCGATGCGCTCGAAGACCTGACGTTCGAGCGTCGCGATCTGCGCGCCGACGTCTTCGGACAGCTTCGCGAAGTGCGCCGCGTCGATGCACACGCCGACCTGCTCGACGTGCGCGAGCAAGCGCGCGATCGGCAGCTCGACCTCGCGATAGAGCGGCGCCAGCTCCGCGATCTCGACGCGACGTGCGAGCTCGGGGCCCGCGTGCAAGGTCGCCTCGACGACACGCCCGACCCACGCCGCCGCCTCGGCCGGCGCGGTCGCCTCGAAGCCGCCCTTCCCCGCCGCCTGCGCGCGGGGCGGCACCGTGATGCCGGTGACCTGGCCCGCGATCACCTCCGGTGCCTCCGACACCTTGGTGGCGTCGAGAAGGAACGCGCACAGCATCGGGTCTTCGACGACGCCGGCGAGGTCCCACCCGTGGAGCTGGAGCGTGCGCAGCGCCGACTTCCCGTCGTGGACGATCTTGCCGACCAGCGGATCCGCGAGCAGCTCGGCCAGCGGCGCGAGCGCCGCCGCATCAGGAATCGGCCCGGCCGCCAGCGAGCGATGCCCGATCGGCACGTACACCGGCGCGTCGCCCGGCACCGCCACCGCCACGCCGATGAGCGACGCGCGATCGAACCGCCCCGTCCACTCGACGGCCACGGCCACGGCCTTGTCGGCCTCCGCCGCCGCGCGCGCCGCCGCGACCAGCGCGCGGATCTCGTCCGCGGTCGCCGCGACCACGGGCTCGTGCAGCTCGCCCAGCGGCTGCTGAGGCTCGTGCTGGGGCAAGGCCGGCGCGGGCGTCGCGCTCACGCGATCGACCATCACCTCGAACTCGAGCTCCTTGAACATGCGCCCGAGCTCGGGCGCGTTCCACTCGCCCACCTTGAGGTCGTCGAGCGCGACCGGCAGCTCGACGTTGACGTCGAGCTCGACCAGCTTCCGCGAGATGCGCAGCCGCTCGACCATCTCGGGATCGCCGAGCGGGTGCTTGCCGCGCACCTTGGGATTGGCCGCGATGAGCGCCTCGATGTCCGGGTACGCGTTCACCAGGTCGGCGGCGGTCTTGTCGCCCACGCCCTGCACGCCCGGGATGTTGTCGCTGGTGTCGCCCTTGAGCGCGAGGAAGTCGGCGACGCGCTCGGGCGGCACGCCGAACTTCTCGATCACCGCCTCGCGCGTGTAGCGAAACTGGCGCATGGCGTCGATCACGTTCACGCCCGGCGCGACCAGCTGCATGAGGTCCTTGTCGGCCGAGAACAGGCAGACCTCCCAGCCTCGGGCCTTGGCCTGCGTCACCAGCGTGGCGATGACGTCGTCGGCCTCGACCCCGCCCTGCGCGATGACCGGCCAGCCCATGGCCTCGACCAGCGGCCGGAAGTACGGCATCTGGATGGCGAGATCCTCGGGTGGCGCCGACCGCGTCGCCTTGTAGGCTGGGAAGATCTCGTTGCGAAAGCTCTTTCGCCCCGAGTCGAACACCACCGCCATCCGCTCCGGGCGGAGGTCGTCGTGAAGTCGCATCAACATGCGTGCGAACACGTAGATGGCACCCGTCGGCATGCCCTCGGCCGTGGAGAGCCGGACTTCCTTTCGCTCCCCACGCGAGCTGTTCATCAGACCGTAGTGGGCCCGGAAGATGTATCCGTGCCCGTCCATGATGTGCAGCCGCTCCATGGCGCGGGACACCCTACACCAAGAGAGGTAGAGTGCACGCCGCTATGGCTGACGAACACTCTGATGCTGCTGCGGATCGCCTCCACCGCGTACGCCACTCGCTGGCGCACGTGATGGCGCAGGCCGTCTTGCAGCTCCGTCCTGGCTCCAAGCTCGGCTTCGGTCCCTCGATCGACGACGGCTTCTACTACGACTTCATCCTCTCCGCGCCGCTGACGGCCGACGACTTCCCGACCATCGAAGCCGAGATGCGGAAGATCATCGCCGCCGATCAGCGCTTCACGCGCGAGGATCTGAGCATCGCCGACGGCCTCGCCCGCATCGAGGCCATGGGCGAGCCGTACAAGCGCGAGTACGCCGAGGACCTCGTCACCAAGCAGAACGCGACGAGCCTGTCGTTCTACACCAACGGCCCGTTCCTCGACATGTGCGAGGGACCGCACGTCGATCGCACGATCCAGCTCCCGCGCGAGGGCTTCAAGATCCGCTCGCTCGCCGGCGCGTACTGGCGCGGCGACTCCAAGAACGCGCAGATGACGCGGCTCTACGCGTACGCGTTCCTCAGCAAGAAGGAGCTCGACGCTCGCATCCGCGAGGTGGAGCTCGCCAAGGAGCGCGACCACAAGAAGCTCGGCTCGGAGCTCGACATCTACGTCATCGACAACGAGATCGGGCCCGGTCTCGCGCTGTGGCTGCCCAACGGCACGGTCGTCCGCGACGAGCTCGAGAAGCTCGCCAAGGAGCTCGAGTTCAAGGCCGGCTACGTGCGCGTGGCCACCCCCCAGATCTCGAAGGTCGGCCTCTTCTACAAGACCGGCCACCTCCCCTACTACAAGCAGCACATGTACCCCTTCATGACGATGAAGGAGGCCGAGGCCGACGAGGTCAGCGAGGAGTACGTGCTGCGGCCGATGAACTGTCCGTTTCACCACAAGGTGTTCGCGGCGCGCAAGCGCAGCTATCGCGAGCTGCCGCTGCGCCTGGCCGAGTACGGCCAGGTCTTCCGCTACGAGGACTCGGGCGCCATCTCCGGCCTCCTGCGCGTGCGCTCCATGTGCATGAACGACGCGCACCTCTACGTCACGCCCGACCAGATCAAGAGCGAGTTCCTCGCCGTCCTCGAGATGCACCGCAAGGTCTACGAGGTGCTCGGCCTCGAGAGCTATCGCCTGCGTCACTCGACGTGGGATCCCGAAGACCCCAAGGGCAAGGACAAGTACGTCAACGACCCCGAGGCGTGGGAGTCGAGCCAGCAGCTCATCCGCGAGGCGATGGCGGACGGCGGCTTCCAGTACGAAGAGGTCAAGGGCGAGGCCGCGTTCTATGGCCCCAAGATCGACGTGCAGTTCAAGACGGTCACGGGGCGCGAGGAGACGGCGTCGACCAACCAGCTCGACTTCGCCGTGCCCAAGCGGCTCAACCTCACGTACGTCGACTCGAGCGGCCACGAGGTCGCGCCGTACGTCATCCACCGCGCGCCGCTCGGCACGCACGAGCGCTTCGTCGCGTTCCTGCTCGAGCACTACGGCGGCGCATTCCCGACCTGGCTGGCGCCGGTGCAGGTGCGCATCGTCCCGGTGACGGAGCAGTTCGTGCCGTACGCGCAGAAGCTGTGCGCCGAGCTGCGCGCCGAGATGGTGCGCGCCGACATCGACGACTCGAGCGATCGCATGAACAAGAAGATCCGCGAGGCCGCGACGCAGAAGATCCCCAACACGCTGATCGTGGGCGAGCGCGAGCAGGCCGACGCGACGGTGACGTTGCGCCGGCTCGGCGTGAAGGATCAGGCGACGATGCCGTTCGCGGAGTTCTTCGCGCGCCTGCGCGCGGCCATCGCGACGCGCGCGCCGGCGTTCCCCGAAGCGGCTAGCTGAGTCCGCCGAGCTGCTCGCGCAGGCGCGGCAGCGTCTCGATCGTCCAGGCGCCGTACCAGAACAGGTCCTTGCCGACCACGTCGACGAGCGGCCCGAGCGGCGCCAGCTGCGCGCGGTCGGCCTCGCCGAAGGCGTGCGGCTCGTCGGGAAGGATGACGACGTCCGGCTTGCGCGCGCGGACCTCGTCCATGGTGACGCGCGGGTAGCGCTCGTCGCGGCCGGCGGCGTCGCGCGGCGCGGCCTTGCCGAGGTCGGCGGCGAGCGGATAGAGCCGCAGGCGATCGCCGAACGCGTTGGCCACCCCGGCCAGGGCGAGCACGTCGGCGCCGAACGTGTCCTGGTTGAGCGTCATCAGCGGATCCATCCAGATCGGGACGAAGGCGCGTGGCGCGCCGTCGCCGGCGGGCGTCGCGGCGCGCACCAGCTCGTAGCCGCGGCGGACCAGATCCTTGGCGACCGGCGAGTCGTTCACGCCCAGGGCGCGCGCGAGGCGAGCGACGTGGGCGACGCCGTCGGCGACCCGGCGCGGCAGCGACACGAGCACGCGGACGCGCTGCTCCGCGAGCTTCTCGAGCGCCGCGCGCGTGTTCTCTTCCTGGTTGGCGATCACGAGATCCGGCTCGAGCGCGATGACCGCGTCGACGTCCACGTCCTTGGTACCGCCGACCGTGGCGACGCTCGCCGCCGCGGCCGGCAGCTCGCACCACGTCGTGCGGCCGACCACGCGCTCGCCGGCGCCCAGCGCGAAGACCGTGTACGTGTCGCTCGGCACGAGCGAGACGATGCGGCGCGGCGGCTGCGAGAACAGCAGGTCGCGACCAAGGTCGTCGCGGATCTTGATCGACGGCATCGCGCGACCATGCCATGGTCGGCCGCGATGGCGAAGGCCACGGAGAAGGGCAACCCGAAGAAGCCGCTCGATCTCTCGGAGCGGCTGAACGACCCGGCGTTCCGCACGCAGATCGAGGAGGGCCTGAAGAACATGCCGCCCGAGAAGGCGGCCGAGCTCGTCGCGATGCTCGAGGCCAGCCTGCGCCGCCGCAAGATCGAGCTCTACGGCTACATCGGCGCCGCGGCCGTGATGCTCGTCGGCATGGTGACGGCGCTCTACATCTATGGTGCGACCGATCACGGCAATTTCATGTCGTGGATCTTCCTCATCCCGATGGGGCTCGCGGGCGCCGTCATGTGGTTTGTCGGTCGGTGGTCGAACAAGGGGCGTATAGTCAGGAAATGAGACGAACCTCCCTTCTCGTCTTCCTGGCTGCATGCGGTGGAGGCGGAGGGGATGGACCGGACGGGCCGCCGCCCATCGATGCGCGCGACGTCGGCGACGCCGCGGTTGCGACCTGCACGCCCAAGAACGGCGCGACCGTCGCGCTCGAGGACGTCGCCACCGGCCTCGACCAGCCGCTGCTCGTGACCTCGGCGCCGGGTGACGGCCGTCTGTTCGTGATCGAGCAGACCGGCGCGATCCGCGTCATCAAGGACGGCCAGCTCCTGCCCACGCCGTTCCTGGACCTCGGCGGCGCCGACGGCGTGGTGCAGTGCTGCAGCGAGCAGGGCCTGCTCGGGATCGCGTTCCATCCCGACTTCCGCCAGAACGATCGCTTCTACGTCCATCACACGGCGCGCACCACCGGCGATCACGTCATCGCCGAGTACAAGGCGGTGTTCGGCACCGACACCGCGGACCCGGCGTCGCGCCGCGAGATCCTCCGCTTCACCGATCCGTACGGCAACCACAACGCCGGCTCGCTCGAGTTCGGCCCCGACCGGATGCTCTACATCGCGTTCGGCGATGGCGGCTCGGGCGGCGATCCGCAGGACCGCGCGCAGGACATGACGTCGCTGTTCGGGAAGATCCTGCGCGTCGACGTCGACCAGCGCACCGGCTCGAAGGAGTACGGCATCCCGACCGACAACCCGTATGCGTCGAGCGCCGATGGCACCGGCGATCCGCGTCCGGAGATCTGGCACTACGGGCTGCGCAATCCGTTCCGCTTCACGTTCGATCCCGCCAACGGCAACATCTACATCGGCGACGTCGGCCAGGGCGTGTGGGAGGAGATCGACGTCTCGCCCAACCTGCCCGACCTCAACTGGGGCTGGGACGATCGCGAGGGCGCGCACTGCTACGAGCCGACGACCGCGTGCGAGACCGCGAACCGCGTCGAGCCGGTCGTCGAGTTCAACCACAGCCAGGGCTGGCAGTCGGTGATGGGCGGCGCCGTGTATCGCGGACCGTGCTTCCCCGATCTGGTCGGCACGTACTTCTACGGCGACCACTACGCGCAGGGGCTGTGGGCCTTCGAGTACGCGAACGGCGCGGCGCAGAACAACCGCATGATCCTGCCCAACGTCAGTGGCATCACGTCGGTCCACCCCGACGCCACCGGCGAGATGTACGTGACGACCATCAACGGCAACGTCCGGCGTATCATCGTGCCTTGAGAGAACGCAGGATCGCGCTCGCCACCGGGCTGACGTACAACGTCCTCGAATGGGGCGTGGAGCACGGCGACCACGCGCCGACCATCGTGCTCGTGCACGGGTTCCTCGATCTGGCGTGGGGCTGGGACGAGGTGCCGGCGATGCTCGCGGCGAAGGGCCATCACGTCGTGGCGCCCGACCTGCGAGGCCACGGTGACTCCGACTGGGTCGGCCCCGGCGGCTACTACCACTTCTTCGACTACCTGCCCGACCTCGACGAGGTCGTGATGCGGCTGGCGCACGGCACGGTCGTGATGGTCGGGCACTCGATGGGCGGCAGCGTCGCGGCGTACTGGGCCGGCACACGCCCGGAGAAGGTGCGCGCGCTGGTCCTGCTCGAGGGCATCGGTCCGCCCGAGGCGACGACGCCGGTGCCCGAGCGGACCGCGCGGTGGATCGAGTCGTGGCGGGTGGCGCGCGGCACCGCGAAGGTGATGCCGTCGATCGAGGACGCGGCGGCGCGCCTGCGCAAACACGATCATCTGCTCGACGCGGCGCGCGCGCAGGCGCTGGCGACGCACGGGACGCGCGCGGTGCCGGGCGGGTACAGCTGGAAGCACGACCCGCTGCACCTGACGCAGGGGCCCTACCCGTATCGCGTCGACACCGCGGCGCAGTTCTGGTCGCGCGTGACGGCGCCGGTCCTCTACGTCGAGGGCGCGCAGTCGCGCTTTCGCCTCGCCGACACCGACACCGAGCGTCGCCTCGCCGCGTTCCCGAGCTGCACGCGCACGGTCATCGCGGACGCCGGCCACATGATGATGCGGCACCAGCCCGCGGCCGTCGCCGCCGCAATCCTGGGGACGGTGTAAAGTTTGTCAAGTTTGACTAGTTTGGCGGACGGCCAAACTTGTCAAACTTGACACCGTCCCCGTCACAGGAAGCGGTTGGAGACGACGGGGCCGCCGGCCCAGGCGCGCTCGCGGCGCCCCGGCGCGGGCGGACCCGCGATCGACGCGAGGCGCTCGAGCCCGGGGAGGTCATCGCGCGCGATGTCGTCGCCGCGCAGGTCGTCGCTCGCCGCGACGGCGGCGCCGAGCTCCTCGATGCTGCGGGCGTCGGCGGCGCCGGTCCGGGCCTGGCCGGTCGCGGGATCGATGACGAGCTGCGGCTCCCACGGCGAGACGATGCTCTGGTGCAGCACGGTCGTGAGGTCGGCGCCGATCGCGCCGTCCTCGGTCCACCCGGTCGCATGCGCGTACAGCACCTGCCCCTCGCGCCGCTCGAGCAGGCGCTCGAGATCCTTCCGCTCGACGCCGGCGAGATCGTAGACGACGACGAGGCCGGGCGCCGGAACGCCCACCGACGGCCACGGTACGCGCTCGAGGCCGAGCACGCGCGCCGCCGCCTCGCCGATGATCTCGTGATCGCGGCCGGGCGGCGCGTACACGCACGGCGGGCTGATGCCCCACACGCGCAGGACGGTCCGCAGCCGATCGAGCCCCATCTTCACCATCGCGAGCGTGTCCTGCACCCACGCGTAGCGCCCGTGCATGCCCTCCTCGAAGCCGTGCGGCGACAGGTGCCCGAGCATCCCGCCGCCGAGGACGAAGTGCCAGCCGCGCAGGTCGACCAGATCGAGCGCACAGCCCGCCTCGGTCGCGCGGTCCGCGCGCGCGACGATCGAATCGATCCGCTGCGCCATGATCTCGTGCACGGCCTCGCGCGGCGCCAAGGTCGGCGCCGCCGCGCGCACCGTCGCCAGATCGCCGGACATCGCCGCGTTGAACGCGCGCAGGTAGCGGCACAGGAAGCTGCTCTCGAGGAGCGCGGGGTTGGACTCGAGCACGCGCCGCGCGTCGGCGTACGCCAGCTGCCGCTCGAGCGCCGAGACCAGCTCGGTCACGACCTCCTCGCTGCCCGGCACGATCTCGAGGCAGCGCGCCAAGACGGTCGCCGCGATCGCGGGCAACCCCTCCTCGACCAGCTGGTAGCCGAGCTGGTAGAGCCCGTCGGGATCGAGCGAGTCGACCGAGCTGTGCGCCGCGCGCTCGGCGAGCTCGCGATGCCCCATCGCCGCGAAGATGCGCGCCATCACGCCCAGCCCGTCGACGAGCTCGTCGGTGGGGACCGCCCGCGGATACCACAGCGTCCATCGGAACTCGCGGAACGCCGACTCGGCGTCGCCGGAGGCCAGCGCCGCCAGCGCGGTCTCGCGCCGCGCGCTGTAGCTCGGCTCCGACATGCTGCTAGATCCCGGCCATCCGCTCCGTCGCCGCGCGCAGCGCGTCGCGCACGGTGATGTCGAGCGCGGCCGACGCGACCGGCGCGACCTGCCCCTCCGACCAGTACGTGCCGGTCGGCTCCTCGACCTTCTCGGCGGTCGCCAGCATCACCGGCACCGCCGAGCCCTGCGTCACCGACGCGCCGCGCACCGGGCCGAAGCCTTCGCGCAGGAGCTTGGTCGAGATCACGCCGGGGTGGAGGCTGTACGCCGCGATCTTGTCGGGATCGAAGCGAGCCGCGAGATCGAGCGCGTGCATCACGTTGGCGAGCTTCGACTGCGCGTACGCCGCGTAGCCGGAGAACGCGCGCTCGAGCGTCAGATCGTCGAGGTGGATGCGGCCTCGCGTGTGCGCGATCGACGAGAGGATCACGACGCGCGCCGGCGCCGCCGCCTCGAGCTGCGGCGTCAGGAGATGCGTCAGGAGGTAGTGCCCGACGTGGTTGACGGCAAGCGTCGCCTCGATGCCGTCGCCGGTGAGCACGCGCTCGGCCGCGAAGATGCCGGCGTTGTTGACGAGGACGTGCAGCTCGGGCGCCTTCTTCTGCACCTCCTCCGCGCCCTTGCGCACCGACGCGAGCGAGCCGAGATCGAACGAGACGCCATCGAGCTCTGCGCCCGGCACCGCGGCGGTCAGCTCCGAGATCGCGCGATCGACCTTGGGCCGGCTGCGGCCGTGCACGATCACGCGCATCCCCGCCTTCACCAGCGCCAGTGCCGTCGCCTTTCCGATTCCGTCCGTGGAGCCGGTGACGAGTACCGTTCTCATGGACGAAGTTGTATCACTGGCGGCACGCGCTTCGTGGGCTCCTGCAGCCGCGCGCGGCGCTTCAGCTGGGCCAGATCGGGCGTCACCCCCGACCACGCCTCGAGCTTGGCCAGGACGGCCGCCTGATCACCGCTCGTCAGGTCGCCGATACCCGCGCCGTGCGGCGCCATCGGCGCGACCACGCGCAGCGAATCGGTGGCGTTGCCGAGCTGGAACATGCCGCCGCTCCACGGATCCCATTCGCCGTAGAGGAAGATGATGCCGTCGCCCATCCCCTTCACCCACCCGTCGACGTCGTTCATCGCGTCCACGGTCCAGGGCGGGCGCGTCACCCCGGCCGGGTAGCTGCCGGCGAAGTCCGACGGGCCGTACATCGTGAGCCCGGTGAGGTGCTCGTCCATCGTGCCCGGGTACCCGAGCTGCACCTCGGCCTGGTAGTAGTACGCCTCGAACTCGGCGACGTCGTCGTCGCTCGAGGACGACACCGGCGACACCGCCACCACGAAGCTCCACAGGGTCGCGTCGGGCGCCGTCACGGCCGGCACGTTCGGGCAACGGTCGGCACCGACGTACTGCCAGAACGCCCACTCGAGCGAGACCACCGCGCTCTCGACGGCGACCGGCAGCGTGACGCGCGTGTACGTGTAGCCGCGCTGCGTCGCCTCGCTCATCGCCCGCGTCTGCAGCATCGCGCGCCGGTTGGTGAGGAGCTCGACCTGCAGGTCGCGCAGCGCCTGGCGGCACGGGGCCGGGCCGAGCGCCTCCACGTGCGGCTCGTAGCGATAGTCGGGGGCGCCGAACGACTCGGGCGCGACGTAGGCGACCGTGCCGTCGACGTCGTCGGGGTAGAAGCGGCGGTGATAGATCGACGTCATGCCGCCCTTGGAGGCGCCGGTCTCGAGCCACTTGCCGCCGTAGATGCGGTGGAGCGCGTCCGAGATACGGTGATGATCGGCGGCGCTCTGCGCGATGGTCAGGTGCTGCCACGCGTCGGTGCCGGTCGGGCGCGAGCCGCGGAAGAAGCGGTGCTCGACGACGATCTGGTTGGCGCCGAGGAGCCGCGTCAGCTCGCCGGGGAAGTCGTAGTACCAGTTGCCGTAGCCGGTGTGCAGCAGCACCATGGGCGCGGCGACGTCCTTGTGGATGAGCGTCGCGAACTGCTGGAAATGCGGGCCGGCGAGATTTTCGTGATCGACGGGCTGGTCGAACTGGAGCTCGAAGTAGCGATAGCCGGCGTGCTCGGTGGGCTGCTCGGTGACGCTGGCCACCTCGGGGAGCGCACGCAGCTGCTCGAGGATGTCGCCGGCCGTCGCGTCGACCGCCGCGCCGTCGTCATCGCCACCGCCGCACGCCGCCGCCAGCGCGATCACCACCGCCAGGAGTTGTGCTCTCACGTCCGCAAGCTTCGCACGCTCGCGCGGTTGGCTGTACTGTCAGCAAATGGCTCATGGGGTCCGAGCGCGGCTGCGCTATCGCTTCGATAATCTGATGGCGCGCGGCGTGGGCGCGCAGATCCTGCTCCTGGCGGCGGCGACGCTGCTGCTCGTGGTCATCACCGCCGTGGCGGTGATGGTGTTCGGCGTCGTCCCGGCGGATGACGACGGTCACGCCGACTCGTTCGGACGCAGCGTCTGGAAGGCGCTCATGCACGCGCTCGACGCCGGCGCGGTCGGCGGCGACGCCGGCAGCTGGACGTTCCTCTTCATCATGCTGTTCGTCACGATCGGCGGCCTGTTCGTGGTGTCGGCGTTGATCGGCATCCTGAACAATGGTTTCGGCGCGCTGATCGAGGACCTGCGGCGCGGGCGCTCCGAGGTGATCGAGCGCGGTCACACCATCATCCTGGGGTGGAGCGAGAAGATCGACACGCTGGTCTCCGAGCTGGCCGCCGCGAGCGCCAACCAGCGCGACGCGTGCGTGGTGGTCCTGGCCGACAAGGACAAGGTCGCGATGGACGAGCACCTCGCCGGCGTCCTCGACGGCAAGAAGCTGCGCGCGGTCACGCGCAGCGGCAGCCCGATGGCGATGAGCGACCTCGCGCTGGTCAGCCTCGACACGTCGAAGGCGGTCATCGTGCTCGCCCCCGAGGGCGACGAGCCCGACACCGTCGTCCTCAAGGTGCTGCTCGCGCTGACCAAGCTGGCCAAGGCGAAGCTGCACATCGTCGCCGAGCTCTCCGACGAGAAGACCGAGGCGGTCGCGCGCATGGTCGTCGGCGACGACGCCGCGCTCATCGTCGCGCCGCCGCTCATCAGCCGCCTGCTGGTACAGACCGGCCGCCAGTCCGGCCTGTCGATGGTGTACAGCGAGCTCCTGGATTTCGGCGGCGTCGAGATGTACGTGCGGCCCGAGCCCGGGCTCACCGGCAAGACGTTCCGCGACGGCGTGTTCGCGTACGACGACTCGGTGCTGCTCGGCGTCGTCGACCAGGGCGGCGCGCTGCTCTTGCCGCCGCCCTTCGACCGCACCTTCGCCGCCGGCGATCAGGTGATCGTGATCAGCGAGGACGACGACACCGCGATCCTGAATGGCAAGGGCGGCAAGCCCGACGAGGCCACGATCGTGGCGACCACCAAGTCGTCGGTGCGGCACCAGGAGCGCACGCTCGTGCTGGGCGCGAGCCCGCGGCTGGCGCTGGTGCTGGCCGAGCTCGACGCGTACGTCACCGCCGGCAGCGAGACGCTGGTCGTCGGCGAGCGCGCGGTTCTCGACGAGCTGGGCGACCTGAGCACGCTCACGAAGAACACGCGGGTGACCGCGCGCCACGGCGACCCGACCGAGCGCGCGCTCCTCGACGCGCTCGACGTCGGCAGCTACCACGCGATCCTCGTGCTCTCGGAGACGTCGGCGCGCACGCAGGAGATGGCGGACGCGCGCACGATGATCACGCTCCTCCACCTGCGCGACATCGCGCGCCGGACCGGCAAGACCGTGCCCATCACGAGCGAGATCCTCGACATCCAGAACCGCGATCTCGCGGCGGTCGCCGAGGCCGACGACTTCATCGTCAGCAACACGCTGGTGTCGCTCATGGTCTCGCAGGTGGCCGAGAACCAGCACCTGACGCGCGTGTTCCAGGATCTCTTCACGCCCGGCGGCCACGAGATCTATCTCAAGCCGGCGTCGGAGTACGTGACGCTCGACGGCGAGCTGCCGTATCACGCCGTCGTCGAGGCGGCGCTGCGGCGCGGTGAGGTCGCGATCGGCATCCGCAGGGCCGCGGCCGCGCGCGATCCGTCGGCGTCGTTCGGCGTGACGCTCAATCCGCCGAAGCACAAGGCGATGCGGCTCGCCGCCGGCGACAAGGTCATCGTGCTGGCGGACGACTAGCCCGCGCGACCACGACGGCATCGACCAGCGTGCCGTCGCGCTCCCACACGACGGCGGTCTCGTCGGGGTCGAGCGCCTTCCATTGCACCTCGGTGGTGCGCAGCTCCTCGCGCGCGCCGTTCTCCGCCACCAGCGTCACCGCGTGGCGATAGACCGGCCGCCGGTTCACGGTCGCGTACACCCAGCGGCGACGGCGGAGCACATGTGTGAGCGCGCGGATCGGCGCGGCGCGCGGGCCGACGCGCCGCCACAGCCAGACCGCACCGGCGAGCGTGAGGCAGCCGAGGACGCCGACGACCGCCCAGAGCCACGGCCATCGCTCGCCGGCGGTGATGGCGGCCAGCTGGAAGCGCAGCGTCGCGTACGTCGCGTAGCCGGCGATCCCGACCACGAGGATCGGGGCGACCGGCGAAGGCCGTGGATCGCGCGCCGGCGTCTGCGGCACCTTGGCGGCGGCGCCCCGCGCGTCGTGGAGCGCGGCGGCGTGCTCGCCGAGATTCGGCTCGGGCAGCGGCGCGCGGCAGAACGAGCACGCCTCGCGGCTGTCGAACGTGATCGGCGCGGCGCAGCCGGGACAGCTCGGGGCGACGTGGCCGCCGCCGGGCGCGTCCTCGGGCGGCATCACGTCGAACCAGCGGTAGTCGACCAGGCGATCGCGCTGCAGATACGCGACGCCGATGTCGCCGACGACGAGCAGCGACATGAGCCGCTGGTCGACGACCACGGTCTGCTCCTCGCCGTCCCCGTAGCGCAGCCGCGCCTGCGGCGTCTGCGTCGGGTGCTTCACGTCGTCGGAGAGGAGCACCGCGACGCGGCGGCGCGTGGGGGCGAGGATGCGCGCGATCGCCACGCCGATCTCGTAGAGCCCCAGCAGCATGACGAGCGCGCCGATGCCGCCGAACGCGACCTCGAAGAGCGTGCCCGCCTCCGCGTAGGAGACGAAGGCGAGCCCGCCGGTGGCGATGGCCGCCGCGACGATGAGCATCACGACGTGGCGCGCGACGTCGCCCCAGCCCAGCCGCGGCGCGTGTTTCATCGCGCGCGCGTACGCCGGCTCCTTGGTGACGAGCTCGTAGCGCTCGGCGTCGGTACGGAAGCCCGGGTCGGCGCCACCGGCGCGGCGAGCACCGCAGGACCGGCAGTAGAGGGGTGGGACGTTCCCCTGGTCGGCGCCACAGGTGGCACATGCGATGGCTCCCGTTCGCATCGCCTCATGGTATGCGTCCGGCCATGGCCCTGTCTGTCGGTATCGTCGGTCTTCCGAACGTCGGCAAGAGCACCGTCTTCAACGCGCTCACCGCCGGCAAGGCCGAGGCTGCGAACTACCCGTTCTGCACGATCGATCCCAACGTCGGCATCGTGCCGGTGCCGGACGCGCGCCTGAAGCGCATCCAGAAGCACATCCCGACCCAGAAGGTCATCCCGGCGGTCGTCGAGATCGTCGACATCGCCGGCCTGGTGAAGGGCGCGTCGCAGGGTGAAGGCCTCGGCAACAAGTTCCTCGCCAACATCCGTGAGACCAGCGCCATCCTCATGATGGTCCGCTGCTTCCAGGACCCGAACGTCGTGCACGTCGCCGGCTCGGTCGACCCCGATCGGGACATCGAGATCATCGAGCTCGAGCTCGTGCTCGCCGATGCCGACACCGCCGAGAAGCGCCTCAAGAAGGCGCAGGGCGCGGCCAAGACCGGCTCGAAGGAAGGCAAGGCGGAGCTGGCGCTGGTCGAGAAGGTGGTCACGCACCTCCAGACCGGCAAGCCGGGCCGCGCGCTCGAGCTGACCGACGACGAGAAGAAGGAGGTCTCGACGTGGGGCCTCATGACCGTGAAACCGGTCCTCTACTGCTGCAACGTCGGCGAGGAAGACCTGCCCAACGGCAACGCGTGGAGCGACAGCGTGCGCAAGCGGGCCGCCGCCGAGGGCGCGGGCATCGTGATCCTGTGCGGGAAGATCGAGGCCGAGCTCGCCGGCATGAGCGACGAGGAGAAGCAGGAGATGCTCGGCTCGTACGGGCTCGAGGAGCCGTCGCTGGCGTCGCTGGCGCGCGAGTGTTACCGCCTGCTCGGCCTGCAGTCGTACTTCACGGCGGGCGAGAAGGAGATCCGCGCCTGGACCATCAAGAAGGGCGCGATGGGCCCCGAGGCCGCCGGCGTCATCCACACCGACTTCGAGAAGGGCTACATCCGCGCCAACGTGTACTCGCTCGCGGATCTCGAGGCGCACGGCAGCGAAGCCGCGCTGCGGGCCGCCGGCAAGCTGCGTCAGGAAGGCAAGGGGTACGTCGTCCAGGACGGCGACATCATGCACTTCCTGTTCAATGTGTGATTGGCCTCGGGCCTCGGACCTCGGGCCTCAGCCCGAGAAGAGGTCGCGTGATCAGGGCGTGAGCGTGATGCGGCGGATGCGGTGGTGGGGCACGTCCTCGCCGCCGGTGCCGTCGGCGACGAAGAGGTACGCGCCGTCGGCTGAGACGTCGATGCCCTCGAGGCCGTAGAGCTGCGCGACGAGCGGGTTGTTGTCGTCGAGGTAGCCAGGCGTGCCCGTGCCGGCGACCGTGGTGACCGCGTTATCGGAGGCGGCGATGGCGAGGATCTTGGCGGCGCCAGGGTCGGACACGTAGATCGTGCCGTCGGTGCCGCGGGCGAGCCCCTGCGGCGACGTGAAGCCCGTGCCGGCGAGCGTCACGACGTTGCCGTCGAGCGAGACCTTGCGGACGACGTGGTTGGCGAAATCGGCGACCACGATGTCGTCGCCGGGAACGACCACGACGTCGTACGGCGTGGAGAAGCGCGCGTCCGCGCCGCCGGCGTTGACGAGGCCGGACTGGCCCGGCGTGCCGGCGAGGACCGTGGCGACACCTGTCGTGGGGTCGATGATGCTGACGACGTGCTGGAGATACTCGGCGCCGACGAGGCGGCCGTCGGAGAGCACGCCGAGGCCGCGGTAGCGCCCGAAGTTGTCGCGCACCAGCGTGGCGACGTTGGTGGCGAGGTCGATCTTCCAGAGCGCGCCGGTCGCCGTCCCGGCGGTCGAGCGATCGGTCTGGATGAAGAGCGTGGTGCCGCTGCGCACGGCGCCGAACGGACGCGCGAACCCGGTGGGCATCGTGATCGGCGTGGTCGCGGTTCCGCTCGCGTCGACGCGGCGAAGGATGCCGTTGTCGAAGTCGCAGACCACCACGCCGCCGGCGCCGTCCGTCGCGACGTTCACCGGGTTGTTGAAGCGCGCGATGGTGCGGATGCCGTCGACGCGGCCGGGCACGCTGGCGCCGCTCAGGGTGCGCAGCCCGTCGGTGAGCGGCGGCAGCTCCTCGACCATGGGCGGCGCGTCCGGACCGGCGTCGGGCGACGGGTTCGCCGCATCGGGCGAGGGGTTCGAACCGGCGTCGACGTCGCCGGGATCGGGATCGGGGCCGCCCCCGCCTCCTCCGGTGCAGGCGACCAAGGTTGCGAGGACGAGGCTCAGGCGAGGGATGCCGGCGGGCATGGCCCCGGCCATTTCACGACCTATGCCGCTCTCAGGTGCCGATTTCCCTGGGTACGAACGGCTCTCAGGCCGGGGGGCCGGGCCTCACCGACTAGTGCCCAGGCCCCCTGGCAGGGGCGTTAGCCACTGCGCGTGACCTGAACGAGCCGCGTCGCCATGGTGCACGCGACGGCACCATCGTCGCGCCTCCAGCGAGCGGCGGCGCTCGTGAACGAGCGGTGCAGACTCACTCGCTCGGCGTCCGACACGCCGGCGAGCTCGTAGGCGCCTGCCATCGTCTGCCACACTTCGTCCGGAGTCCCGGACAGATCGATCGGCACGTCGTCGATCGCGAGCTCGCGCCAGCCGGCGTCCGCGGTGAAGAGCGTGGCCAGCCCGCGGTCGCTGCGGGCGCGGAGGTCGCCGAGGCGCGGCACGCCGCGCACGAGCGGTCGCGCGAGCTCGAGGAAGCCGGCGAAGGCGTCGTCGCCGCGCGGTCCGCCGCCGACCAGCGTGATGAAGCGGCCACCGGGTGCGATGACGCGCGCCAGCTCGCGCACCACGTCGTCGACGTCGGACATCAGCGTGAACGCCAGGTGCGAGACCACGACGTCGAACGCGCCGTCGCGAACTGGCAGCGCTTGCGCGCGCGCCTGCACGAGCGTCGCGCCGGTGCCGCGTGCACGAGCCGCCGCGAGCTCGGCTTCGGAGAGGTCGAGGCCGACCATCGCCCCGGCGAAGCCCGCCGCGCGCAGCTCCGCGAGCAGGTGCCCGTCGCCGCAGCCGAGGTCGGCCAGCCTGCCCTGCGCTCCGCCGACGGCGCGAACGATCACCGCGTACGACCGACTTCGTCCATACGCGGCCGCGGTGACGCCCGCTCGCCTCCGATGGAACTCACGCACGAAGCGCTCTTGATCGTTCATCGGCCGACGGATGATACCTTCCGGCGACGTGCTCGACCCGGCTTCTCCTTCCACGCGGCGGACGTACGCGATGGGAACGCTCGCCGTCGTGATCGCGGCGTCGTCGTGGGGACTGTGGAGCCTGAGCGTGCGCCCGGCCGCGCTGCCGGCGATGACGTTCGCGCTGATCGTGTTCGTCGTGATGGGCGTGGTGACGCTGCCGGCGGTCGCGCTCTCGGCGCCCGCCACGTGGAGCCGGCGCGCGTTGCTGCTGCTCTTCATGAACGGCGTGTGGGACGCGGTCAACGTGCTCACGTTCTTCGGCGCGCTGCGCGAGACCACGGTCGCGGTCGCGGTGCTCACGCATTACCTCGCGCCGGTGCTGGTCGCGGTGATGGCGCCGTCCGTCGACGGCGAGCGCGTGCGCGGCGCGGTCCCGGGCGCGATCATCGCGTGCGCCGGGCTCACGCTCGTGCTCGAGCCGTGGCGCGGCGAGGTGCAGCTGCTGGGGGCGCTGCTCGGTACGGTCAGCGCGTTCGCCTACGCCGGCAACGTGTTCACCGTGCGGCGGCTGGTGCCGCTCATCGGCGCGCCGCGCGTCATCGCGTATCACTCGTTCGTGGCGGCGGTCCTGGTGGCGCCGTTCGCGATCCACACCGGCGTGGTGCCGGGAGCGGAGGCGCTGGCGTGGAGCGTGAGCGGCGCCATCGTCCTCGGCGCCGCGTCGGGCGTGCTCTATGTCCGCGGTCTCGCGGTGATCGGTGCGGCGCGCGCGGCGATGCTGGCGTACGCCGAGCCGGTGGTGGCGGTCGTCGTCGGTGCGCTGGCCTGGGGTGAGCCGGTCGGGGCGCTGGCGCTGGCCGGCGTCGCGTTGATCGTCGGCAGTGGCGTCTACGTGGCCAAACCCTGAGCGGCCGTGAGAGAGTAGAGCTTCGACATGGCGCTACCGCTCGTCACCATCGCGATGCCGGCCTACAACGAGGAGCACTACATCGAGGCGTGCATTCGCTCGGTGCAGGAGCAGGACTACCCCGCCGACCGCATCGAGATCCTGGTGGCGGACGGCCGCAGCACCGACCGGACGCGCGAGATCCTCGCCGAGCTGTCCGTGGTCGACCCGCGCATCCGCATGGTCGACAACCCGGAGCGGCTGCAGGCCGCGGGGCTGAACAAGCTCATCCGCGAGGCGCGCGGCGACATCGTGGTGCGCATGGACGTGCACTGCGAGTACGCACCGAGCTACGTGCGCAAGTGCGTCGAGACCATGGAGAAGACCGGCGCCGACAACGTGGGCGGCGCGCAGCGGGCGCGCGCCAGGTCGGCGTTCCAGCGGGCGCTGTGCGCGGCGCTGACGTCACCGCTCGGCGTGGGCGGCGCGGGATATCGCGACGCGAGCAAGGAAGGCTTCGTCGACACCGTCTTCCTCGGCGCGTTTCGCCGGAAGATCTTCGAGACGATCGGGTTGTACGACCCCAAGGCGATCACCAACGAGGACGCCGAGCTCAACCAGCGCTTGCTCGAGTCGGGCGGCAAGATCTACCTGTCGCGCGAGATCGAGGTGCACTACTACCCGCGCGACTCGTTCAAGACGCTGGCCAAGCAGTACTACAAGTACGGTCGCGGCCGCGCGCGCACGCTGCTCAAGCTCGGCCGCTTCCCGACCATTCGCCCGGCGATCCCGTTCCTGATGGTCGTCGGCGGCGCGACCATGCTCGCGGTGCCGCCCCTGTGGCCGATCGCGCCGGCGGCGTTCGCCGCATATCTGCTGGCGACCGGCGCCGAGGCCGTGCGCGTCGGCCGCGACCTCGGCCCCGACGGCATCGCGACGGTCTGGGGCATCATGCCCACGCTCCACATTAGCCACGGCATCGGCTTCGCGGCCGGCCTCCTCCGCTACCTCCGCGATCCCGACTGGGCGCCGCTCGAGAAGCTCGAGTCGACGCCCCGCGCCCAGCTCCGCGTCGTCTGACGGGGACCCTGTCACGGGATGCTGACGCGGTCGTCGTCGACCTTGCAGCCGCCGCGGGCGACCAGCTCGGCGATGCCCTCGGCGATGCGCTTCTTGAGCTGATCGCCCTGGCGGCTGAAGCCGAGGAGCTTGGCGGTCTCGCGCGTCAGGTCGGCCATGGGCAGGCCGATGTTCCGGTGGAGGACGACCAGCGCGGCGGCGGCGATCTCCGGCGTCGGGACCTCGTCGATGTCGCGCTTGGTCTCGGGCGCGGTACCGGGGACGCGCACGACCGGCCACTGCGTCGCGTCCTGATCGTTGCGCCACACCACGTCGGTGTCGCCGTCGCGGCCGATGCGCCCGCGCGCCACCGCGATCGACTTCACGCGATCGCTCACGCGCGCGGTGACGCGACCGATGCCGCAGTACGCGCCGACGCGCCGTGCGAGGAGCGAGATGCGGATCGGGGCCTCGGCGGCGAGCACGGCGTCGACGACGTTGGCGAGCTCGGGCTCGCGCGCGGTGTCGAAGAGGTCGTCGACCTTGCGACGACCGGCGGGGATGCCGGCGACCGCGTACGGCGCGACGCTCGGTCCGCCGGTCTTCGGCGGCGTCGTCGTCGATCCCGCGGCGCGCGACGCGCCCGCAGCGGGCTTCGCCGTCTCGGCGCGCGGCGAGGACACGCGCGGATTCGACGCTCGCCCCTTCTTCGTCCTGCCCCCGGCCATCTCGCTCGCCGGCGCGTCGTTCTTGACCGTCGCGTCGGCGGAGCCGATCGCGTCGGCGGCCGCAGCCGGAGCCGCACCCGGAGCCGCACCCGGAGCCGCGCCCACGGTCGGCGCCGTCGCGCCGGCACCCGCGGCGAAGCCGGGCGCCGTGATCGACGTCTGCGCCGGGCCCGGCGACGGCGTCGGGCCGGTCGGCAGATTTCCCGTCGGGTTCGGCGCCGAGCGCGTGGCCGGCGCGGCTTTCTTGGGCGCGCGGGCGGCGCGCGCGGCGGCGACGGCGGCGATGACCGCGTTGTTGAGGCGGCCGCCCTCCTTCTCGACGTCGTGCCACCAGTCGAGCGACCAGACGCGGTGCAGCCGCCAGCCGAGGTTGCCGAGCACGAACGCGCGCAGGCGATCGCGATCGCGCGCGGTGTGGGCCCGCGCGTACGACGGGCCGTCGGTCTCGATGCCCAGCACGTACCGGCCGGCGTCGTCGGGATCGACGATGGCGAGGTCGACGCGGTAACCGGCGCAGCCGACCTGGTGATGCACGGTCCAGCCCTTGGCGGCCAGCGCCTCGCCGATCGCCCGGGTCAGCGGCGTCGCGGGCGGCCGCTGCGCTCGCGCACCGCCGCTGCGCTCGCCGTCGCGCACGTAGCGCAGGAGCTCGCCGAGGTGGCGCACGCCCAGCGCCGCGACCTCCGCGTCGATCATGTCGGGCTCGAGGCTCGTGAACACCACCAGCTGCTCGCGCGCGCGCGTGACCGCCACGTTCAGGCGCCGCTCGCCGCCGTCCTTGTTGAGCGGCCCGAAGTTCATCGTGACCTTGCCCTCCTTGTCGGGGCCGTATCCGATCGAGAACAGCATCACGTCCCGCTCGTCGCCCTGGATGGTCTCGAGGTTCTTCACGAGCACCGGCTCGGGCACCTCGTCGCCGAAGAAGTGATCGAGCTCCGGCTGCTTGCGCCGCTCCTCGTCGAGCAGATCGAGGATGAGCTCCTGCTGCGGCTTCGAGAACGTGACCACGCCGATCGACTTCTTCGCGCGGTCGGCGTCCGACAGCCGCGCCACGATCTCGGCGACCACCTCCTGCGCCTCGATGCGGTTGGTGCGCGTGCTGGCGCGGTCATAGATGCCCTCGACCTTGCGCCACGCCACGCCGAGGTCGGCGGCCTGCGCCGCTGCCGCCGGGAACACGTCGAGGCGGCCGTCGTAGTAGTGGTCGTTCGAGAACCCGATCAGATCCTCGTGCCGGCTGCGGTAGTGCCACGACAGCCGCAGCTCGGGCAGGCGCGCCGCGACGCACTCGTCGAGGATGCTCTCCAGCTCCTCGACATCATCGGGATCGGACGGCGCCACGCCCTCCCCGCCTCCACCGCCGTCGCCGACTCCAAAGAACCTGGTGGGCGGCAGCTGCCGCGAATCACCGACGACCACCGCGGCCTTGCCGCGCGCCAGCGCGCCGATCGCGTCCGACGTCGGGATCTGCGACGCCTCGTCGAACACGACGAGATCGAAGCCGGCCAGCGCGTCGCTCTCCGGGTCGAGGTACTGCGCCACCGAGAGCGGGCTCATCAGCAAGCACGGCTTGAGCCGCGTCAACAGATTGGGGATGTCGCGGAACAGTGAGCGCAGCGGCCGGTGCCGGCGCTGCTTCTTGGCCTCGTGGAGCAGCACGCCGATCTCGCCGCCCTCGGCCACGTCGCCGGTGACCTTGGGCACGCGCTCCGACAGCCGCGCGATGGCGCGCGCCCGCGCGATGCCGAGCTGCGCGCGATCGAGCTCGACGAACTCGGCGATGCGCGCCTGGTGCGTCGCCCCGTGGAAGCGCGACAGCGACGGCGCCGCCGCCACGCCGGCCTCCGCGACCTCGGCGTGCAGCGCGCGCTCCCACGCCGCCACCACGTGATCGTCGGCGACGGTCTCGGCCTCGATCTGCTTCACCACGCCCTCGAGCCCCGCCGCCACCGCGACCTTGCGCGCTCGCGCGTACGCGGTCCAGTCGCGCAAGGCACCCGGCTCTGCTGCCCACTCGCGCGTGTACCGCGCCAGCGCGGCGAGGTGCCCGCCGCCGAGGTTCGAGAAGCTGTCGCCGGCCGCGCCCTCCTCGTCGACGTCGCCGACGGTCACGCCGCACACCTCGTTCAGCTTGGCCAGCGCGTCGCGCCACGCCGTCACGGCCTTGGCCACCAACGTGAACGTCTCGATGCCCGTGGCGTCGGTCGCGTCACTCGCGTCCGGACCATCGCTGACGGTGGCCACCACCGCGCGCCAGGCCGCTGCGCGATCGCCCGTGACGTTCACCTTCGCGAACACGTCGGCGAGCTCGTGCGTCCACGCCAGCGCCCGCTCGACCGGCGCCAGGTCGCCACCATCCTCGGCGGCCTCGGCCAGCGAGCCGAGCCAGCTCCTGGCCGCCGGCTTGGCCGCCTCGAGCAGCACGTCGGTCTTCTCGACGATGCGCGCCTGATCGAGGTCGTGCGCGATGGTCGCGTCGTCGGGCATCGCCACGCCCGACGCCAGCGCCTTGCGCGCCTCCTTGCGCGCCGAGCGCAGCGCGAACCAGCGAAACAGGAAGAACCGTCCCGTCCAGCGCTCGAACTTCTCGACGAGCGCGGCGAGATCGAGGGAGTAGATGGAGTCGCTCCAGCGGTTGGCGAGCTTCGTCCCCAGCTCGCGCCGTTGCCGCACCAGCGACAGCCACGTGTCCGGATCTTTCGGCGCCGCGTCGTACTGGACGGTCGGCGCCCCTCCCTTCGCCTTGGCCTTGACCAGCGCGATCTTGTTGCCGACCGCGCCCGTCGCCGTCGTGCCCGCACCCTTGCCGGCACCCGCACCGCTTGGGCCCGCCGCCATCACGAGCTCGACGCCCGGCCGCGGCGTCGTGATGATCTTCTCCGCGAGCACGCCCAGCGCCTCGAGCTCCGCGCGCGTGCTGGCCGCGAGCCCCGGCACCACCGCCGGCACCGCCGCGACCGCGTTGGCGAGCGCCTTGCCAGCCACCTGTGCCACGGTCACGGCCGCCGCCACGCGCTCCTGGCCGTCGACCGGCCACGTCTCGAGCGTCGAGCCGTGCCATGGATGCGTCGCCACCGGATCGATCTCGATCGCCGCCTGCGCCAGCTTCGCGACCGCGTCGCGCCGCACCGCGAGCACCTCGGCGGTCACGCCCTCGACGCCGACGTCACCCTCGAGCCGCCACTCCTGCTTGAGCTCGCTCAGGCGCCCCAGCGCATCGTGCACGCTGATGCCGGCCGGCCCCGGCGCGTGCATCGCGCTCGCGAACCCGTTGAGGTCGCGCCGCGCCGCCTCGAGCCGCTCGTCCTGCCCCGCGACGGGCGCGTTCGGGCGCCACACGCGCTCGAGCACGCGCGCCAGCTCGGTCACGACCTCGCGCTTCTTGGCCTTGTGCGAGTGCACCTCGAGGCAGAAGTCGCCGAGCCCGGCCGTCGTCAACCGCTTCTGCACGACCTCGAGCGCCGCCATCTTCTCGGCGACGAACAGCACCGACTTCCCCGTCGCGAGACACTGCGCGATCAGGTTCGTGATCGTCTGCGACTTGCCCGTGCCCGGCGGGCCCTGCAGCACGAAGGTCCGCCCACCGGCCGCGGCGAGCACCGCCGCCAGCTGGCTCGCGTCGCAGTCGAGCGGCGCGAACAGCTCACCCGGTGGCACCGCGTCGAGCGCGCCGGCCTCGGGCGACGGGATGTCGCCGCCCGCGAACGCCTTCTCACCGCCGGCGGCGAGGTGCGCGACCACCGGCGCTCCGAGGAGCGCCTTGCCGCGGTCGCCGAGGTCGGCCCACATGACGTGCTTGGTGAACGACAGGACGCCGAGGCGGCATTCGCGCACCACCGACCAGCGCGCGACGCCGGCGACCGCCGCGCTCACCGCGTCGAACGTCGGGCCGAGCTCGATGTGGCCGTCCTCGCCGCGCACCGGCGGGGGCAGCGTGAGCCCGTGATCGACCTTCAGCTTCTCGACCAGCGTGTCGTTCCAGCGCCAGTCCTCGCCCTCGACGGGCAGCACCTGGTAGCGATCGCGCGCGGCGGCGCGGCGCAGCTCGGCCGGCACCATCACGAGCGGCGCGTGGCGCGCCTCGGCGGTCTCGGCTTCGGATGCGGGGCTCTCGTACCAGCGCAGCGTCCCGAGGACGATCCACAGCGTGCGCGCGCCGCTCTCCGACAGCGACTCGCGCGCCGCGCGCGCCATCGCCGTCATGTGCTTGTCGAGCTCGGCCGCCTCGAGCGACGTGACCACCTCGATCGGCTTCGCTTCCTCGACGGTGGCCGCCATCGCGATCGGATCGGCACCGGTCAGCACGACGAGCGTGCGGCTCTCGCGCGCGTCGAGCAGGCGGTTGCGCAAGGTCAGATCGAGCAGCGAGCGCTGCCAGCGCTCGAGGCGCTTCCCGCTGGCCTCCTCCGACGACGTCATCGCCCGACTCTATCCCCGTCGCGGCTTCACGCGGGCCGAACCCAGCAGGAACGATCCCGGGTACAGTCGGGCCATGGCCGCCGAGCAAGTCCCGACCCACGCGGGTGGCGTGGTCGTCAGGCACCGCACTGACGGGATGCCCGAGCTGCTCGTGGTCACGGGGCGGAGGCATCGCGATCACTGGGTGCTGCCCAAGGGCCACGTAGATCCCGGGGAGGCCCCCGAGGGGACGGCCGTGCGCGAAGTGCGCGAGGAGTCGGGCGTCCTCGCCGATGTCGTGGCACAGCTGGACGACATGGCGATCGATGTCGGCGACGAGCACCAGATCATCCGCTGGTTCCTGATGGAGGCGCGCGAGCAGCGCGAGGAGCACGAGCTGCGCGAGGTGGTGTGGCTCGACGCGCCGGCCGCGCTGGAGCGGCTGACGTTCGCCGACACGCGCACGGTGGCCGAGCACGCGCTGGCGGTGCTCGCCGAGACCTCGGACGCGTCGCTGTGATCTCGTCGCTCGAGCTGGAGCAGGCCTTCGCCGGCGACGCGTTCGCCCTCGACCCGGGCGTGTTGCACGTGAACCACGGCTCGTTCGGCGCGTGTCCGCGCGCGGTGCTCGAGCACCAGGCCGCGGTGCGGGCGCGCATGGAAGCGGCGACGATGCGCTGGTTCGTGCTGCATCACACCGCGGCCCTCGACGCCGCACGCGCCGACGTGGCCGCGTTCCTCGGCTGCGATCCCGACGGGCTGGTGTTCGTGCCCAACGCCACGCACGGCGTCGCGACCGCGCTCGCCAACCTGCGCCTCGAGGCCGGCGACGAGGTGCTGACGACCGACCACGAATACCGCGCGTGCCGGAACGCCGTGGATCGCGCCGCCGCGGCTGCAGGCGCGCGCGTCGTGGTCGCGCCCATCACGCTGCCCGCGCGCGATCCCGACGCCGTGGTGGCCGCGCTGCTCGAGCGCTGCACGTCGCGCACCCGCGTCGTCCTCGTCGATCACGTCACCAGCCCGACCGCGCTCGTCCTCGACGTGGCCGCGCTCGCCGCCGGCTTGCCGAAGGGCGCGACGCTGCTCGTCGACGGCGCGCACGCGCCCGGGCAGCTCGAGCTCGCCGTCGCGCAGACCGGCGCCGCCTTCTACACGGGCAACTTCCACAAGTGGGTGTGCGCGCCCAAGGGCTCCGGCTTCCTGTGGGTCGCGCCCGAGCACCGCGACGGCTTCCGCCCGCTCGTCACGAGTCACGGCGCGACGCTGCCGACCAGCGCCGAGCGCTCGCGCTTCCGCCTCGAGCACGACTGGACCGGCACGCACGATCCCAGCCCCTATCTCTCGGTGCCGGTCGCGATCGACACCGTCGCGCGCCTCGGCGGCGGCTGGCCGCGCGTACGCGAGCGCAACCGCACGCTGGCCCGCGCCATGCGCGACGACCTGGCCGAGGCGCTCGGCGCCGATCCGATCGATCAGACGCCGGGGCCGCCGCGGACGTCGATGGCGGCGATCGCGGTCGAGCTCCCCGCGGGCGCCGACAACCTGTCCGTGGAGCGGACGCTCCTCGAGCGCGGCACCGAGGTCCCGATCGTCAGCCACCCCGGCGCGCCGTGGCCGCTCGTGCGCGTATCGGCGCATCTCTACAACCGGCGCAGCGACGCCACGCGCCTGGCGGCGGCGCTGCTCGCCGTCGGTGTGAGAGGAAGGAAGATCGCATGAGCCGCACCTTCGTGATCGGCGACATCCACGGCGAGCGCGCGCAGCTCGACGCGCTCCTCGCGGCGCTGCCGTTCATCGCGCCCGACGACACCCTGGTCTTCCTCGGCGACTACGTCGACCGCGGCCCCGACAGCGCCGGCGTGGTCGCGCGCCTGCGTCGCCTCCCCGAGCAGACCGTCGGCACGGTCGTCTTCCTGCGCGGCAACCACGAGGACGCGCTGCTCGGCGAGATCGAGGAGAAGAGCGGCAACTTCCTCATGCCGCCCGGCAACGGCGTCGCCGCGTCGTTCCACTCCTTCACCGAGCAGTCGCCGCCCACCGACGGCGCGCTCGTCGCCGCCGAGAACTTCGTGCGCTACCTCGATCCCGCGCAGTGGCTGCCGGCGCCCGTCGTCGCGTGGTTCCGCTCGCTGCCGCTCTGGTACCGCGACCAGCACGCCACGTACGTGCACGCCGGCCTCGAGGGCGAAGGCGCGGTGTGGAACACGCCCGAGACGTCGTCGCCCAAGTCGCTGCTCTGGCAGCGCGAGCGCGACTTCTTCCTCGAGTACGCCGGCCCGCCGCTGGTGTTCGGCCACACCCACGTCAATGATCTGCCGCCCGCCGACGAGACCCGGCTCATGCCGTGGTCACGCGGCCCGCTCGTCGGCATCGACACCGGCGCCGGCAAGGGCGGCCCGCTCACCTGCCTCGAGCTGCCGTCGCGCACGGT
Organism: Kofleriaceae bacterium; assembly: GCA_035525615.1. Taxonomy (GTDB): domain Bacteria; phylum Myxococcota_A; class Polyangia; order Haliangiales; family Haliangiaceae; genus UBA2376. Next base: position 3,158 of record DATLEB010000261.1, on the reverse strand, counting down.
CCGCCAGGCGCACCTCGACGGAACCATCGGGACCTTCCCGCTCTGACGCGTCGCCGTTACGGGCGCTTCTTGCGCTGCTGGAACGAGTACGGGCGATGCGTCGCGCCGGCGCCGCCCGCCGGCTTCTTCTCGCCGTCCTCGCCCTCGACGAGCGGCTCGCCCAGCGGCTCCTCGGCGCCCTCGCGGAACTTGATGGTCGTCATCGGGTTCTCGCCGACCAGCACCTGCGTCTGCTTGTCGAGCAGCTCGTCCATGCCCTCGAGCTTGTCGATGTCCTCGAGGATGTCGTCGACCGACGCGTAGCGCTCGGTGCGCGAGTCGCGCGTCATCCGATCGAAGATGTCGTCGATGCCGCGGGGCAGCGCCGAGTTGATCTGCGACGGCATCGGCGAGCGACGACCCGGCAGCTTTCGCGTGAGCAGCTCGTAGAAGATGATGCCGAGCGCGTAGATGTCGGCCTGGGCGCCGGCGCTCAGCGGGTCCGAGTAGAGCTCGGGCGCCATGTACGCGACGTTGCCCATGCCGACGTAGATCTGGCGGATGACGGCCTGGTCGCGCTCGACGATGCGCGTGAAGCCGAAGTCGGTGACCTTCACGTTGCCGTAGCCGTCGATGAGCAGCTGCTCCGGCTTCAAGCCGCGGTGATAGACGCGCGTGGCGTGCGCGGCGCGCAGCGCGTGCAGGGTCTGCAGCAGGTACTTGAAGACGAGGTCGACCGGGATTTCCTCGGCGTCATTGATGAGGCGCCGCGCGCTGCCGTTGGGCGCGAGCTCGCTCACGACGTACGGGTGGTCGCGCTCGAGGTTGACGTCGTGGATGGGCAGGATGTTGGGGTGCGCGAGGTTGGCCGCGGCGCGCACCACCTCGGTGAAGCGGCGGACGATCTCGTAGCGCATCTCCTCGGCGAAGAAGCCGAAGAGGTCGCGGATCTCCTTGAGCGCCACCTCGCGCGCGAGCGGCACCTGGCGCGCGCGATACACGGTGCCGATGCCGCCCGATCCGAGCGACGCCAGCTTCTCGTAGCGCGAATCGACGATCTCCGCCGACGACGCCTGGATCTCCCCGCCGACGGACATCGACGCGCGTCCACCCGATGCGTGCACCTTGGAGTCCTTTCGCATGCCAGCCACGCTTGCGGGAACGCCGCCCGACGTCTCGCGGCCGAGCGTCGACGCCATGACTCCCGAGTTCGTCGTCATGCCGACCGACGCAGGGCCGGGCACGCCGGCCTGCGTGCGCGTCTGCCGCAGCTTCTTGAAGTGGTTGACGGCGCGCTCGGTGAACTCGGTGAGGCCCCCTCCGTTCACCACCTCCTCGCCCTCCGCCGTCACCTCGAGCGAGTCGCCGTTGCGATCCTGGCGCAGGTACCCGGCCTTCTCGAGAAATCCCACGTACTCGCCGAACGGGATCGAGACCGCGCCCTCACACACCCGCCGGATGTCATCGAACCGGTTCTGGCGGCCGTAGCGCGCCTCCGCCATGACGTTGGCGAGGATGAAGCGGGCCTCTTCGCAGAGGACCTCCTTCGTGACCTTGGCGCGGCCTTCCATCACCGCGATTGTATGGGCGGCTTCTTCCCGGGGTCAAACTAGGGGCTGTCCCTGTTCTAGCGGGCCCGCCAGGCGGGCGGCCCCTCGACGACGAGCCGGTCGACGAGCGGGCGGTCGGCCGGGAGGATGTCGTGCCGGGGCAGCTCGACGACCGGGACCCAGAGGAGGTCGGCGACCTCGACGGTGCGCGCGGTCTCGCCGGCGCGAAGGCGGCAGCGGAACACGAGCATGAGCAGCTCGAAGGTCGGGTAGATGTGGTGGAGCACGTCCCAGATCTGGCCGACGTCGACGGAGGCGCCGAGCTCCTCGGTCAACTCGCGGTGAAGCGCGTCCGCGGGCGCTTCACCTGCCTCGATCTTTCCGCCGGGAAACTCCCACAGCCCGCCGAGCGCCTGATCGGCTCGTCGCTGTGTGATGAGGACGAGCCCGCTGTCGTCGACGACGAGCCCGGCGACGACGAGCTTCCGGGGCAACGGCGGCGGCGATGAAGAAGCGTCCATCTCGTCGAGATTAGGCGTGGCGCGCGCCTTGCGAAAGCGATGCCCGGCCCGTACAGTGCGCCAAACCGATGCGACTCTATCCGGCCAAGGTCGACACCATCGCCAGCGAGGTGATCACCAAGCTCACTGCTGACGGCGACCTCGAGGTCAGTGATCCGCACGAGGCGCAGCTCGACGTTGCGTCCGTCCTCAAAGAATACATCCGGGTCGACAAGGAACTGTCGGAGCGCGCCAAGGACATCCTCGAGATCCGCGGCCTCCCACACGCCCACCTCGCGCGCACCAAGCGCCAGCTCGCCGAGCAGAAGGAATTCGGGCTCGCCGAGGAAGGCGTCACCTGGATCACCAACCAGCTCGTCGAGACGTTCATGCAGAGCAAGAACGTCGACGAGGTGTACGCCGACGACGCCATCCTGCGGAAGAAGATCAAGGAGATCGTCCGCAAGCACATGGCCGTCGAAGAAGAGCTCGACACCGAGGTCCGCGCCAGGTTGAAGAACCTGCAGGAAGGTACCGACGCCTGGGACGTCGAATACCAGCGCGTCATGGACCAGGTGAAGAACAAGCACGGCATCAAGCAGTAGTTTCCGCGGGCAGTAGCTCGGCCCCGTAGCTACTGCGCGTTCGCGGGTCGTCGTAGCCGCGCGGTGTCGCCCTTCTCGGGCTTGACCTGCGCGCACGCCAGCGCCGACGTCGATGATGACGTCGAGTCGTCCGCGCCGATCGGGCAGAGCCTCACGTCGCCGACGCTGATCGAGAGCGGGAAGCTACTCAGCGCCGTCGTGACGGTTGCGACCGCGCTCGCGCCGGCGTTCAAGCGACCGCCGAGCCGCCGGCTCCACAGAGCCTCGAGGCTGTCGTCACGGCCTTGCACGGAGAACTGCACCGCCGCAGTGCCCGGGCTCTGGTTGACGTATGTGAAGGCGATGTCCGCGAGCGAGGCGTCGGCTTTGTTCGCCTGGACGGCGTAGCGGATCGTCAGCTGTCCGCCGGCGTAGATGACGCCGCGCTGCGCGCCGAGACGCGCAGCCCACGCAGTGACGCCCGGTCCCGGCAGATCCGTTGCGCCCGGCGCGGAGGAGGCCGCCGTCGTGCCCGGCGCCATCGA
>DATLEB010000249.1:0-33759 GCA_035525615.1 Kofleriaceae bacterium | reverse complement strand
GAATGCAGCTCGGGACCGCTTCAGACCGGTGGCGCGCGCGCGGCGGCGTCGGGCGGCGGCGCGATGGCGACCAGCTGCGTGACGACGTGATGGACGGGAACGACGACGTGTTCGACGGGAAGCGAATGGGCGATCGCGGGCGCGGGCGCGGCGAGCGCGAGCGCGTGGTGAGCGAGGCTGTGCTGGCCGTGGCCCGGCGCGGGCGCCGGCTCGGAGCGGCCGATGCCGTCGCGATCGCGGTCGGCGTGCCGAGCGGCGCCGTGCTGGTGCAGCATGCCGTCGTGCGCGTGCGCCCACGCCGCCGTGGAATCGGCGTGCACCGTCACCGCCAGCTCCGTGCTCACCGGTGCGTCGCCGTCGTGCTTGTGCGCAGGCAACCACGCGTGCGTCGCCAGGTGCGCGTCCGGCAGCACCTCGACGCCGAGCAACCACACGAGGCATGCCATCACCGCCAGGCGGCGGCGCCGGCGGGGCGCGTCGGTGTGGACAGCGGGCTTCATGCGCGACGGTGGCAGGGTATCCGAGGTACGACCTTCGGGGACCGTCGGATCACTTGCGCCGCGTGCTCAGCCTGCGGGTCTCGGCCACGAGCTTCGTGACGTCCTCGCAGAGCAGGCGCGTTCGCTCGCCCAGCACCGCGATCCGCTCGACCTGCTCCCTGGCGCGAGAGGCGGCGGCGTCGGCACGGTCGCGGAGCTCCCGCATCTCGTGACGATGGATGCCCAGACCGATCACGGCACGCAGGACCGCGCCCGCCCGCACGAGCGCCGTCGCGGTCGCCGCGTCGACCTCGCACTCACACTCCACGTCGCGCTCGGCCGTGAACACGGTGACGCGGAACGAGCCCTCACCCTCACCCTCGCCGGCGGCCGCGTCGTGTGAAGCCACCTCCACCTGGCGTTGCTGCTGTAGCGCGACCCGCGCCGTTTCGACGTATTCGTTCATGGAGGTCCGACCGTCGACCGATGGTCCCACGGATCGCGTCGGGCACGATCGGGAACATCCGGTTGTTCGACATGTAGATGTAGGTCTCATCAAGTGAGACCCGGGCGCTGCCGCTCACCGCCACGTGCTCACCTGGCGGGTGTGAACGACGCGTCGCGAGAGAGGTCGTCGGTCGCGCGTGTTAGATTGAGCCTGTGCGCGCACGAGCGAGTCGAGAGAGCGCGTTGCTCGTCGCAACGTTCCTCTTGCTCGTGTGGATCTGCGGCGACATCACGCCCGTCCTCGCCGACAGCATCGACAACGAGGTGCAGCAGCTGAACGCGGCCGCGAGCTACAAGCGGCGGCTCGCCGCGGCGCTCGCGCTCTCGAAGGTTCACGACGGTCGCGCGGTCGCGGCGCTGGCGAGCGCGCTGCGCGCGGACGGCGAGCCGCAGATCCGCCGGGTCGCCGCGCTCGCGCTGCCCAAGGCGCTCGACGAGTCGACGCCGCCGCGCATCCGGGACGTCGCGATCGCGGCGCTCGAGAAGGCGGCGGCGAACGACAAGGACGCCAAGGTCCGCGACCTCGCGGCGCGCGCGCTCACCAAGGTCGCCGCGCTCCGCCCCAAGACCGAGCCGACGCCTGGCATGCCGGCGGTGTTCGTGCACGTCGGCAACGCGGCCGACCTCTCGACCAAGGCGCCCAAGGACACGATGCCCAAGCTGACCAAGGTCGTGCGCGGCGTCGTGCAGCGGAAGGCGAGCGACATGTCCGTCGACTGGCCGGGCTCGCTGCCGACGTCCAAGCAGCTCGCGTCGGCGGGCTCGCGCGCCTTCATCGTCGCGGCGACGATCTCGGCGGTCGACATCACGCGCAACGGCACCAAGGCGGAGATCGCGTGCACGGTCTCGGTGCGCGTCGCGCCGTGGGGCGGCACCGACGGCGCCGAGAAGTGGGTCGCGCACAAGGCGGCGTCGGCGTCGGGCTCGGGCAAGGCGATGACCGGCTCGGCCAATAGCGCCATCGAGGGCGGCATCCGCGACTGCGTGCTCGCCGTCGGCGAGGAGATCACGCAGAAGCAGGTGGTGCCGTTCCTGAAGCGGATCGCGGGCGACTCCTGAGCTCGATCCCGCGATAGAGCACCGGCACCACCAGCAGGTTGAGCGCGGTCGACGACAGCAGTCCGCCCAGGATGACGATCGCCATCGGCGCCTGGAGCTCGTTGCCGGGCTCGCCGCCGGCGAGGACGAGCGGCACCAGCGCGAGGCCGGCACACAGCGCGGTCATGAGGATCGGCGAGAGACGCTCGAGGCTTCCGCGGCGTACGGCCTCGTCGAGCGAGGCGCCCTCCACGGTGCGCAGGTGCTCGAAGTGCGAGACCAGCATGATGCCGTTGCGGGTGGCGATGCCGAAGAGCGTGATGAAGCCGACCAGCGAGCCGATGGTGAGCACCGGATCGGTGACGAACACCGCGACCACGCCGCCGATGAGGGCGAGCGGCAGGTTGACCATCACGAGCAGGGCGCGCCGCACCGACGAGAACGCGAGGTGGAGGACCAGAAAGATCGCGACGACGACGCCGGCGCCCAGCAAGGCGAGGGTACGGCTGGCGCGCTCCTGGCTCTCGAACTGACCGCCGTACGAGACGTAGTAGCCCTCGGGCAGCTTCACCTCGCGGGCGATGCGCGTCTCGATATCGGAGACGACCGAGCCCAGGTCACGCTCGGCCACGTTGGCCATGATCACCATCTTTCGCTGCGCATTCTCTCGCGTGATCGTGTTGGGCCCGACGTCGGTGCGGATGGTGGCGAGCATCGCGAGCGGCAGGAGACCGTGGCCGGGAACCGCGAGCGGGGTTCGTCCCAGCTCCTCGATCGAGTCGCGGCCGGCGCCGTCGTAGCGCACGACGACATCGAACGTTCGCTGCCGCTCGACGACCTGCGTGACCTTCTTGCCGACCAGCGCCTCCTCCATCTCCTCGGCGAGCTCGCCGCGATGCGTGCCGGCGCGCGCCACGCGATCGAGATCGAAGTCGACCACGACCTGCGGGATGTCGACCTGCTGCTCGATCGAGACGTCGACGGCGCCGGGCACACCCGCCATCACGCGCCGGATCTGCTCGGCGTACATACGCAGCGTGAAGAGGTCGTCGCCGAAGAGCTTGACGGCGATGGCCGCGCGCGTGCCGGAGAGCATGTGATCGATGCGGTGCGAGATCGGCTGGCCGATGGTGATGGAGACGCCGGGGACGGCGGTGAGGCGGCGGCGCATCCCGTCCAGGAGCCGGTCGCGCGAGCGACCAGGCCGCAGGCGCACCTCGATCTCGGTCGCATTGACGTCCTGCGCGTGCTCGTCGAGCTCGGCGCGGCCGGTGCGGCGTGCCGTCGAGACCACCTCGGGGAACTCGTGCAGGATGGTCTCGATGCGGCGGCCCATCGCGTCGGCTTCGGCCAGCGACGTGCCCGGCAGCGTGACCGCGTTGATGGTGAGCGCGCCCTCGTTGAACTCGGGGAGGAACGAGCGGCCGAGGCGCGGTACCAGGAGCGCCGCGCCGACCGCGAGCAGGGCGGCGGCGACGACGGTGACGCGGCCGTGGCGCAGCGCGGGCGCGAGTGCGGCGCCGTACGCGCGCTTGAGGTGGCGCACGAGCCATCCGTCGCCGTGGGGATGGACCGCGACGCGCGGCAAGAGCAGGGCGCAGAGCGCCGGCGTGACCGTGAGGGCGGTGAAGAGCGAGGCGAAGATCGCGACGAGGTAGGCGAAGCCCAGCGGATCGAGGAGGCGGCCTTCCACGCCCTCGAGGAAGAAGACCGGCACGAAGACCAGCATCACGATCACGGTGGCGAAGACGATCGAGCCGCGGACCTCGCGGCTGGCCTCGTAGACGACCTCGTGCGCGGGTTGCCGCTGTTCGGGTGGTCGCGCCGCGTTCTCGCGCAGGCGCCGCACCACGTTCTCGACGTCGATGATCGCGTCGTCGACGAGCGCGCCGATCGCGATCGTCAGCCCGCCGAGCGTCATGGTGTTGATCCCGGCGCCCAGCCACTCGAGCGCGATGACCGCGACCAGGAGTGAGACCGGCAGCGCCAGGGCGGAGATGAGCGTGGCGCGCGGATCGACGAGGAACAGCAGGATGATCGCGACGACGAGGATGGCGCCGTCGCGCAGCGCGGCGGACACGTTGTCGACGGCGGTGGCGATGAACTCGGCCTGGCGGAAGAGCTGTCGCTCGACCACCATGCCTTCGGGAAGGCTCTTCTCGATCGCGTCGAGCTCCTTGTCGATGGCGCGGGTGAGCGCGAGCGTGTTGGTGCCCGGCTGCTTGGTGATGGCCATGACGACGGCCGGGCGAGCGTCGACGGAGCCGTCGCCGAAGCGCAGCCCCGCGCCGACCTCGATGTGGCCGAGCTGGCCGACCGCGATGGGTGTGCCCTCGCGCGTGGTGACGATGACCGCCGCGAGGTCGTCGCGCGAGCGGAAGCGCCCGATGCCGCGGATGAGCTGCTGCTGCGGTCCACGCACCAGGAAGCCGCCGGTGGTGTTGCGGTTGGAGGTCTCGAGCGCGTGCGCGACGTCGTCGAGCGTGAGCTCCCAGCGCCGCAGGCGGTCGGGATCGAGGAGCACCTGGTACTGGCGCACGCCGCCGCCGATGGGGACCACCTGCGCGACACCGGGCACACCCAGCAGGCGGCGGCGCACGACCCAGTCGGCGCTCTCGCGCACCTCGAAGCCGGGGTGGTGATCGCTGCGCAGGCCGACGAACATGATCTCGCCCATGACCGACGACACCGGCGCGAGCTGCGGCGGTGGGATGTCGGGTGGCAGCTGCGGGATCGCGAGCTGCAGCTTCTCGCCCACGAGCTGGCGGGCGCGCACGATGTCCGTGCCCCAGCCGAACTCGACCCACACGATCGAGATGCCGATGCCGGAAGCCGAGCGCACGCGGCGCACATCGGTCTGTCCGTTCATGGCCGTCTCGATGGGGACGGTGACGAGCGACTCGACCTCCTCGGGGGCAAGGCCGTGAGCCTCGGTGACGACGGTGACGGTGGGCGCCGACACGTCGGGGAAGACGTCGATCGGCATGCGCCACGCGACGTACGCGCCGTAGAGCGAGACGAGGAGCGCGCTGACCAGCACGAACGATCGGCGTGTCAGCGACCAGCGAATGAGTCCGTCCATCATCTGCATGGCCGGCTCCTAGTGGGCGTGTCCGTGGGAGGGCACGGCGCCGCCCGCGGCCGCGAGCTTGATGGCGTAGGCGCCGCGCGTGACGACGTGCTCGCCGGCGGCGAGGCCGCTGGTGATCTCGGTCCAGCCGCCGGAGCGGATGCCGACGGTCACGACGCGGCGCTCGAACGACTCGCCCTCGGCCTGGACGTAGACGACCTCGCGGCCGGCGTCGTCGACGATGGCGCTGTCGGGGACGGCGAGCGCGGCGCGCGGCGCGCCGGTGGCAATGAAGACGGTCGCGAAGCTGCCGATGCGCAGGCGGCCGTCGGCGTTGCCGACCTCGAAGATCATCGGCACGGTGCGCGTCTTCTCGTTGACGAGATTGCCCACGGTGACGACGGCGCCGTCGGGCGGCGCGATCTCGAACGGCTGCTCGTGCCCGTCGACCTTGAAGCTGGCGCGCGTGGCCCCGACGACCCGCGCGATGTCGGGCTCGAAGATGTCGGCATGGACCCAGACGCGCGAGAGATCGACGACCGTGAAGAGCGCCTCGCCGTTCTCGACGCTCTGGCCGGACGCGGGATGGATCTCGACGAGCGTGCCGGCGAGCGGCGAGCGGAGCTGGAAGGCGGTGCGGCCACCGCCGGTGCGGCCGGCGGCGCCGGCATCGAACTGCGCGAGCCGGCCCTCGGCGCCGGCGAGGCGCGCGCGCGAGACCTCGACACGCGTGCGCGACTCCTCGAGCTGGCGCGTCGGGATGGCGCCGTCGGCGGCGAGCCGCTCGTCGCGCGCGAGCTGCGCCTCGGCGGCGCCGAGCTCGGCGCGCAGCTGGCGCAGGTCGGCGCCGAGCGTCGAGCGGTCGAGCGAGTCGGGGAGGCGAGGGTGCACGGTGCCGAGCACCTGGCCCTTCTCGATGCGCATCCCGAGGACGGGGGCGGGCGCCGCGAGCACGACGCGCCCGGCGGTGCTGGCCGTGATGCGCGCCTCGCGGCCGGCGGTGGCGCGGATCTCGCCGCTGGCGCGGAGCGTGGGCGTGAGCTCGTGCGTGCCCGCGTCGTCGACGCCGAAGTCCATCGTCCACGCCTGCTCCTTCAGGAACGCGATGCGGCCGGCCGGCTCGTCGGGCGCGCGCGGTATCGCCTTGGCGTCGGGATAGACGACGCACTCGTCGATCGTGACCGGATCCGTCGCGGCGAGCGTCACCGTGAGCTTGCATGGGCCCGCGACCGTCGGCGTGACGGCGGGACGGAAGATGCCCGCGGGCTCGGGCGCGCTCGCCGTGCCGCTGACGGTCGAGCCGTCGGCCTGCCGGAGCTCGACCATCACGCTGCCGGCCGCCACCGGACGATGATCCTTGCGCGTGGTGACGTGGGCGGCGAGGCGCGACTCGCCTCCCACGACGAGGATGGGGTACTCGGCGAAGACCTCGTGGGTCGGTGACCACGTCGTGAAGGAGGTCGACGGCGGTCCGTCATCGTCGCCGCGATGCTCGTCGTGGTCGGCATGCCCGCCGCCCCCGCAACCGGCGAGCGCGCTCGCCGAGGCCAGCGCGAGACGCACGAAGATGCGCGTGGGAATCATGGGAGGCTCCCTTCGGAGCGAGCCAGCTCGATCGAGGCGAGCTCGCCGTCGAGAAGAAGATCGAGGACGCGCAGCTCGACGTCGCGAGCCGCGCGGTGTGCGTCGATCACATCGAGGAGGTCACGTGCTCCGTCGCGGTGCGCCGACGTCGTACGCCGCACCAGCGCGGACGCGCGTGCCCGGGGGCCGGCCTCGAACGCCGCGATCTGCTCGCCGAGCGCCGCGACGCGCGCGCGCAACCGCTCCGCGTCCGCCGACGCGGTCGCGGTGAGCGCGGCGGCCTCGAGCGTCCACGCCCTGGCTTCGGCGCGCTCGCGCCGTGCGATCGCCCCACCGCGGTCCAGGAACGGCAGCGTGCCGCGGAGCCCGACGACGTACCCGAGCTCGGTCCGGCCGGCGCCGCCCACGTCGCCGCCATCGGCGCTCGCCATGAGCCCGATCGACAGCTCGAGCTCCGGGACCCAGCCACGCGCCGCCGCTCGCGCCTCGCGCCGCGCTGCCTCCGCGCGATGCCGCGCGGCCTCGATATCCGCGCGCGCGGCCGGCGCCGGGGTTCCCGCCGCCGGTGCACGCAGGTCGTCGACGGCGGTGTAGCCCCCGCGTTCGCCGAGCGCGGCGGCGAGCGCGCGCTCGGCGTCGTCGCGATCGCGGCGCGCCGTCGTGCGCAGATCGTCGAGCAGGTCGAGCTCCAGTCCCGCGCGGGTCGCGTCGAGGTCGGCGGCATCGCCGCCGCGTGCCCGCGCTGCCAGCGTGTCCACCAGCTCGGCGAGCTGGGCGCGCGTGGCGTCGAGCACCACGGCGCGCTGCCGCGCATGGGCCGCGCGCGCGTAGGCCGTGTGCGCGTCGTGTGCGACCTCCGCGGCCGTCCGCTCGGCGTCCGCCCGCGCCGCGTCGAGCGCCGCCCGCGCCGCGCCCGCGCGAATCCCGCGCCGGCCCGACGGGTCGATCGGCACGGTCAGCCGCACGAAGTCGTCGTGCGCGTCACGACCCGGCACCGCCTCGCGCTCCCAGCCGAGCGACGGGTTCGGCCGCGCGCCGGCGATCCCGACATCGGCAGCCGCGACGTCCACGCGCGCGCGCGCCGCGCGCACCGCCGGTGGACCGCTCGTCAGCCGCGCCGACAGCGCGGCCCGCTCGAGCGCAGGATAGGGATGTTCATCGGCACGAGCGGGCGCCGCCGCGACAGCCACAGCTGCAGCGACGGCCGCCCCGATCGCGCACCACGGGCGTGCGGACATGGGGACCTCCGGTATCGGCGCCTGGAACTCAGGCTGGTGATCGAACGAGCTCGATCAGCCGATCGGAGGGCGGTCTGCAGGCTCGCGCGCGGCCGTGTCGTGCAGGCGCGCCGGGGACCAGAACGTCGAGACCATCGGAACGATGGCGCGCGGCACGGTCGCGATCGCTGGCGTCACGGCCACCGTGGTGTGGCACGCGCAGAGGTGAATGAGCCCGGTGCACCCGTGCTCGCAGTCCGCAGGCGCCTCGTCATGGTGCGCCGAGTGCGCCGCGTCCTCGCGTTCGAGGACGTGCTCCACGACGTGCACCACCTGCTCCGTCAGCTCGGCGGTCGGCACGAGCGCGACGACCACGAGCAGCGCGAGCAGCCGGGACCACACGCCGGAATCATAGCTTGGCGTACGCGGCCTTGTCGAAGCCGATGACGAGCTTCGACCCGGCCACCAGGATCGGGCGGCGCAGGAGGTTCGGCTCCTTCGCCACCGCCTTCGCGAACTCGCCGGGCGGGGGCGGGTTCGCGACCCAGCCCTTCTCCTTCGCGATCGCGTGGCGCGTGTTGAGCACCGCCGCCACGCCGCCGGCGCGCTTCACGATGTCCTCCACCGTCGCGGCGTCCAGCGGCTTGCGGGCGTAATCGACTTCGGTCAACTCGAGCGGCAGCTTGCGCAAGGAACTCCTCGCGTCACGGCAGCTCGTTCAAGTCGACTTGAGGAACAGGGTCGCCTTCATGCCGCGACCCTAGCACCGCCGCGCGAGGCCAGCGGCGGATTGGGCAGCTCGAACGCGATCAGGCCGAAGATCACGTACCCGATCACGATCGGCACCCACAGCGGCTGCAGGAACAGGCCGACCGCCGTGAACAGCGACCCGACCACGAACATGGCGAGGCGCACGCGCGCGTACTTGCGCCGGCGCACCGCGCCCAGGAACGGCATCACGACGTCGAACGGCACGTACAGGAACACCGCCTCGTTCCAGCGCAGCCCGGGGATCGTCGAGAGGATCGCCGCGCTCCAGATGATGAGGCCGATGAGCGTGAGCGGCACCGTCGCGATCGCGACGCTGGCCCGCTCGCCCCGCCCGGTCAGCCTCGACGCGAGCAGCGGCAGCGCGAACGCGAGCCCGATGAGCAGCGCCCAGCCGCGGTTGGTCGGCCCGCGGTCCGGGATGGGCGCGCCGCGCCGCTCGTAGATGAGCTCCGGCGCCACGCCGAACACGTCCTGCACGTGATCGCGCAGGACGAACGGGTGGAACATCGCCTGCCAGAGCGTGATGTCCTCGTCGAGCGCACGCCCGACCGCGAAGTCACCGAACGCGATGAGCGGCGGGAACTCGGCCATGCCCTGCATGCCCATCTGGCGGAACGTGAGCGGGTAGGTCCCGCCGGTGTCGACCCGCAGCACGCCGCCGGTGTTGTCGTTGATGATGTCGCGCAGGCGCGTCGTGCAGTTGTCGGCGAAGTGATCGTAGATGTAGTTGCGGTTCTCGGGCTTGATGTCGTGCAGCAGGCGCGCCTCGATGGCGCGCGCCTGCTCGGGCTGGAGCGGCAGCGCCTGCTTCCAGATGGTGCGGTCCTCGTGGCGGTAGAACGCCATCATGCCGCTCAGCGGGATCGGCTCGACGAAGAACTTCTGCTTGCCGCGGATGAAGTTCCACGAAAGCGTCGCGCCGCCCATCGTGAAGTCCGTGACGCCGTAGTTGAAGCAGACGGTCTCTTGGCCCTGCTCGTTGTAGTCGATGCACAGCGCGGTGTGCCCGAACTTCTCGAAGATCACCTCGCCGCGCCCGAACGTGTAGAGCTCGATCACCGGCGGCGTCGCCGCCGGCTGCAGGTTGTCCACGCCGCCCATGCGGCCATGCTGCGCGTGCGTCGTGCCGGCCGCGCCGGTCAGCACCAGCGCACCCACGACGAGCGAGACGACGACGGCCCGCATCACTTGGCCGGCTTCGCGAAGATCTTGGCGTCGATGGTCGGGTCGAACTCGACCTTCGTGACCGTGAGGTTACTCTCCTCGCCGCCGCCCTGCGAGACGCGCTTGTGCGCGACCTGCACGCCGTCGACGAGCTTGTAGTCCGAGAACGACTCGATGGCCTGCGCCCCACCGGCCTCGTAGCGCGACTGCACGAGCAGCTTGGTTGCCGCGTCGATGTAGAGCTCGGCGCGCATGCCGTCGGGCCGTGTCAGCCGCACCACCTCGACCGCCTTGCCGTCGATCTTGGTCGGCTTCAGCAGCGCCACCGTCGTGTCCTTCTCGCGGTGACGCATCAGCACGAGCTCGGGATCCATCCAGCGCTGCTGCGCCAGCGCCGGCAGCTGATCGCTCGGGATGTCGTCGAGCCCGGCCGGGCTCTTGCTCCAGCCGCCGTTCCCGACGACCGCGAACGTGATCTCGAACTGCTTCGCGACCTTGATGTTCATGAGCATCGACGCCGGCAGGACCAGCGTGCGCTCGAACTCGACGTCGACGGTTTGACCCTGCGCCTTGAGCGTGCCCACGGCGGTCATGTGCAGGCTCTTGAGCTTCGCGATCTTCTCGCCGCCCTTGGCCGCCAGCGCCTCCTCGAGGAGCTTCTTGCCGGCCTCGGCGGTCTTGGGATCGACCGCGGTCGCCGCCGGCGCCTCCGGCTGCGGACCGATCGGCTTGTCGAACGCGACGCGCTCGAACGGGATCTTCGCCTTGTCGAGCTGCGCCGCGATCGCATCGCCGTCGCCGAGCAGCACGATCGCCATGTCGCGTGGCGTGAGGATCGACGCGGCGGCCTCGGCGGCCTCCTCGCGCGACACCTGCCCGGCCAGCACCGGGAAGTCGCTCACGTACTTCTGCGACAGCCCGTGCAGGTCGGCCGTGACCAGCGCGGCCGCGAGATCGTCGGCGCCCGACACGCGCATGGCGTAGCTGCCCGCGATGTTCGCGATCGCCGCGTCGATCTCCTCCTGCGTCGGCCCCTGGGTCTGCATCTTCATGATCTCCCCCAGCACCAGCTCGAGCGTGGCCGCGCTCTCCGCGGTGCGGGTGAACGTCGTGATCATGAACGAGCCACGGTCGGCGTTGCGATCGAACTGCGACGACGCGCCGTACGTCTTGCCGGCCTCGCTGCGCACCACCTTCATGAGGCGCGAGCTGAATGCGCCGCCGCCCAGCGCGTAGTTCCAGACCATGGTCGGGAAGAAGCGCGTGTCGTCGTGGCGGATGCCGTACTGCGCCACGCGGATCTGCGTCTGCGTCTGGCGCGGCTTGTCCACGAGGCGCACGCGCGTGCCGCGCGCCTTGGCGTCGCCGAACTTGGGATGCGCGGGCACGGGGCCCTTCTTCCAGGCGCCGAACTTGAGCGCGAGATCCTTCTTCAGCTTGGCGACGTCGACGTCGCCCGAGACCGCGAGCACGGCGTTACCGGGGACGAACCACGTCTTGTGCCACGTCACCAGGTCGCTCTGCGCGAGCTGGCGGATGTGCGCCGCCGACGTCACCCAGCCGCGCACGTGGTCGTCGCCCCACAGGAGGTTCTGCGCGTGCGTCGACGCGAGCTGCCCCGCGTCGTCGAGCCGCCGCGCGATCTCGGTCAGCTGCACCGACTTCGCCTTGTCGATCTCGTCCTGCGGGAAGCTCGGCTGCGTCAGCATCTCGGGCAGGAGCTCGAGGCAGACCTTGGCGTCCTTCGCCATCGCGGCGCACGTGAGCCACGTCGCCTCGTACCCGGCGTCCGCGGTGATCACGCCGCCGACGAGGTCGATGGTCTTGGCGATCGCGAGCGCGTTCTTCTTCTTGGTGCCCTTCGGCAGGAGGTCGGCGGTGAGCTCGGCGACGCCCAGGCGGGCCAGCGGCTCGTCGGCGCGCCCGGCCTTCACCATCAGCTGGAACGACACGACCGGCAGGCGCTCGCTCTTCACCACCACGACCTGGAGGCCGTTGGGCAGCGTGAAGCGCTCGATCGGTGGCAGCGTGATCGCCGCCGGCGGCTGCGCGGGCGGCGCCTTGATGAGATCGGTGCGACCGGTCCACGGATCGTTGGCGACCGGCGCCTTGCCGTCATCGTCGGGCTTGACGACGTTGGTGTCGCCGTCGCCGGGCAAGGACGGGATCACGGCCGGACCGGCCTTGGGGCCGCACGCGACCGCGACCGCGACGAGGCCGGCGGCGAGAGAACGGGGAAGCGTGCTCAGGGTCTTCACTGGGCCCCCTTGGGCGGCACCACCACGACGGTGGCGCGCTCGGGTGTGAGGTACGTCTTGGCGACGCGCGCCAGGTCGGCGCTCGTGATCTTCTCGAACGCCTCGAGGTCGCGCAGCCACTGCGTCGGATCGCCGGTGAGGATCCACGACTGACCGATCTGCTCGGCGAGCCCGATCGGGCTGTCGAGCCCGAACACGAACCCGGCCAGGATCTGGTTCTTCGCCTTCTTCAGCTCGTCGCCGGTGGGCGGCCTGGTGACGATCTTCGCGACCTCGTCGAAGATCGCGGCCTCGACGCCGTCACCGCCCGCGGGATCGCGATACACGCCGAGCGCCAGGAACAGGCCCGGGTGCTCGCGCACGAGGATGGGCGACGCGGCCTCGACGCCGATCTCCTTCTTGGTCTTGGGATCGACCGACTTGATGCGCTGGCGCAGGCGCGCGGACTCGCCGGCGCCGAGCACCAGCGAGAGCACCTGCAGCGAGTAGATGTCCTCGTGCTTGGCCTCGGGGATCTTCCAGCCGGTGAACACGATGCCGATCTGTCCGGCCTCGACGACCTCGCGACGCTTGGCGGTCTGCGCCGGCTCGGGCGTGGCGTCGGCGGGACGCGGCGGTGCGGCGGCGCCGGGGATGCCGCCGAAGTGCTTCTCGACGAGGCCCTTCACCTCGGCGAGCGACGACTGCCCGACCACGACGACCAGCGCGTTGCCCGGCTGGTAGTACTGATCGTAGAAGCCCTTCAGGTCGGCCGGCGTCGTGCGATCGAGGTCGGCGATGGTGCCGCCCGCGGTCCACGCGTACGGATGCTTCTGGTAGGCGATCTCGAGGAAGCGGAGCAGACCCTTCGAGACCGGGTCGTTCTCCTGCTGCCGGATCTCTTCCTTCACGACCTCGCGCTCGGTGCCGATCGACTGCTCGCGGAAGAGGAGGTTGCGCATGCGCTCGGCCTCGAGCTGCAGCACGAAGTCGAGGTACGTCGCCGGCACGATCTGCACGTACGCGGTCGCGTCCTCGCTGGTGTGCGCGTTGACGGTGCCGCCGACGCCGCTCACGAAGCGCGCATGTTCCTCGGGGCGCGTGCGCTGCGTCCCCTTGAACATGATGTGCTCGAACATGTGGGCCGAGCCGCGGCGATCGCGCGGCTCGTCCTTCGAGCCGACGTGGTACCAGACCTCGACGGCGACGACCGGCGCCGCGTCGTGACGGAGGAACACGCCGCGAAGGCCGTTCTCCAGGGTGAAGGTCTCGAGCGCAGGGAGCTTGGGCCCCTTCGCCGGCTTGGCCGGCTTGGGAGCGGGGGGCACGGCCGGCTGGGCGGCGGCTGGCACCGCGAACGCGACGAGGCCAGCGGCGGCCAGAAGCAAGAGTTTCATGGGGATCTCCGGTTTCGCGCGGAACCTACCGTGGCGAGGTCGACGGTGCCAGGCGGCGCGGGGCGCGTCTTGCTGGACCTTCAAGCGCCGTCCAGGGTTGCCTCGCGTGCCGTTCCGTCAGAAGTGTATTTTTTTCGCTTGACTGGAACGCGAGCGTTCACCAGAATGGTGTGAAAGCCGTAACGAAACTTTCGCGGTGAGCTCTGGGACTCCGCGAAAACCCAAATTGAGGTGGACGTGGCTCGAGCTTCAGTTGCTGCTTCGCAATCCAATACTCACGATGAAGGAGGGCCCCGCGTGCTGGATGTCACCGGAGTCAAAGTGTTCTCTGCGACCAAGGCCAAGGAGCGCGAGCTCCTCGGCGAGATCATCACCGACTGGATTCGCTCTCACCAGGACGTCGACATCGTCGACAAGATCGTCACGCAGTCTTCCGATTCGGAATTCCACTGCCTGACGATCACCCTGTTCTACAAGCACAAGTCCTAGGGCTCGAACGTCACTCGAACCTCAGGGCTCTCGACACGAGCAGAAGGGCGACCGGGGCAACCCGGCCGCCCTTTTCGTTTGCGAGCTTGATCTGGGGGCAAGTATCGGGTACCCCTTGCGACCTCCATGGAGAACAACTTCGGAAAGCCTGTCGAGGTCGAGGTTCGGGACAGCCTCGAGAAGGCGATGAAGATCCTCAAGCAGAAGATGTCCAAGGAAGGCATCCTGCAGGAGCTCAAGCGCCGCCGCTTCTACGAGAAGCCCTCGGTCAAGAAGAAGCGGAAGACGCGCGAGGCGCGCAAGCGGCTCCGCCGCGAGCTGAAGCGCAAGACGGGCATGGGCACCGGTGGACCCGGCGGCCCGGGCCGCATGTGATCTAGTCGGTTCGACGGTACGACCGTACCCGTGACCGACTGGGTCGAGATCATCGTTCCCGCCGCGGCCGTCGACGTCGACGAAATCGCGGCGCTCCTCGCCGACGCGTGTGAGCCGGCCCGAGAGGGCACCGAGATCCGCGGCGACGAGGTCGTCATCTGGGCGCCGCTCGCCACGAGCGAAGCGGCCCTTGCCGAGGTGCGCGCGGCCGTGGCCGCGTTCGCCGAGGCCGGCATGGGCGTCGATCCGGCGACCGTGCGCGCGCAGCCCGGCCTGCCCGAGGCCGAGTGGCGCGACGCCTGGAAGAAGTACTTCCACGTCACGCGCGTGACCCCGCGCATCGTGATCGTGCCGAGCTGGGAGACGCACGAGGCGGCAGCGGGTGAGGTCGTGATCGATCTCGACCCCGGCATGGCTTTCGGCACCGGCACGCACGCGTCGACGCGGCTCGTCCTGGCGGAGCTCGACCGCCTCGCGGGCGAAGGCCCGGCTCCGGCGCGCGTCCTCGACGTGGGCGCGGGCTCCGGGATCCTGGCGATCGCGGCGGTCAAGCTGTGGCCCGAGGCGACGGCGGTGGCCATCGACAACGATCCGATCGCGGTGGCGGCGTGCACGGAGAACGTCGCGCACAACGGCGTGAGCGCGCGGGTGGAGAGCGCGGGCACGCCGGTCGAGGACGTGGGTGGCACCTGGCCCCTCGTGCTCGCCAACATCCAGGCCCATGTCCTGCGCGCGCTCGCCGATGCGATCGCGGCGCGCGTGGCGCCGGGCGGCACGCTGGTGCTGTCGGGGCTCTTGACGCCGCAGGCGCCGGCCGTCGCCGACGAGTACGTCGCGCGCGGGCTGTCGCTGGTCGGGCTGCACGAGAGCCCGGACGACGCGGCGTGGTCGTCGGCGGTCCTCGCGCGGCCGTGAGCCGCGCCGCTAGCGGGTGAGCGCGAGCCGGCGCGAACAACTACAATAGACGGCGTGACGGCTCGATTGATCGTCGCGCCCGGGCGGCTGGCCGCCGGGCGGCTCACCGTCGACGGTGACGATCACGCGTACCTGTTCCGCGTGCGCCGGCTCGCCGTCGGTGACGCGGTGGTCGTGTTCGACGGCGCGGGGCGAGAGGCGCAGTCGGTGGCGATCGAGATCGGACCGGCGCACGCCGTGCTCGAGGTCGAGGCGCCGCGCGACGTGCCGCGCCCGCCGCCCCACATCACGGTCGTGCAGGCCGCCCTCAAGGGCGAGCGCATGGACTGGTGCCTCGAGAAGCTGGTCGAGGTCGGCGTCGACGCCATCACCGTCGTCGAGACCGCGCGCGCCGTGGTGCGCCTCGACGACGAGCGCCGCGCCAAGCGGCTGGTCCGGCACCAGCGGATCGCGCAGGAGGCGGCACGCCAGTGCGGCCGCGCCGATATCCCGCCCGTGGCCGCCGCGGCCGACCTGGCGAGCGCGCTGCGGACGCTCACCGCGCAGGTGCGACTGGTGGCCGATCCGGCGTCGGATACGCCGGTGCTGACCGCCGTCCCGGCGAGCGCGGCATCGATGGCGCTGGTGGTCGGCCCCGAGGGCGGCCTCACCGCCGACGAGGTCGCGGCCGCCGTGGCGGCGGGCTGCGCGCCGGTCTCGCTGGGCGCGACCATCCTGCGCGCCGAGACGGCGGGGGCGGCGGCGGTGTTCGCGATCCGGGCCGTGATTTGCGCCGGGGGGTGGCCCGGCCGTATAAGTGTCGGATGAGCGACGGCGTCATCGCCGCTAGCGAGCCGCCGGCTCTGCCCCAGGAACGGGCCGAGCGGGCTCCGCCACGTCCGCGCACCGCGGCCGCCACCGTGTCGGTCGCCGGCTTCTGGCGGCGCGCCGGCGGCGCCGCGATCGACGCGGCGATCATCCTGCCGGTCGCGCTGATCCTCACGTGGATCGCGAGCGCGGTGGCGGGGATTCACCTGCCGCCGGGCAAGACGCGCGATCTCGACTTCTGGCTCGATCTGATGCTGACCAGCGATCCGGCGGTGATGACGGCCATCATCATCACGCTCGCGGTAGCCACGATCTATCTGTTCGTGTTCCAGGCGACGATCGCGCAGACCATGGGCATGCGCGTGATGAACGTGCGCATCATCGACGTCTACGGCGAGGCGCCTTCGTACCTGAAGGTCGGCATCCGCACCGCCGGATATCTCGCCTCGCTCGCCACCCTCTTCCTCGGCTTCCTGTGGATCGGCTTTGACGCCGAGAAGCGGGGCCTCCACGATTGGATCGCCGGCACGTACGTCATTCGCGCCTGACCGCCACCATGTCTTCTCGCCTGAGCTCTCTCCTCGTCCGCGACGGGCTCGTCGGCGTGAAGCGCATGGAGAAGGCGTATCAGCGGCAGGTCATCTACGGCGGCAGCCTCGACACGACGCTGCTCGAGATGGGGCTGGTGTCGGAGGATCGGCTGACGCAGTACCTCGCGCTGGCGTCGGTCCTGCCGCCGGCGACACGCGCCGAGTGCAACGTGTTCGACGCCGAGGCGGTGAAGCTGTGCAACGAGCACGACGCGATCCGCCACCGCGTGGTCCCTCTGTCTCTCGAGGACGGCTCGCTGCGCCTCCTGGTCCACGACCCGGTGGACATGGGGCTGCTCGAGGAGCTGGCCGATCAGCTCGACGTGCCCGTGCAGCCGCTCATCGTGCCCGAGTACCGCTGGCACATGGTCTTCACGCGCAACTACGGCGGGCAGACCACGGCGCGGTTCTCGACGCTGGCCCGCGCGGCCGATGCGTCGCCGATCACGTCGCCGGTGGGGCGCGCGCGGACCGTCATCGTCGACGGTGAGGAGCATCAGGTCGTCGACGTGCGCTCGCCGATCGTCCGGCCGGTGGGACCGGATCACCCCACGCAGAAGATGAACTTGCCGGAGCCGGGTGTGGCCGGGACCGGGGCGGTCGCGGGACCTCCGCCGGCGACGCGCACGCCCACGCCTCGAACGCTCACCGCGGCGGCGAACCTGGCGATGGAGCGCACCGGCGAGCGGCGCGTCACGCGTCAGGTGCCGGTGGCCCCGCCGCCGGCGCGGCCTGGCACCGTGGAGCTGGAGGCCGAGGAAGCCGCGCCCAACGAGCCGGCCCCGCCGACGATCACGGCGCGCTCGCGCACCGGCGAGATGTCGGCGCAGTCCGTCGCCCAGCACTACGCGTCGGTCGAGGCGATGCGCGTGCAGGCGGTCGAGCGTCGCGCGGCCACGGCGTCGATCCGCGACTCCGGGCCGATCAGCGGCCCGACGAGCACGAGCGACGGCGTGCCGACACGTCCGCTGGTGAGCGGCAACACGCCGCTCAGCGCGCCGCCGGTGCCCGACGTGCCCGACGACGGCAGTCCGCTCCTCGTACCGACGGCGCGCGCCCTCCTGAGCGCGGCGACCGATCGCGACAAGGTCTTCATGATCCTGTTGCGCGCGCTGCGCAGCAAGGCGAGGTGGGCCGGCCTCCTCACCGTGCAGGGCGGCGCCGCGATCGGACGCATCGCGCTCGCCGACCACGGGCTCGACATCAGCGCCATGCCGTCGGTGCTCATCCCGCTCGACACGACGTCGCCGTTCCAGTCGACGACGCACGCGCGGCATCCTTACGTCGGCCCGGTGGCGAGCGGCAACACCGATATCGACGTGATGATCGCGCGCATGGGCGGCACGGTGCCGCCGACCGCGCTGCTCCTGCCGATCCTGCTGCGCGATCGCTGCATCGCGCTCGCGATCGCGCATCGCATGAACGACGCGGTGACGCTGGCCGAGGTGACCGAGCTCTTGCCGCTCGCGGCCGCGACCGCCGACGCGCTGGGCCGCCTCATCGTGCGCTCGAAGTCGGTCGGCTACCGCGTGCCGACCGCGTCCGATGCGGCGCCGAACGTCGAGGCCGACGACGTCGCGACCAAGAAGGTGCAGAAGAAGGCCGCCGAGTGGGCGGTGCCGACCGTGCCCGCGGCCGAGAACCCCGCCGACGTGCCGGCCGCGATCGCGACCGCCGGCTCGATCACGGTGGCGGCGACGTCGCGCCCCATCGCCGACGTGCTCGACGCCGTCGAGGCCGATGACGACGTGAAGGCGGAGGCGGCGATCGCCGACGCGGTGAACCGCGCCGACGAGGTCGTGCCGCTGCTCCCGGCGCGCTTCCCGGGCCGGCTACGCGTCGATCGCTATCAGGTGAGCGGCCGCGCGCTGCGGCCGGGGCAGTACGGCGGGCTCCTCGAGCTCGTGGTGCGGCTGGGCGCGCCGGTGGGCGAGCTCCTGCTCGAGAAGATGGGCGACTCGCGGCGCGACGTGCGCTTCTACGCGACGGTGTGCACGGCGGCGATCCGCCCGCGCAGCGCCGTGTACGCGCTGGTCGAGCGCCTGTTCGACGCCGACTACGGCGTGCGCGGCGCCGCGGTCGAGGCGCTCACCGGATACCCGCTGCGCGACCTCGATCTCGCGATGGTGCGCTGCCGGCACGCGCTTCACAGCGAGGATCTCGACCGCGTGGCGGCGTCGTCGCAGGCGATCGCCGAGCTCGCCGACGTGGCCGCGATCCCCGATCTCATCGACGTGGTCGGACGCGAGAGCAAGCGGGCCGAGCTGGCGCGGCGTGCCCTCGTGGCCCTCACGCGCAGCGACTTCGGAACGTCCGAGCGCAAGTGGCGCAAGTGGTGGGAGGAGCACAAGGAGCGCCACCGCATCGAGTGGCTCATCGACGCGCTCGGCCAGAAGGACGTCGCGCTGCGCGGCGCGGCCGCCGAGGATCTGCGGCGCCTCACCGGCGAGTTCTTCGGCTTCGATCCCGGCCAGGGGCGGCGCGAGCGCGAGGACGCGCACAAGCGCTGGGCGCAGTGGTGGAAGGAGACGGGTCGCAAGCGTTTCACGCGCGATGACGACGAGCGCGTGCGGCCGACCGCGGTGTTACCGGTGACGACGCGCCGCGACTAGCTTCGCCGGCTTGAGCTCGGGCTCGATCTCGAACACGACGTCGACGCTGTGGCTCACGTGATCGACGGTGCGGTGCGCGGTCACGTCGGCGCGCATGCCACGATGGGCGAGCCATTCGCGGAGCAGCGAGACGTTGTCGGCGGCGCGCTCCGGGTGCCACGGCTGGCCGCGGAGGAGCGTCGGGACGATGGCGAGCTCGGCGACGTGCGCGGTCGGCGCCCCGGAGACCTTCACGTCGTCGACCTGGTAGACGCCGGCGGAGTCCACGTCGAACACGACGTGCGCGCCGTTGGCCCACGCCACGCGCACGCCGGTGACGGTCGCGCCGAGGTGGCCGCGCGCCTCGAGCGTCGCGAGGATGGCAGTGCGGTCGCGCGCGAGGTCGTCGTCCGAGAGGCGGTGGCCGGTGCGGGTCGAGAGCGCGCGCTCGAGCGCGGCGATCGGTAGGTTCTTGCCCTTGATGCGGACCGAGGCGACCGCGAGCGGGTCGGCCGGAGAAACGAGGCCCGGCGCCGCGCTGGCGGTCGTCGCGACCTCACCCAGGATGCGGCCGCGCGCCGTGTAGGTGGCGACGACGAGCAACGCGCTGGCGATGATGGCCCCCAAGGTCCTCATGAACGGGCGAGCAAGTAGCAACCGATGGACCATCACCGGTGGCGGCGAAGCCCGCGAAACTGGCCAGCGCTCGCTCGCGCGCATGTCTCTGCACCGCCACACTCGACGGGTGAGGGTGGGTCCAGGTGGCTACGGCCCGTTTGTTGGACCACTGCCGGCCACTGCCCGCGCCTGCCTCCCCGTTCAGCACCACACTCCCCTGGCTCCTTGGCAGATCTTGGTACGGGCTTCCTGCCGGGATCCTTCCCTCCCGATGGTGGAATAGACCAAACGTTGGTGGTGGGGACCTGCGAATCCGGATTTGCGTATGTGATTTCAGTAGGTTGGTCGTGGCATGAGCCGTGCTCTAAGGGCGCGCCATGCCGGTGCTCGCCATTCGCCCTTCGACGAACGCTGCTGATTGGTCCGATCGGGAGCTGCTCGCGCGCGTGCTGCGCCGCGAGCAGACAGGGTGGAACGAGCTGGTGCGCCGCTACCGCGCGCTCATCTATCGCTGCATCACGAAGGTGACGAACAAGTACGCGCCGTACGCGGCCAGCGCGGACGTCGACGAGGTGTTCGCCGAGGTGCTGGTCTCGCTGGTGCGCGACGACATGCACAAGCTCCGCATGTACGACCCGACGCGCGGCACCAAGCTCGGCTCGTGGATCGGCATCATCGCGGTCAACGCCGGCTTCGACTACCTGCGCGGCACGATGCGCCGCAACGTGAACGATCGCCTCGACCCGTCGTACGACCCGCACGAGCCGTACGATCGCACGCCGCTCGACACGCTCCTCGACAAGGAGCGCTGGTCGAGCCTGAACGGAATGCTCGGCGAGTTCAGCGACAAGGATCGCCAGTTCCTCGACCTCTTCTACGCCCGGGGCATGGAGGCGGAGGAGGTCGCGGCCGAGATGAACATCTCGCTCAAGACCGTCTACTCGAAGAACCACAAGATCCGCTCGCACCTCCGCCGCTGCCTCGAGAAGATCCAGGGCATGAGCGCGATCGCCGATCTCGCGCCGGCGTGATCGCGCGTCGAGTCGCTACTCGCGTTCGTAGGACGCGATGAAGTTCGTGGTGACCTGCCCGTCGGGCGCGGTCACGACGGGGGCGAGGAGCAGGTTGTCCGCCCAGCCGTAGAGTCCCTCCGGGGATTCCAGCTGCGCGTAGAACCTCCCGAGCGCCGCCTCGTCGCGCGCGTGCACGGCGACCCGACACTGCGCGTGCCGGCACTCGATCGCGTCGATGTCGATCGGCGTGTCGCGCAGCGCGAGGGCATCGACGATGCGCCGCATCCGCAGCGTCATCTCCTTCTCCTGCTCGCTGGCCCACCCGACGTCGCGCTCCTCGCGCTCGAAGGTCACGCTCGGCGGCCGCTCCGGCTCGGTCGCCCCCGCGCCGGCGCCGCCACCGCTGCCGCCACTCGCGACCGCGCCTGCGCCTGCGCCTCCGTCGCTGCCCAGCCGCCGGATGAACGGGATCCCGGCATCGCGCGTCGCCGCGGCATCCGGCGTCGCCACGGCAACCGGCTCCGGGTCGCGCGGGCGCACCGCGTCCGACGGGCGCAGGAGGAGGTAAGCCGCCACTCCCGCCCCGGCAGCGCCTGCGACGAGCAGGATTCGCTTCAAGGCCGCAGGATCGTAGCGTATGTGGGCGAGCGAATCCGCACGCTTCGAGCGGAATAGGTCGGGCTTGCCGAGCGCTCTTCGTGGTGGGTAGATTCCCCGCCTCAGGAGCGCCGCGGCTGATGTTCATAAAGCGAAGTGCGGCTGACACGCGGCCGCGCGTGATGGTCACGAACCGGGCTGATGGCGGCATCGCCTACTGGCTCGGCAAGCTGTACGGGTTCGCCGCCATCGTCGCGGTCGCGACCGCCGGCCTGGCGGCGCTCCTCGTCTATCGCTACTTCACGACCACCACGCCGCCGCCGCCCGACCTCCGCGCCTACGCGCGCATCACGCCGGGCGTCACCCGCATCTACGCCGCCGACGGCACGGTGCTCGGCGAGTTCGCCAAGGAGTGGCGCGAGGTCGTCGCGTACGAGTCGATCCCGCCCAAGCTCATCGACGCCGTCGTCTCCGTCGAGGACCACCAGTTCTTCGAGCACGGCGGCATCTACTTCAAGGGCATCGCGCGCGCGGCCTGGCGCAACTTCACCGCCGGTGACTTCGCGCAGGGCGGCAGCACGATCACGCAGCAGGTCGCCAAGCAGTTCCTCGGCAGCGACAAGTCGCTCGCCCGCAAGGCACGCGAGGCGATCATGGCCCGCCGCCTCGAGGCGCTCTACTCGAAGAAGGCGATCCTCTCGCTCTACCTCAACCACATCTACCTCGGGGCCGGCGCGTACGGCGTCGCCGCGGCCGCGCACCGCTACTTCCAGAAGGATCTGTCCGAGCTCACGCTCGCCGAGATGGCGCTCCTCGCCGGGCTGCCCAAGGCGCCGAGCGCGTTCTCGCCCATCACCAACCCGGCGCGCGCGATCGAGCGCCGCAACGTCGTGCTCGATCAGATGGTGCGCTGGGGCAAGCTCTCCGACGCCGAGGCCACGGTCGCGAAGGCGGAGCCGCTCAACCTTCGCCTCTACAAGGACGTCTTTCCCGATCGCGAGCCGTATTTCGCGGAGTACGCGCGCCGTCATGTCGAGCTGACGTACGGCAAGGACGCGCTCGACACCGGCGGCCTGCGCGTCGAGGCGGCCGTCGAGCCGACCTTCGACGCCGGCGCCTACGGCAACGTCGACTACGGCGCGCGCAAGCAGGACAAGCGCCAGGGCTGGCGCGGCCCCGAGTGGCGCGTCGACGGCGCGGCGCGCGACACGCTCGTCGCCCGGCAGAAGCAGCTCTACGGCGCCGGTCCGCTCGAGCCGGGGCGCCGCTACCTCGCGATCGTCGACACCGTCGACTGCAACGACGCCGAGCTCGTCATGGGCGAGCGCCGTCTCGAGCTCCCGCTGCGCAACATGAAGTGGGCGGCGCCGTGGAGCGCCACCGACTCGCACAACGACAACGAGATCAGCTGCGCCACCAAGGCGCTTCGCCCCGGCGACGTGGTCTGGGTGCAGCGCGAGATCCGCACGCGCGGCCGCTATCGCGAGTTCTACATGCCCGACAAGGTGAACCCGGCGTGGCAGCTCTCGCAGGACCAGACCGAGTGGGACGAGAAGCACCCCGACGTCGTCATGCTCGACCAGGTCCCGCACCCGCAGGGCGCGCTCTTCTCGGCCGATCACCGCACCGGCTACGTGCAGGCGATGGTGGGCGGCTACGACTTCTCGCGCAGCGCGCTCGATCGCACGCACGGCGATCGCTCGACCGGGCCCAAGCACAACGTCTACCAGTCGTGCCGCCAGCCGGGCTCGACGTACAAGCCCATCTACTACTCGGCCGCGATCGACAAGGGCTACGGCTTCGACTCGATGTTCTACGACAAGCCGATCGAGGTCATCGACGAGGTGACCGGCGAGGTGTGGACGCCCGACAACTTCGGCGGCACCGTCGACAGCGACGTCACGCTCGAGTACGCGCTCGTGTTCTCGAAGAACATCCCGTCGGTCGGCATCTTCAGCGAGGTCGGCGCGCCCGAGGTCGAGAAGTGGGCGCGACGGCTCGGCTTCACGTCGCCGATCCACGCCGACAAGGCGCTCGCGCTGGGCGCGTCGTGCACGTACCTCGACGAGCTCTCGCGCGCGTTCGCGATCTTCGCGCGCAACGGCAAGTGGATCGACTGGGTGTTCATCCGCCGCGTGCTCGACCGCGACGGCAACGCGCTCGAGGACCACACCGTCCCGTACGACCCCGCGCTGAAGCCCGGCGAGCGGCTCGATCGCCTGGCCACGATCGGCGGGATCCAGCCGGAGCAGGCCATCCCCGCGCGCACGGCGTTCCTGACGTCGAAGCTCCTTTCGCACATGGTGACGTACGGTTTCACCAAGACGCTGCGCGCGACGGACATCCACGCCGCCGGCAAGACCGGCACGTCGAGCGCGACCATGGACACGTCGTTCGTGGCGTACACGTCGCGCTTCGTGACGACGGTCTGGCTGGGCGACGACGATCGCATCCGCGAGCTCGGCAAGCAGGACGCGGCCTACATGACCGTGGTGCCGGTGTGGGCGCGCTTCATGTACGAGGTCGCGCGCGACTTCCCGAACCCCGAGATCCCGTGGGACGTGCCGCCGGGAGTGAACCCGCGCGACCGCGGCGACCACTCGCAGGGCCGCAAGGGCGGCCAGATGCCGCTCATCTACCGCCACGCCGAGAAGCCGGCCGAGGACAAGATCGACCTCGGCGCCGAAGGCGTGCCGCCGGCGTAGTGCGGACCGAGCCCCGAGTGACGGCGCGGGCGCAGCGGCGGGTCCCGGGTTAGGATCACGGCCAGCGTGCGCCCGGACACAGCGACAGACCCGCTCATCGGCCAGATGGTCGCAGGTCGCTACGTGCTCCTGCGGCGCATCGGCAAGGGCGGCATGGGCGTGGTGTACGAGGCCGATCACACGGCGCTCGGCAAGCGCGTCGCGGTGAAGCTCCTGCTCGACAAGTACACCGACGATCCCGAGGTCGTCGCGCGCTTCCAGCGCGAGGCGCGCACGGCGAGCGCGGTCGGCGACGAGCACATCGTCGAGGTCACCGACGCCGGCACGCACGACGACGGTCGCAGCTACATCGTCATGGAGCTGCTCGAGGGCTCGAGCCTGGCCGACGCGCTCGCCGACAGCGGACCGATGCCGGCGGCGCGCGCGGTCGACATCATGCGCCAGATCCTGCGCGGCCTCGGCGCGGCGCATGCCAAGGGCATCGTGCACCGCGACATGAAGCCCGAGAACGTCTTCCTGGTGACGAAGGGCGGGCGAGTCGACTTCGTGAAGATCATGGACTTCGGAATCTCGAAGTTCATGATGTCGACGGAGAGCAAGGTGCGGTTGACCGCGACCGGCGCGGTGATGGGCACGCCCGTGTACATGGCGCCCGAGCAGGCGATGGCGCTGGGCGAGATCGATGCGCGCGTCGATCTGTACGCGCTCGGCGTGATGCTCTACGAGATGCTGGCCGGACATCCGCCCTTCCAGGCGCCGAGCTACATCGCGCTGGTCACGCAGCACCTGAACCTGCCGCCGCCGCCGCTGGGCGCGGAGCGACCCGACCTGCCGCGGCGACTGGTGGGCGCGGTGCACCACGCGCTCGAGAAGGATCCGGCGCGCCGGTTCCAGAGCGCCGCCGAGATGGCGGCGGCGTTCCCGACGCCGGAGCAGCTCGCGCCGGGGTTCTCGGACCAGCTGTCGACGCTCGGGACGAGCACGGATCTGGGGACGAGCGGCGCGGGCGCGGAGCTCCATCGCGCGGTGCCGGGTCACTACTCGACGCCCGGGACGGCGATCCCGACGGGCAGCGGCGCGTATCAGATGTCGCACAGCGGCGGCGTGCCGGTGACGCAGATGCCGGTGCGGTCGCGCTGGCCGATCGCGATCGGTGGGCTCGCGGTGCTGATCGCGGCGGTGATCCTCGTGATCGGGCTCGGCAACGGCGGTGGTGGCGGTGGCGGTGGCGGATCGAACGGCGTGGCGCCGTCGGCGAGCAGCGGCGCGCCGGAGCACGGCGCGAGCGGGGCGAGCGGAGCCGCGACGGGTGCGGAGACGGCGACGGGCGCGGAGACGGCGAGCGGCGCGGTGGGCGACACGGGCAGCCTCGAGATCGTGTCGCAGCCGGCAGGCGCGAGCGTGTTCGTCGACGGTGTGGAGCGCGGCAAGACGCCGGTGGTCATCGCCGAGGTCACGCCGGGGATCCACGAGATCAAGATCACGAAGGACGGCCACGCCGACCTGGTGCTGAAGAAGTCGGTGCGCGCCGGTCGCGACGAGACCGTGTCCGCGATGCTCGCGGCCGCGACGACGACCGGCCCGGTGCGCGGCGGCGGCGGCGGCGGCGGTGGAAGCCACGGCGTGCGACCGGGCCGCCCCGGCGGCGGCGGCGGTGGCAGCGGCGGTGGCAGCGGCAGCGCCAGCGGTGGCGGCACGGCCAGCTCGAATCCGCCGGGAGATGGCGGCGGCAGCGGCAGCGCGAGCTCGAAGCCGGGCGGGGGCGGCGGCGGCACCACGGGCCCGCGCAACCCGTACGACGACGATCCTCCGCGCGATCGTGATCCCGGTCCCGGTTCGGGCAAGAAGAAGAACCCGTACGACGACTGATCGGTGAAGGTTGTCGGGGCCGGCTGCGTCGAAGCGGCAGCTGCTACTATGCTGCCTCGGGGCTCGATGCGATTTTTGGTACCGCTCTTCGCGTTGCTCGTGCTTCTCGCCTCGGTGGCGCCGGTCGCGCACGCGCAGCCCGACAACAAGGCGAAGGCCAAGGCCGCGTTCAAGCGCGCCGTCGACGCCGAGGGGCGCCAGGACTGGCGCACCGCCGTCGACGAGTATCTGACCGCGTACGAGGCGATGCCGCATCCCGACGTGCTCTTCAACGTCGCGACCGCGTACGAGAAGCTGAACGAGCTGCGCCAGGCCGCGGCCTACTACGGTCGCTACCTGCACGACGCGCCCGACGCCGCCGACCGCGCCAAGGTCGAGCGCACCATCGACGGGCTGCGCAAGAAGCCGTCGGCGGTCACCATCGAGAGCGCGCCGGCTGGCGCCATGATCGTCGTCGACGGCGAGCGCATGGGCCGCGCGCCGCTCGAGCTCAAGCTGCCCGGCGGCCAGCACCAGATCGTCGCCGAGCACTCGGGCACGACGTCGTCGCGCATGATCACCCTCGAGTACGCCGAGCCCGCGGCGATCACGCTCGCGGTCGGCGGCAACGGCACGCTCGTCGTCTCCTCCAACGAGGCGGGCGCGAGCGTGCGCCTCGACGGCAATCCCGTCGGCGTCACGCCGTACACCGGCGGCGTCTCACCCGGCCGCCACATCGTCATCGTCCAGAAGCCCGGCTTCACGACCGTCGAGCGCGTCGTCGACGTGCCGCCCGACGGCACCGCGCAGATCACCGCGGGCATGGTGCGGCCGCTCGGCTACATCGAGCCCAAGTCGGACCAGAAGAACCTCGGCATCCTCCTCGGCGGCGACACCGGCGGCACGCTGGTCGACGGCGTGCCCCTCAGCTTCGACCTGACGTTCGGCTGGCGCTCGGCCGGCAAGCACGCCGACATCTACACCGGCATCGCGTTCGGCGGCGGCGGCGTGGGCTACGCGTTCGGGCTGCGCCTGTTCGTGATGACCCGGCGCGTGCGGCCGTATCTCGGCGCGGGCGCGTCGCTCGTCACCGGCTCCAGCAACGCGCGCGGCGTCGGCGGCTTCATGATCGCGGACCTGGGCACCGGGCGCACGGCGTGGGACATCCACTTCGAGGTCGGTGCGGCGTCGGCGCAGAACGCGTCCGACGAGCGCGTGACGGGGCCGTTCGTGCTGGCCGGCGTGGTCTGGCACCTGCGCAACCCGGCCGCCGTCGCGACGACGCCGGACCCGGTCACAGGTCGCTGACGAGCCCGCTGGTCACGAGCCAGCGGCCGGCGACGCGCTGCTCGAGCGCGCTGAGCCCGGCGCAGAGCGCGCGTCGCGACAGCTCGATCGCGGGCGCGCGATCGACGAGCACGAGGCCGCCACCGTCGACGACGGCGCGCGACCACGTCTCGAGCACGGCCTCCCAGTCGTCGCGTTCGCCGGCGCCGCAGCCGATGACCGCCGTGGCGCTGCGATCGGGGAGCGCGTCGGTGATCGTGACGGTCGGGGGCAGCTTCTTCGTGGCGGCAGCGTCGACCCCGGAAAGCGTCACGGCGCGGCCGCGCGACGCGAGCGCGCGTGCGAGGCGCGCGTCACCGATCACCGCGACGGCGCCGCTCCGGGCCGGCGCGATCGAGGCCAGCGCAGCTTCGATGGCGGGAGCCGCGCCTGCGACGAGCCAGCGGTCGAACATCGTCGGCATCGTCGCGGGACCCTAGCACCGCGAGGCGGCGTCAGCGCGGCTTGCCGACGTGGATCTGGAAACCGAACTGGCGCACCAGGCCGCCCATGTCCTTCTCGAGCTCCTTGCGCGTCTCGATGAGCCCGCGTCGGGTCACGCCGTTGTTGGCGAGCGCGTGGAGGTACATGAGGTCGAGCATCGCCGACTTCATCCAGCCAACGGTCTTGGCGTAGCCCGAGAAGGCGAGACACCGCGTCGTCTTCACGAAACGCTGCACCTCGACGGGGTCCTTGAAGCCGAGGCACGTCCCGAGGTGGATGATGCGGCCTTCGCACTTCTTGGCGAGCATCTCGCCGAGCTCGCCCAGCGAGATGTCGGGGGTGCGGCGCGACGTCCACACGAAGTCGAGCCCGCTGGTCTGGCCGTGAAACGCGAGGTAGAGGACGTTCAGCTGCGAGTTCTTGGGGCGGATCCACTCCGCGAGGTACTTCGCGAACTCGGTGTGCGTCATCACCGTCCGGTACACGGCGGGGATGGGAAGCAGACCGGGCTGCGAGAGCAGCTCCAGGCACGGCTCGACCGAGTTGTGGTCGCGCAGGCGACCCCACCAGTCGCCCGTCTCCATGCAGAAAACCCCCGCTTTCGCCATCAGTGGGGCCGACCGTACGGGATCGGTCTGATCATGATGATCTCATCGCAGCGGGAGGATGCCGTCGCGGAGATATTCACAGCGCGGCGCCTGGATCTGCGGGGTCACCCAGTTGACGCCCCAGAGCTCCTGGAGAAGGAAGCGGAAGTTGCCGTAGGTGACGACGTAGAAGTCCATCTTCCGCATCTTGATGCCGCCGCCGGTGTCGTCGGCGCGGACGCAGCCGTCGTGGATGGAGCCGTCGGGCAGCATCATCCCGTCGAACTCGGGGATGTAGAGCGGCTCGCCGATGGGGACGAGGCGCGGGTCGACGGCGACCGACTTGAACGGGGTGAGGGATCGGCGGTAGGCGCCGCGGCCGTACGGGTGCGTCTTGACGTCGACCTGCTCGTAGCAGGTGCCGGTGCCCCAGCGGCAGGCGCCCGAGTAGTTGATGACGCGGCCGTCGAGGAGGAGGCCCGAGCCCTCCATGTGGAGGTGCCAGATGAACTCGCGCGGGAAGGCGCCGACGAAGAGGCCGTCGCGCGTGTAGATGTCGAGCTCGTCGGGATCGGCGCGGTCGATCTCGTCGGGCTCGTCGAAGTCCTCTTCGCGCGCGAGCCAGTAGAAGCGGAGCGCCCACTCGAGGTTGTCGACGAGCGGGTAGCCGCAGCAGAGCTTGTTCTTGCCGCGGAGCGGGGCGCGCTTCTCGAGCGCGACGCCCTCGCGCGCGAGCTTGCTGGTGTCCGCGGCCGCGGTCAGAGCCGTGAGCGCGGTGAGGACGAGCGCAGCCGTCGCGATGGTCGCGGGCGCGCTGCGAGACGGCATCTTACGATCGTACACTGCAATCCATGGACGAGCCCGGCGGCGAGCCCGCACGCGTCGACGAGCCGCTCGTCGTCGAGCTCGCGCACGCGGTGGACGGCGCCGGCGGCAAGGCGGCCGGGCTGGCGCGACTGATCGCCGCAGGTTTGCCGGTGCCGCCGGGATTCGCGCTGACCGGCGCCGCGTTTCGCGCGGTCACCGGCGCGACCGCGCGAAACGCGGACGCGCCGTCACCGTCACCGTCACCGTCACCGTCACCGTCGCCGTCGCCGTCACCGTCACCGTCGAGGATCGACGCGCTCGCGCTGCGGCTCGCGACGTGGGCGCACGCGGCGGAGGAGCACGCGCTTCCGGCGGCGCTCGAGGCCGACGTGCTCGCGCGGGCGCGCGCGCTCGGCGGTCCGCTGATCGTGCGGTCGTCGATGGCGATCGAGGACGGCGCGGCGCGGGCGGCGCCGGGGGTCGGTCTGTCGGTCGCGGGCGTGGCGCCCGAGGACGTGTGGACCGCGATCCGCGCGGTCTGGGTCGCGAGCCTGACGCCGATGGTCGCGATCTACGCGCGCGACGAGGCGCTCGCCGACGTGCTCTCGCCGGGGGTCATCGTGCAGCGCGAGCTCGCGGGCGAGCGGATGACCGTGTACACGCGCGCGCCTGGACGGCCCGCGGCCGACGAGGCCTGGCTCGTCTCGCATGATCGCTTGGCGGCGCTGCGCGTGACGACGACGCGCGCCGACGATCGTTCCGAGCTGGTGCAGGCGCTGGCCGCGGAGCGCGCGATCGAGGCGACGCGCGGCGCGGACGTCGAGCTCGTGCGTGATGGAGCGGGCGCGCTCTTCGTCGTGCAGGCGCGGCCGCTCGTGCATCCGCCGCCGCGCCCGCCGCGCGTCGCGCCACCGCCGTTCGTGCTCGCGGCGCTGCGCGCCTCGGGGCGGCGCTGGCGGCGCGACATCACGCACAACCCCGAGCCGCTCTCGACGGCGCAGGCCGAGCTTTGCGCGCGGGTCGAGCACGCGAACCTCGCCCCGTTCCACCTCGCGGTCGCCGCCGGCTACCTCTACGACGCGCCGCGCACCGCGGGCGCTGCGGCCCCAGCCGCGCTCGCAGGCGCAACCGACGGCGTCACCACCGACGGCGCCGCAACCGACGGCGTCACCACCGACCGCGCCGCGATCGCGGGCGCGCCGCGCACCGCCGCAGAGCTCGAGGCGCGCTTCGCCGCCGCGGCCGCCACCGTCGACGCCGCGCTGGCCACCGCAAACAGGCCGGACGACGACGCGCGCACGGATACCGGCGCCGCCGCGGCTGCGGCTGCGGCTCCCGCTGCGGCTGCGGCTGCGGCTGCGGCTGCGGCTGCGGCTGCGGCTGCGTCTGCGTCTCCGGCCGCGGCTGCGGCTGCGGCTGCGGCTGCGTCTCCGTCTCCGTCTCCGTCTCCGTCTCCGTCTCCGTCTCCGTCTCCGTCTCCGTCTCCGTCCCCCGGGGTCATTCCGCTTGCGACTCCAGCGCCGACGGGACCGTGCGCGCTCGGGATGGCACTGCTGTCGTCCCCGCACGCGTTCTGTATCGATCAGTACGAGTACCCGGGCGGCAAGACGATCCCGCGCACGCGCATCGGCGCCGCCGAGGCCGCCAAGATCTGCGAGTCGCGCGGGCTGCGGCTGTGCAGTGATGCCGAGTGGGAGTCGGCGTGTCGCGGCCCGTCGGGCGCGAGCTATCCCTACGGGCAGAGCTTCGACGCGGCGCGTTGCAACGTCGGCAAGTCCGGCGCCGCTCTCGTCGAAGCCGGCAGCATGAGCCGGTGCCGCTCGGCGGCGGGCGCCTACGACATGAGCGGCAACGTCGCCGAGTGGACCGCATCCGGCAATCTGCGGGGCGGCAGCGCGAGCTCGGCGCCGCCGCTGGCGCGCTGCTCGCACGTGGTCCGCGGTGCGGCCGCGGCCCCAGCCGACGACGTCGGGTTTCGCTGCTGCGGCGACGCTCGCTGACCGGCGAGCGAGCGCGTCCGGCTCAGGTCTTCTTGAGCGTGCCCTGCGCGCGCAGGACCGTCGGCTCGGCGCCGAGGAACAGATCGAGCTCGACGAGCGCCCCCTCGGCCAGCGCCATCGCGCCGATCTGCGTGAGCACGCGGGCGAGCAGGCGCTGATCGGCGGCGCGCCGAGCTCCCGCCTGCCGAGCGAGGTGCTGCGCCTCGGCGCCGTCGAGCGGTAACAGACCGATCGCGTCGCCGATGCGCATCGCCGCCCCGATCGCGCGCTCCTGCACCACGCGGATGCGACAGCGCGGGCTCTCCGGGAAGCGCTCGCGCACCATGACCGATGGCGGGGCGGCGCCGCGCGGATCCTGCGCCTCGAGCAACAGCGCCGCGACGCGGCGCACCTCGGGCAGCGTGTCGGCGATGCGCTCGTCGTCGTCGTGCGCGACCACCACCGGCAGGCCGATCGCCTTGGCGAGCTTGATGGCCCCCGTCGGCGTGCCCGTCGGGGCCTGCCGCGTCACCTTGATCCCCCACGCCTTGAGGAGGCGCTTGGCGTCGTGATCCGAGAGCGTACCCTCGACCTCCGCGCGCACCCGAGCGGCGAGGCTTGCGTCGTGCGGTGCGGCGTCGCCATCGGCTGCCCCGGCGTCCGTGTCCTGCTCACGCTCGAGCTCGCGGCCGAGCGCCTTGAACAGGCGCGAGACCTGCTCTGGCTGCCGGGTGTCGGCGGTCACGAAGCGCACCGCGTCGACGACGTTCGCCGCGGCCGGCGGCGGCAGCGCCCAGGACCCCGGGCCAACCAGGACCACGACGCGTGGCCCGACGGCGGCCGCCACCGCGGCGACGAGCGCGTCGGCGTCGCTCTCGTCGAGCACACGCAACGGCGCGGTCACGCGGTAACGCTCGAGCTCGCCGCGCACCCAGTCGAGGCCACCGCCTCGTACCCAGATCTCGACCGGGTCGGCGAGCGTCGCGCCGGCGCCGAGCAACGCGGCCAGCGCCAACCATTCGCCGATGCGGTCGACCACGTGGGCACCGGCGCGGCGCGCCACCGCGCGGCAAAGCGGATCACCCCCGAGGACCACAGTGGGCTTGGCACCGAGCATGGGCCGCAGGCCCGCCGGTCGCGCGCCGCTGCCGAGCGCGATCGCGATGGCGTCGGTGGCCGGATCCTCGGCGAGGAACGAGAGGACCTCGGCCGGGTCACCGTCCCCGACGGAGATGATCCAGGCGACCCCGAGGTCGCGCGCGCAGAACAGAGGCACGAGGTCGGGCAACGTGCCACGCTGCGCGACCACGACGCCCAGGCGGCCGCTGCGCGGCATCGCCTCGAGGGCCGGTAGGTCGAGCGCGGCGACCGGCCCCAGCGCCGGCTGCGTGTTGTTGAGGAAGCCCCAGCTGCGCGGGCCGAGCGTGCCGGCGTGCTCGGCGAGCGCGAGCGTCGGCGCATCGCGCGGCGGAGGGGCGCTGCCGATCCAGGCGACGGCGTCGGCGCTCAACTGCGCGCCATGCTGCACGAGCCGCGCGCCGACCTGCTCGCCGCCGGCGGCGATGCGGAAGCGACGGGCGCGCAAGAGCGTGGCGAGCGGCGTCTCCGTCGGCCCGCGGGTCGGAACGAGCGGCGTCTCGCCCGCGCGACGGTTGCGCGCCATCAGGTGGCAGGCTCCGGCGGAGGAGCGCGCAACGGCCACAAGCCGTCGCGCTCGAGGCGCTCGCAGAGGTGCTCGACGTTGGCGACCACGTATGGGCGCGCGTGCGGCCCCGCGCCGTGGACCGGAGCGAAGCGCTGGCGGTACTGCAGCTCGGGAGCCGTGATCTGCAGGGTCTCGAGCTCGACGCGCTCGACCTGCGCGGGCGCGCCGGTCTGCTCGACCGGCATCGACGGCGCGGCGCTGGCCACGCAGGCGAGCACCACCGGAGGCGGGCCGCTCACCCGGCGGACGTCCGCGCCGCACACCCGATCGATGATCAGCTTGCCATCGGCGAGCGCGACCTGTCGCACGCCCCCGAGGTGTGGAACCGCGAGCCGCTCGGCGACCGCCGGACCGACCGCGCCGCGGCCGCGATCGCCGACGAGGACGACGATGGGAGCGTCGCTGCGCACCTCGCACAGGTAGCGGACCGCGCAGGCGAGCACATGCGCGGTGGCCAGGTAGTCGACGCCGGCGAGCACGGGATCGGCGATGCGCACGGCGCGCGCCGCACCACGCGCGCACGCGCCGACCAGGAGCTCGTCGGTGGCGGCGGCCGCGGGGAGTGGACGTGCGCTCACCGCGATGAGCTCACCGAGGGCTCGACCGATGCCGACGAGCGGCAGGTCGTCAGGCTCGTCGAGCAGGGCGAAGACCAGCGGCGCTGGCGCGCTCATCGGCGTCGCTCCGGACGCGGCAGGGCGCCGCGGGTGAACAGGCGGCCAAGGAGCTCGTCGGGACGGCCCTCGACCGCGAAGTCGGCCGCCTCGTGCTGGCCAGCGCCTTCACCGAGCGCGATGCGCAAGGGCCCCTTGGCGGTGACGAGCTCGACCAGCACCGAGGTCACTCCCGGTGGGGCGTTGATCCGATCGGCGTTCGCCAGCGCCGCGGGCAGGGGCAGC
>DATLEB010000245.1:0-19181 GCA_035525615.1 Kofleriaceae bacterium | reverse complement strand
CCCCGACAAGCCGCTCTACTTCCGCGGCGCCAAGCTCGACGCGCCCTATCCGGTCTCCATCCCGTTCCACGGCGCCGGCCTGAACATCACGATCAACGGCTACAACGACACGCTCAACTTCGGCTTCACGGGATGCCGCGCGACGGTGCCGCGCCTGCAGAGGATCGCGGTGTACGCCGGCGACGCGCTCGAGGAGCTCGAGGCAGCGTTCCCGGGCTAGCGTTGGCGATAGATGAAGTTGACGATGCTGCACACGGGCGCATCCGTGGGCCTGTAACGCCACGAGGCCACGGCATTGATGAGGTCCATGTCGTAGGGGTAGTACCCGCTCGTCTTCAGGATCTTCACCTGAAACGGACGGCCGCTCGTGTCGACGCAGACCTCGAGCGGCACCTCGATGATCATCACGTCGGCCCCCAAGGCGATCCTGGCGTCCCTGATCTCGAACTTCAGACGATCCCCAGGGACCACGTTCCGGTCGCCCGAGACGCGCGCCATCTCGAGATCTCGCGGGCCGATCGGCGCGCCACCGACGTGACCCTCGAAATCGAACGTGGTCGCGCGCGCGAAGGCCAGCCCGCTACGAAGCCAGCAGTGCCTCCCGCCGCCGGCCGGCTCCCGGAGCGGCGCCGTGGCGCGTTCGTCGAAGAGCGCGCGATCGAACCCGGGGTCGCCGCTCGATTGCAGGAGCGCAAAGGTGGGCGCCGCGCGCGAGCCGGGCTTGCGGCACAGGCGCGCGAACGCGACACCGGGAGTCGGCGCGCGGCCGACGTAGCCCGGCGCCACCGAGATGGGCTGCTCGATCGCCGGAGGGAGCTCGACGCGTGCATCGGGAAGCGCCGGGTTGCGATCGGCGGAGGATGACGTGTGATGAAATCGCGCGAGCGCACACGCCGGCTGCGCCGTGCCGCCGGACACGTACGGACGGAATCTCCACGTGGAGACGGTCTCCAGTGCCGCCTGGGTGAACGCAGCCGACGGTGCGCTCGCGACCAGCTCCGACGTCGCGTTACCGTCGCGATCGAGGCACACGCGCACGTACGCGAGCAGTCCCCTGGTTCGATTCACGTCATCCGGCAGCGGGCCCTCGAACGTCGCGAAGAGCTCACCCTCGATCATGAGCGCGCGGAGGACACCGGGATGGATCTGGCGCGGACCGGAAGGCGGCGCGGCCGCCGTCGGCGGTGGAACGCGGAGCGCGGGCGGTGGTCCGAACGAGGTCGCGCACCCCGGCGAGGACACTGTGACGAGCGCGACCAACCCGAGCGCGATCAAGGCACGCTGCGCGCAACCGCGCGGTTTCCCGCATCCCATGATCGGAGGT
Source organism: Kofleriaceae bacterium (assembly GCA_035525615.1). GTDB lineage: Bacteria > Myxococcota_A > Polyangia > Haliangiales > Haliangiaceae > UBA2376. Next base: position 17,857 of record DATLEB010000245.1, on the reverse strand, counting down.
TATCAGTTGAGCGCGTCGTCGTCGGGGTCGATGGCCTGCATGAGCTGGGCGACGGTGTCCGCCTTCTGCCACAGCGAGCGGCGCTGGTAGCTGCCGAGCAGGTTGCGCAGCATGCGCGTGGCGATCACGTAGGGCGTCGCGGGGGCGAACATGTCGCGCGTGATCGGGGCCTGGGAGCGGATGCCGATCTCCTCGACGTCGGCTTCCTCGAGGATGCGGCCGCCGTCGAACGGGTCGAGCACGATCCGCCCCTCGCCGGGCGGGTGGCGATACGCGACGACGAAGTGGCCGGGGAGCGCGAGCCCTACCAGCGGGATGCCGGCGCGGCGGCCGACCTCGATGTAGACGACCGAGAGCAGGATGGGCAGGCCCATGCGGCGCTCGAGCACGCGCGGCAGGAAGCTGTTCTCGGGATCGTCGTACTGATCCTGGTCGCCGCGCAGCCCGAGCTTGCCGCCGAGCATCGTGACGAGCGCGTCGACGGCGCCTTCCGCGGACATGCCCGCCGACGCGGTGCGCACCGAATCGGCCCAGCCATCGAGCGTGGCGAGGACCTCGGCGTCGTCGAACGGCTCGTCGTCGAGGCGCGCGATGGCCAGCGCGACGAGATCGAGGCGTGGGGGCTCCTCGACGAGCACGCGCTGGAGCTCGACGCGCAGGACCTCGTCGTCGTCAGTGGCCACGGATCAGATCATAGGCCGTGCGGACCAGCGAGGCGACCATCTCCCAGTCGGGATCGGTGTCGAGCACGACGCCGATCCAGCCTGCGCCGCCGGTGTACGGCGGCCTGAAGAAGCGGTCGGGATCGCTGTCGACGAGCGCGGCCTGCGCGCCCGGCGGCGCCGGCAGGTGCACCGAGAAGTGCGCGCTGCCGTGATGGAAGGTGTCGGTCATCGCGAAGATCTTGGGCGCGCGCCACGTGTACTCGCCCCACGCGATCTTCTCGGTCGCCTCCGGCAGCTCCATGCAGATCCGGCGCACCCTCTCGGTGAGCGCCCTGGTCTCGGCGGTGTGCACCTTCATCGGGTGCGTCGAGACCCGCGGTTTCTTCGCCGGCTTCGCGGGCTTCGCCTTTACCTTCGCCTTCACCTTCGGCGTTGCCTTCACCTTGGCCATCGCCGGCATTGTACGGCCGTGTCACCGACGCACGCCGTGGCAGATCCGCTCTATTGAAAACGTCTCCGAAAAACGGATCATGGCGGGGTGACAGAGCTTTCCGCGCTCGCCGACACCGGCATCAAGGGCCTCGATCACGTCCTCAACGGGGGACTTCCGCGCAATCGTGTCTATCTCGTCGAAGGCGACCCGGGCGTCGGCAAGACGACGCTCGCGCTGCAGTACCTGCTCACCGGCGTCGCGAAGGGCGAACGCGCGCTCTACATCACGCTGTCGGAGACCGAGGCGGAGATCCGGCAGATCGCCGATTCGCACGGCTGGTCGCTCGAGGGGCTGGCGATGTTCGAGCTGTCGGCGATCGAGCAGAAGCGCCGGCTCGACGCGCAGAACACGATCTTCCATCCCTCCGATGTCGAGCTGACCGAGACCACGCAGGCGATCCTCGAGCACGTCGAGCAGGTCCAGCCGCATCGCGTGGTCTTCGACTCGCTCTCGGAGCTGCGCCTGCTCGCGCAGAGCGCGCTGCGGTACCGGCGCGAGGTGCTGAGCTTCAAGCAGCACTTCACGGGCAAGCGCTCGACCGTGCTCCTCCTCGACGATCGCACGTCGGAGCCCGGCGACATGCAGCTGCAGAGCCTGGCGCACGGCGTCATCTCCTTGCAGCAGATGGCGCCGGAGTACGGCAACGACCGCCGCCGCCTGCGCGTCGCCAAGCTGCGCGGCGCGCAGTATCTCGGCGGCAACCACGACTACGCGATCCGGCGCGGCGGCCTGGAGATCTTCCCGCGGCTCGTCGCGTCGGAGCACCACGACGACTACGAACGCACGATCCTGTCGAGCGGGCTCGTGAGCTTCGACGCCATGCTCGGCGGTGGCCTCACCCGCGGCACCAGCACCTTGCTCGTCGGTCCGGCCGGCGCCGGCAAGTCGAGCGTCGCGTCGCTCTACGCCACGGCGGCCGCGCGCCGGGGCGAGAAGGTCGCGATCTTCGGGTTCGACGAGCTGCGACGGACCACGCTCGAGCGCGCCGATACGCTCGGCATGGACATGAGCACGCACGTCGCGAACGGAAACATCCTCGTGCAGCAGATCGACCCCGGCGAGATGAGCCCCGGCGAGCTGTCGGCCCGCGTGAAGAAGGTCACCGAGGAGGGCGTCACCTTCGTCGTCATCGACAGCCTCAACGGGTTCCTGCACGCCATGCCGGCGGAGAAGTACCTCTACATCCAGCTGCACGAGCTGCTGACGTTCCTCGGACAGCGAGGCGTGACGACGCTGCTCGTCCTGGCGCAGTCCGGCATGGTCGGCAGCGCCATGGTGGCGCCGGCCGACGTCAGCTACATCGCCGATGGCGTCGTGCTCTTCCGCTACTTCGAGGCGCAGGGCCGCGTGCACAAGGCCGTGTCCGTCGTGAAGAAGCGCACCGGCGAGCACGAAGACACGATCCGCGAGCTCAGCTTCGCCGGCGGCAAGATCACCTTGAGCGAGCCACTGGTGCGCTTTCGTGGCGTCTTGCAGGGCATGCCCGAGGTGGCGCCGGAGCACGCATGAAGACGACGAGCTTGCGCACGCTGGTGTTCGCGCCCCGCGGGCGCGACGGCGAGCTGGCGGTACAGCTCCTGTCACGCCACCAGGTGGAGGCCGAGCTGTGCGCCTCGGGTGAAGCGCTACTCGCGCGCATCGCCGAAGGCGCCGGCTGCGCGGTCCTCACCGAGGATGCCCTCGAGCCCGAGCTCCAGCGCGAGCTCGCCCGGCTCTTCGAGGAGCAGCCGCCCTGGTCGGACTTCCCGCTGATCGTGCTCGCGAGCGCGAACGGGGCACATCAGCTCCAGACGGTGGCGGCCGGGCTCGGCAACGTGACGGCCATCGAGCGGCCGGTCGCGCCGGAGACCGTCCTCACGTCCGTGCGCGCCGCGCTGCGCGCGCGCCGCCGCCAGTACGAGGCCTGCGTCGCCATCCAGCAGCGCGACCAGTTCCTGGCCATGCTCGGCCACGAGCTCCGCACGCCGCTGGGTGCCATCGTGCTCGCCACCGAGCTGGAGCGCAACAGCCGCGACCGCTCACAGCTCGACGAGCGACTGGCGGTCATCTCGCGCCAGTCCAAGTTGCTCGCGCGGCTCGTCGACGACCTGCTCGACGTGGCGCGCGTCACCACCGGCAAGATCGTGCTGCGCAACGAGCCGGTGGAGATCGACTCGGTGATCGCGGGGAGCGTCCAGGCACACCGCGAGCGCGCGCGTGTGCGCTCCATCGACCTGCTGATCGAGCGGACGTCGGGCGCGCAGGTCGACGGCGATCCCGTGCGCCTCGAGCAGGTCCTCAACAACCTGCTCTCGAACGCCATCAAGTACAGCCCGGCCCGGCGCAGCGTGCACGTGTCGTCGGCGATCCGCGGCGACCAGTGCGAGATCCGCGTGCGCGACAAGGGCATGGGGATCGCCCCCGAGATGCAGGCGCGCGTCTTCGATCTGTTCGCGCAGGCGGACGGGAGCCTGGGTCGCGCCGAGGGCGGCCTCGGCATCGGCCTGACGCTGGTCGACCGACTGGTGCGGCTGCACGGCGGTTCCGTCACCGTCGAGAGCGCGGGCGTCGGTCACGGCTCGGAGTTCGTCGTGACGCTGCCGCTCGGTCGCGCCGAGCCGACGAACGTCATCCGCATCGAGAGCGCGCGGAAGGGGTCGCAGCTGCAGGTGGCGCTCGTCGAGGACAACGCGGATCTGCGCGAGCTCACCGCGGCCCTGCTCGAGGCGCAGGCCTGCGAGGTCGCCGTCGCGGCCGACGGCCCCGAGGGTGTCGACCTGATCGTCAAGAGCCGTCCCGAGCTCGCGCTGGTGGACATCGGGTTGCCGACGCTCGACGGCTTCCAGGTCGCCCGCCGTGTGCGGACGCAGGTCGGCGACGGCGTCATGCTCGTGGCCATCACCGGGTACGGGCGCGATCAGGATCACGAGGCCGCGATGCAGGCGGGCTTCGACGCGTTCTACGTGAAGCCGCTCAGCTTCGACAGCGTCCGCGCCATCCTGGACCGCGCGCGGGCTCGCTCCGCCGCGCAGCGATCGCAGGGCTAGCGCTCGGCGCCGAGACCTCGTCTCAGTGGCCGTGTCCGTGGTCCTTGCCGTAGGTGCTCGCGCCGAACCAGTCGATCACCACGACCGGCTCGTCACCGACGACCCACGCGTCGTGTCCGCTGGGCAGCGCCGTCACGTCGCCGGGGCCCGCGACGAGCTCGGTGCCGTCGTCCATCTTGATCGCGAGCCGGCCGGAGAGGTGGTACTGGAAGTGCGGTGCCTCGCAGCTCCGGGTGTTCGCGAGCGGCTGTACGTCCTTCGACCAGCGCCAGCCGGGCTTGAACACCAGCCGGCCGACGGCACCGCCGCCGATGTGCAGGATCTCGGCCTTGCCGTTGGGGAACTCGCGGGTCTCGTCGGGGGTCGCAAACGTCTTGTGCTCGCTGCTCGGGGTCGTCGCCATGGTCGTTCCTCTCTCCGCGCGTCGGCGGGGTTCACGACAGAGGCGTGCGGTCCGATGGAACGGATCGTACCGTCGGCGGGGGGCCGCGGAATCGCCTGGCGTTACGCGCGCTTGCGGCGCGGGGCGTAGACGCAGAAGATGCCGGTCTGGATGGTCTGGTCGAGGTGCGCCGCGATCTCGGCGTCCACCTCCCGGATCTTCTTGATGGCCTCGCGGATGCGGCGCTGTGCGCTGATGCGGGCGCGTTCGGCCGCCGCACCCGCCTTCCGCGCGCGCCCGCCGAGACCGATCGCGCGCGCGAGCTCGCGGGAGAGCGCGTCGAGCTCGGAGCGAGCGGCATCGGCGCGGTCGGCGTCGCCGCGATCCTCGGCGTCCTCGATCTGTTCGGCGAGCGCGGCGGCGCGCGTGCGATACGCGGCGCGCGCCTGCGGATCGAGGTGCTCGCCGGCGTCGGACGACGCGCGCACCGGCGTGCGCTCGCCGGAGACCAGCTCGAGCGAGTGGATCTCGGCGTCGGGCGCGGCGACGAGGCGCGCGATCATCGGCATCCCGCGCAGCGCGGGAACGAGCACGCTGCGGCCGTCGCGCTCGATGCGCCAGCCCGTGCCGGCCTGCGCCATCGTCCACGCCAGCGGCGCCGCGCGGGCCGACGGCGCGGCCGACGGCGCGGCCGACGGCGCGGCCGCCAGCACCATCGCCGCGCGACAGCGTCCGGCGAGCCCCGCCATGCCGACCGCGGTAGCGTCATCCGCGGCGGCGTCGAGCTGCGCGGCTCCCTCGGCGGAGCGACCGAGCTTCGCGATCAGCGCTCGCCCGTACAGGTAGCGTGTCCACGCGCGCGCGGCGCGTGCGCCGATCGCGGTGGTGCGTTCGATCGCATCCTCGAAGTAGCGGGCCGCGCGTTCATGGTCGCCGAACGCCGCCTCGAGATTGCCGAGGGTCGTGGCGATCGGTAGCCCGACGGTGAGGCCGAACAGGCCCCAGCTGGCGAACGTGTCGGCGTGCGGCGCGAGCCGGCGCAGGAGCGCGTGCGCTGCCTCGGGCGGACCGACCTCGGCCACGACCTCGGCCGCGGTCGCCATCGTGTTCACCGCGCCGGTCGTGATCGAAGCGTGCACGGCCAGGATCTCGGCGCGCGCCGCCGCGCGATCGCCGGCGCGATGGCGGATCAGCGCGCGCACCACCGACGACACTACCGCGGGGATCGAACGCAGGGTTTCGAGCACGTGGGGCTCGTGAGCGAGGAGCGCGTCGACGTCGTCGCGCAGGAAGAGCATCCACGCGCGATGCACGGTCACGCAGCGCGCGGCGTTCGCGTCGTGGCTGTCGTTGCCGCGCGCCTCGGCCTCGGCGATGGCGGCGTCGCAGGCGGCGAAGTCCCCCGCCATCATCGCTCGCATCGATCGGAACAGCGGGCCCATCCAGCCGAAGCGCGGCTGCTTGAGCGCCCGCGCCAGCTCGTCGCGTTCGCGCAGGAGCGCGTCGGCGCGGCGAAGGTCGCCGATCGCGACGTGGTCGGTGACGAGCCGGGACAGGCCGCGCAGCTCGAGCGCGCGGTCGTGGTGCGTGCGCGCGAGCCGGACCAGATCCTCGTTGACGGGGATGCGCGCGCGGGGATGCGCGAAGTCGCTGAACGCGGAGCCGACGCCGACGCACACGTCGAGCCGTGCGGCGTCGTCGGCCGAGCTCGTCGTCATCTCGTACGCGGTCTGCGCCATGACGAGGGCCTGCTCCGATCCGGGGCCGGGGATGAGCGCCGCCGCCTTGCGCGCGAGCAGCCGCGCGCGGAGCTCGCGGTCGTCGGGCGCGAGCACACCGAGCGCCTCGTCGATCAGCGCGACCAGATCGTCGGGGAGCTCGCCCAGCACGTACCGCGAGCCGAAGGCGAGGACCGCGAGCGCAAACGTGTGCGCGTCGGCCGAGGCGCGGGTCGCGTCGATCGCCGCGTGCAGCGCCGTGCGCGCGGCCACCACATCGCCGTGGTCGAGCTGCGCGCGACCGAGCGCGAGCAGGAGCCGCGGATGCGACGCGAAGGACGCGCCCATCACGGCGATGGCACGCTTCAACGTGGCCAGCGCTTCCTCGTAGGCGCACTGCGCGCGCGAATGATCGCTCGCCTCGATCGCCCAGCGCAGGATGACCGACGGCTCGATCGCGCCCAGCGCCGCGAGCCCGTGATGGACGCGCTCGCCCGACAGCGCGCTCTCGCCGGCCTCGACGCGGCGGTCGAGCGCGAGCGCGACGCGGCGGTGCGCGTCGCGCGCGACGTCGGGGTCGACGCTGCGGCACAGCGCCTCGCGCACGAGGTCGTGGCTGAACGTCCAGCGCGCCGGCTCGCGCTCGAGCAGGAGCCCGGTCGCCACGACGTCGGCGGCGAAGCGGCGCAGGAGCTCCTCGGGCAAGTCGGCGGCGTCGACCCAGCGATCGAGCGAGACCTCGCGGCCCAGGAGTGACGCCGCCGCGAGCGCGCGATGAGCCGACAGCGGCAGCGAGGACGCGCGGGTTCGCACCACGGCGGCCACGCCCTCGGTGACGGGGAGCTGCTCGAGCGCGCGTGGCATCTGCGAGAAGCCACGCGCCGCGAGACACGCCAGGGTCTCGACGACGAAGAGGGGATTGCCGGCCGTGGCCCGGAAGAGCGCGTCGTCGAGGTCAGCCGGGCGCTCGGCCGCCAGCTCGTCGACGAGCGCCCGCGTCTCGCCCGCGGAGAGGCGGCGCAGCGCGAAGGTGCGCGCGTTCCTGCCGATCGCGGCGAGGAGGTCCTTGCCCGCGCCCTGCGCGGCCTCGGCGTCGCGCCACGTGAGGAGCCACAGGATGGGATGCGAGCGGAGGTGGCGCGTGACGAACGCGGTGAGCTCGAGCGACGGCACGTCGGCGGCGTGCAGATCGTCGAGCACGCACAGGAGCGGCGCGCGGGTCGACGCGGTGCGCAGCGCGGTCGTCACGGCATCGAACAGCTCGAAGCGGGCCTGATCGGGATCGGTCGCGGCCGCGCGGGTCGTGCCCCAGAGCGTGCCGAGCGCGCCGTCGCGCGCGCCACCGAGGGCCGGCATCGCGTCGAAGAGGTTGCGCCATGGCCAGTACGCCGGCGCGCCGCCCGCTTCCCACGCGCGGCCCCAGCACGCCGCGAAGCCGGCCTCCGCCGCGCGTCGCGTGACTTCTTCGGCGAGCCGCGACTTGCCGATGCCGGGCTCGCCGATCAGCGCGAACGCGGCCGCGCTTCCGCCGCGCACCTCGTCGAGGGCGGCGACGATCGCGTGGAGCTCGGCGGCGCGGCCGTGGAGCGCGGCTCTCATGTCGCGTAGAGCGTATACGCCATCCCCCCGCGGAGGTAACACCGGTCAGCGCGGCGGGACGATGGGCTTGCCGCTCGCCAGCGTCGCGACCAGCGCCGCGATCTTCTTCTCGCGCCCGGCGGGTGTCCTCATGCCGTTCACGCGGAACGTGAGCGAGAAGAGGTTGGTCTTGTCGAGCGTCGCCAGCGTCTTCTCGGCGCGCGGGTTCGCCGCGATCGCGGCGCGCAGATCGGCGGGCAGCTTGTCGACGGAGACGTCGCGCATCGGCGCGTACGCGGCGTCCCAGCGACCGTCCGCCTTGGCGGCGTCGACCTCGCGCTGCCCCGACGGCTGCATCCGGCCGGCGCGCGTGAGGCGCGCGACGTTGTCGCGGTTGATCTGGCTCCACAGGCTCTTCTTGCCGCGCGGCGTGTAGCGCTGCAGGAAGGAGCGCTCGTCGAGCCCCTTGCGCTGCCCGTCGATCCAGCCCCAGCACAGACAGACGTCGATGGCCTGGAGCGGCGTCACCGTCGCCAGCCCCGACGACACCTTGTGGATCTTGATCCACAGCTCGGGCCAGCTCGCGTGATGCTGGGCCAGCCAGCGCTCGAACGCGGCCTCGTCCTTGAACGTCTTGATGCGCCGCGGATCGGGCGTCACCGGCGCCACGCTAGCGCTCCTTGCGGTAGAGCCGGATCGCGATCGGGACCGCGATCAGCAGGATGACCGCCGACGACAGCAGCACGCGGAGCACGTCACCGCCCGCCGGCTGGCCGTGCATCAGCTTGCGCGACGCGGTGGCCAGGAACGTCACGGGGTTGTTGCCGACGACGGTCTGCAGCCAGCCCGGCATGGTCTTCAGCCCGACGAAGATGTCGCTCGCGAAGGTGAGCGGCATCAGGAACACGAAGCTCGTCGTCATCACCGACTCGGGCGTGCGCACGAGCATGCCGATGATGATCCACAGCCACGAGAGCGCGACCGCGAACGACAGCACCAGCGCCACCGCGGCGAGCACGCCGAGCGCGCCGCCCTGGGGCCGGAAGCCGAGGATGAGCCCGATGATCAGGATGAGCGCGGTCGCGACCGAGTAGCGGAAGAGATCGCCCAGGAGCGCGCCGAGGAGCGGCGACGGTTGCCACATCGGCAGCGAGCGGAACCGGTCGTAGAGGCCCTTCTGGATGTCGGTGTTGAGGCCCACGCCCGTGTACACGGTGATGAAGACGATGGTCTGCACCACGATGCCCGGCAGCAGGTACTGGATGTACTCGCGCGGCGAGCCGGCGAGCGCGCCGCCGAAGATGTACGTGAAGAGCAGCGTGAACATGATCGGCGTGACGGTCACGTCGAACAGCTGGAACGGCACGTGCTTGATCTTCAGCATCGCGCGCCACGCCAGCGTGATGACCGACGAGAGGCCGGACGCCGGCGCGGGTCGCTCGCGCTTACCGAGGAGGACGTGCGTGCGCTCGCCGGTGGGAAGGGCGTCGGAGCTCATGACTTGGCCTCCTCGCGGGCGGCGGCAGAGGTGTCCTCGGCCGGCTTGCCGGTGAGCGCGAGGAAGACCTCGTCGAGGCTCGGATCACCGACGGAGATCTCGGCGACGTCGACGCCGGCCTGACCGAGCGCCGACAGGACGGCACCGGCCTGGATCGTGCTCTCGACGCGCGCCGTGACCTCGAGCGGCTCCTGCGCCGGGAACACGCCGTCGCCGAGCACGCTCGACACCAGCTCGATCGCGCGCGCGCGTTGCTCCGCGTTGACGAGGCGCAACCGCAGCGTGTTCGAGCCGACCGATTGCTTGAGGTCGCGGCTCGTGCCCTCGGCGATCACCCTGCCGTGATCGATCACCGCCATGCGCTCGGCGAGGCGGTCGGCCTCGTCGAGGTACTGCGTGGTGAGCAACACCGTCGTGCCCTCGGCGGCGATGCGCCGCACCAGCTCCCAGACCTGATTGCGGCTGCGCGGATCGAGGCCGGTGGTCGGCTCGTCGAGGAACAGCACGTCGGGGATGGCGACCAGGCTGGCCGCGATGTCGAGCCGCCGCCGCATGCCGCCCGAGTACGTGCGCGCCAGCCGGTCCGCGGCGTCGGCGAGCCCGAACGCCTCGAGGAGCTCGGCCGCCCGCTCGCGCGCGGCCTTCCACGACAGCCCGAGCAGACGTCCGACCAGCACCATGTTCTCGCGGCCGGTGAGATCCTCGTCGACCGACGCGTACTGTCCGGTGAGGCTCACCTTCTGTCGCACCTGACGCGCGTCGCGCACGACGTCGTGGCCGAGCACGGTCGCCGTGCCGCTCGTCGGACGCAGCAGCGTGGCGAGGATGCGGATGGTCGTGGTCTTGCCGGCCCCGTTCGGCCCGAGGAGGCCGTAGACGGTGCCCTTGCGAATGGCGAGATCGACCCCGGCGAGCGCCTTGGTCTCGCCGAAGCTCTTGGTCAAACCTGCGGTCTCGATCGCATTGGTCATGCGGCCTCCAGCGGGTCCGTACGCATAGCAGACTTTTCGCGCTCGCCGACGGCTAGACTGCCCTCGTGGCGAAGGCGAAGCCGAAAGCGAAGGCCAGGACGAAGGCAAAGACGTTCCCGCGCGTGACGTTGTTCGTCCCGGGCGAGCCGGGCTCCGTGCGGGCATGGAACACGGCGCTACGCGGCGGGAAGCTCGCCATCGAGCGCGGGAAGCTGGCCGGCAAGGGCGTCAAGGCGCGGGTCGACGTCGAGTGGGTGGCGAACGACGGTCACTTCGGAAAGGCGTTCGCGTTCGGAACCGTCATCCCCGAGGACGTCGCGGCGATCGACGCGGCGCCCGGCGCGCTCGTCCTCCACTGGCACGTGGATCTGCGCGACGGGCGGAAGGAGATCCTCTCCGTCGTCGAGCGGCTCGAGGACGCGGGCGCGCTCGCCGTCCGCGTCGAGCAGTCGAAGCTCGGCTGGGAGATCGCGCAGTGGATCGAGCTACTGTCGTCGGCAAACGGCGCGGACCACCATCGCGCCGTGGTCACGTTCCTCGGAGAGGAGGAGGCGCTGCAGTCGTGCGGGATGCACGCGTTCTCGCTGCCCGACGTGTACGCGACGATCGACGGCGACGCCGGCGCGCTCCAGGAGCTGGCGACGACCCTCAACGTCTATCAGCTGACCGAGGATCCCGCGATCCTCTCGGGCCACACCTTCCGTCCCGACGTGGAGACGCCTCGCCGCGTCGTCGATCGCTGGCCCGACACGCAGTACCCGCCCGACCACGCGTGCCACAATCCGTACGGCGTCTGGCGCCTCGGTCCGCCCGGCGGCACGGCGCGCGACGTCGACGATGTGGTGCCGGTGTTCGTACCGAGCCTGGCGGCGGTCCTCACGGCGCTCGAGAAGAAGCACGGCAAGCCGCTCACGAAGAAGCAGGTCGAGTCGGCGCGCGACGGCGGTGCCTGCATCGCCATGACCGTGCCCGACCTGCAGAAGCTCGAGCGCTCCCGCGGCTACGCCGACCTCGATCCGGAATTCGCGTGGGAGCAGTGGAAGCTCGTGCGCAAATCGCGCGCTGCGTAGCTCGCGATGCGGCGCCTGTAACGCTCGGCGGGGTCCTCACTCCATCGGGGCATGCGCCGCCTCGCCCTGGCCCTGGTTCTCTGTGCGAGCTGTTCCACCGACGACATCGACGTCGACCTCGGCAGCGAGGAGCAATCGCTGATCGGGACGTACCAGTTCATACCCGCGCCACCGTCGCAGAACGCGGCGCCGACCCTCAAGGTCTCCGGCCTGTCGCCGTTCACGAGCGTCACGCTCTACAAGTCGCAGCAATGCCTGGGCGTTGCCTACGCCTCCAAGAGCACCGGCCTGACGAACAACGTGTCGTTCACGTCGCTCACCGTGAACCTCAACAACCGCACGTACTGGAGCGTGAAGGTCGGCGCCACGTGCGACGCCACCGTGCTGGTCTACGTCCACGACACCATCGCGCCGCAACCGCCGCGCTTCACGAGCCTCACGCCGGCGGCACCCAACGCGATCCTCGACGGGCTCACCGAGGGTAACGCCAAGGTCCAGCTGTATCGGGACGCCGGCTGCACGTCGCCGTACCTCTCGACGATCACCGCGACGGCGACCGGCACCTTCACGGTGACGCTGCCGCAGGCGCTGTCGGCGCCCCTGATCTACGGCAAGGCGACCGACGCCGCGCTCAACACGTCGGCGTGTAGCTCGCAGTGGACCGCGTGGTCGCCGTCGCACGCCGAGGAATGCCCGGCGCTCGCCGCCGACGTGCCGGTGTCGCGCCCGCCGGTCTACGCGTACCTCGAGTTCGCCGACCGCTTCTTCCCGTGGGCCGACGAGTGCCACGAGGACCGAGCCAGCTGCCCGTCGGGCGGGCCGACCGACACGTACTTCGACTACCTCGAGAAGATGAAACCCGCGCTGGTTCAGACGCAGGGTGGCTCGCCGGCCGCGCTCCCCATGTTCTGGGGCTACGGTCCGCTCGGTGAGAAGGCGACACGCTCGCCGAACTACGAGTGCAACGTCCTCTACGACACCAGCCCGACGGGCACGCCCCACGCCGTGTTCGGCGCCGGCAACTGGCAGGGGCATTGCGGGCTCACCCACTACTTCCAGGACGCGCCGTTCGCCACGCCTGCGCAGATCCAGCAGCGCATGGACGCGCTCGCCGAGTACGTCGACGAGTTCGGTCCGAGCCGCACCGAGTGGGCGCCGTACACCGACCTCGACACGCAGCTGATGGGCGACTACGAGAACCGCACCGGTTTCTGGAGCTTCTGGGACAACGAGTACGACGACTTCGTCGCCGCCGGTCTGCTCGCGCCCAAGACCGGTGATCCGACGCACTGGCTGCTCCGCCAGCCGACGCTCAACACCGACGCCGATCACCCGGCGTGGAGCGACCTCTCGTTCATGTACGGCCCGACCAAGCCGGCGTACGACCCGTACCACCGCTTCGCCGTCGACCCGATTCACCCCGAGTTCGTCTCGTGGCTGAAGCAGGTGTACGGCCTCGCCGGCAAGGCGGGCCTCGATCGCGTGATGGTCGACAACGCCTTCGGCGTGCGCTGCTGGAACGACGACTGCGCCGCCGAGTTCCCGGTGTGGGCCGCGAGCACGTACGCCAACGCCGCTTCGCTGCTGCGCCGTCCGCCCAACAGCATGGTGTCGGACGCCGGCATGGAGACGTGGGCGCGCTCCACCGTGCCGCCATTCCAGTGGCTGCAGGCCGCGAAGTGGTACTACGGCTCCGCCACGGGCGGCACGCTCGCGCCCACCACCGACGCGTACAGCGGCATGTACGCCGGCAAGTTCACCGCGAACGCCGCTGGCTCGATGCTGCAGTTCCACACGCTGGCCAGCGGGCTCACGCCCGGCACGCCCGCGGGCTGTAACGATCCCACGTGGTACCGGATCGACTTCGCCTACAAGAGCACGATGCCGGTGACGGTGAAGCTCTACCACGACTACTACGATCCCTTCGTCGAGGTCACGCTGCCACCGGCGGCGTCGTGGACCAAGACGTCGATGGCGGACGAGAACTTCCTGTTCCAGATGACGCCAGCCGATCACCAGGTGGCGATGTACATCTCGGCCGGCGCGGCGGGCACGCTCACCATCGACGACGTCGAGTTGCGCCCCACCGTGTCGCCCACCTGCGTCGCGCCGCTCACCGGCCCGATCACCGCGGGCGCGCTCGTGCTGAACGGCGAGGGCTGGGCCGATCCGGCGCGCGCCACGATGACCAACGCGTACTGGGAGTCGCTGGTCGAGCGCACGCTCTCGACGATGGTGACCTCCGCGCGCCAGGGCAACCCCGACTTCGACATCCTCGTGAACTCGAGCGGCGTGCAGTTCCCGTCGGCCGACTGGTCGATGACCGAGGCGCGCGGCACGTCGGAGCAGCAGCGCCTGATGTGGGACCAGGGTCTCCAGCCCGGCTACTACCCGTCCGGCCATGCCTTCCCCGATCCGTGGGTGCAGAACGGCACTGTCACGCTGCCGGCCGACACCATCGTCGCCAACGCGTTCACGGCGCGCATGATCGGCGCCAACCGTCTGCCGACTCCGTTCGCGCAGATGCTCATCACGCGTCAGGCCGAGGCCGGCGTGAACGCCGCGCACAACGCCGACACCGTGCTGCTTCAGATGGCGGAGGACGCGGCGTTCGTCGGCGGCGCCGGTACCGACCCCGACCTGGTCGCGCACTACTACTACTACCCGCAGGCGCTCCTCGACGCGGCGACCGAGCGCGTGCGCACCTTCTTCGAATGGGTGCGCCTCAATCCCGACCTCTACCAGTGCCTGCGCTACTCCGCGCAGGTCGGCGTGGTGCTGCGCGCCGACAGCGTGATGGCTCCGATGACGAGCGCGACGCCGCACAACATTCGCCTGTTCGAGAAGATCGCGGCGTCGGGCGTGACCGTCGACGTCGTGGGCGGGGCCAAGATCACGGGCGAGGCGCTGTCGCGGTTGAAGGTGCTGGTGCTCGATCACGCGCACCGCATTTCCGAGACGGAGGCCGTCGTCATCAACGCGTGGGTGCTGGCCGGCGGCATCGTGATCGCCACCAGCGATAGCGGCCTGCGCGACGAGCTCGGTCGCAACCGCGACGCGATGCCCACGACGTCGTGGGTGCTGCCGGCGGCGACCGCGGCGCCGATCGCGAACAAGATCTGGGTCGTGCCCGCCGCCGACATCGAGCCGCAGCACATCCTGACGGCGCTCACGCCGGCGTCGGGCGCAAACCCGAGCGCGTTCCCGACGCTGCCGGCGGCCGACACGGCGGCGCTGCGCCTCGCGGTGTGGACCGGCTGGGATCGCCTGGTCGTGCACCTCCTCAACTACAAGGTCCCGCGCGGGCTGAACAACGGCGGGATGGTGTCGACGCGCTTCGACCTCACGGTGACGATCGCGATCCCCAAGGACGCGCCGACGCAGGTGCCGACGGTCGCGGAGCTCCGCACGCCGGAAGGCGCGACCACGACGCGGCCGGTGACGGTCTCGAATGGTCGCGCGACGTTCACCGTGCCGACCCTGCGCGTCTACACCATCGCGACGCTGCGCTAGGGACAGCCTAGATCTCGTCGACGAGCGACGCGCCCGCCCAGGTCGCGATCAGGTGGCCCAGGATCGAGCACCAGGCGGTCTCCCAGATCAGCTCGTTGCGGCTGTAGGTCGGCCAGCCCTCCGCGGCGGCTGCGGCTGCGGAGGAGTACTCGCTG
Organism: Kofleriaceae bacterium; assembly: GCA_035525615.1. Classification (GTDB taxonomy): domain Bacteria; phylum Myxococcota_A; class Polyangia; order Haliangiales; family Haliangiaceae; genus UBA2376. Next base: position 2,788 of record DATLEB010000245.1, on the reverse strand, counting down.
ACGAGGTCGACCTCCGTGCCCGCGCGCAGCACCGCCTTGACGCCGCGGAAGCTGCCGCCGCCCTGTGCGTACGCGACGACGCGCACGATGTCTTTGCGCGGGATGACCGTGCCGTCGGAGAGCGTCGCGTGATCACTCGCCAGCTCGAGCTCCTTCTGCTTGTGGCCGAAGACCTCGAGACCACCGGCGGTGCGGACCCAGTAGAAGTCGCTGGGATGGTCGGTCTCGACGAGCTCGAGGCCACGTGCGGTGAGCGCGGCGATCAGCGCGGCGTGGTCCGCGTCGGGCACCCAGCGCTGGGCGAGGAACGTCGCGCCCTCGCCGCCGAGGCTCAGGATGTAGAGCCGGCGCTTGCCGTCCTTCACGTCGTCGTCGGAGAGGTGACCCTTGCGGCCGGGCGCGGCGATGGCCTCGTCGAAGGCGAGCCGTGCCTCCAGCGCCGCGATCTCGCGCGCGATGCGCGGCTCGGGCGTCATCGCGCGCAGCTGCTCGAGCGCCTTGGCGTCGGAGATGCGTCGGACGTACTCGCTGTCCCAGCCGTCGGGGATGCCGTTGTCGTGATCCATCTCGTACTCGTGGTAGGTGCCGCAGTACGGACACTTCCAGACGCCGCTGCGCGCCCAGCCGAAGGTCTCGAACTGCGCCGTCGCCGCCGGCAGCTCCTCGCCGGTGGTGTCGCCGTTGGCGGAGCGACACCAGCCCATCGAGTCGGGCAGGTCACGGCAGAGCGGGCAGTCGGAGCGCGAGGACGCGGTTGGTTCGGGCGGCGGGATCCGACCGGCGCGCGCGTTGTCCACGAGCCGCTCGGTCTCCCTGCTCGCGTGACCGCGGTCCGGGATCTCGGTGAGGTCGATCCCGCGCTGCAACACCAGCTTCAGCAGATCGCTGTCGGGTTGCGAACAGGCCGCGCGCAGGGTTCCCGCGGCGTCGGCGGTGAGGCTGGCGCCGAGGTCGAGGAGCAGCCGCAGCCCGTCGAGGTCACCGGCCGCGATCGCGGTGACGAGCGCGCGCGGCTCGAGCCTGGCGCCCGCGGCGACCAGGTCGCGCATGGCCTGGTGGCGGCCCAGGCGCGCCGCGACCATCATCGCGGTCTCGCCGGCGTGATTGCACGTCTCGACGCCGAGGCGCTTGGCCGCGTCGGCGATCCGCGAGTTCCAGTCGATCACCGCGCGGAACAGATCCTCGTACGGCTGACCGGCGATCGCCGCGCGTTCGCGCTCGAGCGGGTCGTCGGCGTCAGCGGTCACGAGCCCGGACGAGAGCTGACGCGCGTGGCGCCGACCCACGGATCGGCGGCGGCCGCGGGATGATCGAACCAGAGGCGCGCGCTGGCGACGTCGCACATGTGCGCCAGCGCGGCGAGCGGGCCCATCATGCGGCGCTGGTTGGTGTAGTCGGAGAGCTCGCCCTCGGCGTACTGGAGCCCGTTCTCGTGCTCCGGCGTGAGCGTGACGCCGTAGCTGGTGAGCATCTGCATGCGGAAGGCCTGATGCGCGGCCTTGCCCTGCATCTCGGCCTTGTGGCGGAGCTGCCCGTCGACGAGCTCGTACTTCCACGGCTTCTCGATGTCGTGGAGGTAGACCACGAGGAGGAGGTCGGAGAGCGAGAACGGCAGCGGGCGGAGCGCGTTCAGCTGGCCATGGAGCTCGGCGGCGATGTTCATGATCTCGCAGACGTGATCGAGGTAACCGCCGGGCCAGGCCTGGTGGTTGTTGGTCGAGCCTTGCACGGTGGCGAACAACGTCCGGTTCTCGGACAGGATGCGCGCGCAGGCCGAGCCGTTGGGCTCGTCGATCAGCGCCACCAGCTCGTCGACGGTGCGGTAGGTCATCTGCGGGGTACGGGCAGTCTACTCGCAATCGCCGTGCTACAGCTGCGGGACGGAGAACAGGGCACGAACCATGGGTGACGCGACGCCAACCGAAGCCACGCTGGTCGACGCGAACGTCGGCGGCGTCGGCCGCTTCTATCCGCGCTTCTTCGAGGACGGCGAGGAGCTGTATCGCCGGATCTGCGCCGAGCACACCTTCCAGGCGCTGACCGAGTCGGTGAAGCCGTCCAAGGCGCATCGCACCGGCATCTACCTGACGCCGGTCACGCGCGAGGGCGAGGCGCTGCACTTCCACCTGCTGCGCTGCTCGACCAACCTGTCGGGGCCGACCGAGAACTTCTGCGCGACCGATCGGCGCATCGTCGACGCGCTGAATCGCGAGGCGGCGACGATCTTCCGGGGGCAGGCGCCGCTCAATCACGTCCTGGCTCAGCTCTATCCGAACACGCCGGCCAGCGACGGCCAGAAGCAGACCAAGGCCAAGATCTCGGCGCACGCGGACAAGACCAAGGACATGCCGGTCAACGGCATCATGGCCTTCTGCACGTTCTACGACGGGCTCGACCGGCTCGGCGCGATCGATGGCGATCCGTACGACCGCGGGCACAAGGGGAGGACCGGGCTGACGCGGCTGCGGTTCCAGCTGAAGGAGACGGTTCGCGAGGTCGCGCCAGAGTTGCCGGCAGAATTCTCGCTGACCTTGTATCCGGGCTCGGTGTTCTTCATGCCGCTGTCGACCAACCGGCTCTACACGCACGAGATCCAGGCCTCGACGCTGAACGCCGAGATGCTGCCCACGCGGCTCGGGTACGTCGTGCGCTGCTCGAAGACGGCGGCGGTGCACGAGGGCGGCACGACGTACCTGGCGGCCGGTGGACGCCGCGTGCCGCTCGAGCCGGCGACGCCAGAGGGCACGCTCGCGCTGCGCGAGATGTACGCCACGGAGAACAAGACCGA
>DATLEB010000242.1:0-40441 GCA_035525615.1 Kofleriaceae bacterium | reverse complement strand
ACCATCCGCGCCCTGGTCGAGCAGACCGGCGCCCAGATCGACGTCTCGGACGCCGGCATCGTGTCGATCGCCTCGGCGGACCTGCGCAGCCTCGAGCAGGCGCAGGCGCTGATCGCGGGCCTCACCATGGAGCCCGAGGTCGGCCAGTACTACAACGGCGTGGTGAAGCGCATCATCGAGATCGGCGCCTTCGTCGAGATCCTCCCCGGCACCGACGGCCTCCTCCACATCTCCGAGATCTCGAACGAGCGCATCCGCGCCGTCGAGGACGTGCTCAAGGAGGGTGACGAGGTGGTGGTGAAGTGCGTGAAGGTCGACCGTGACGGCAAGATCCGCCTGTCGCGCCGCGAGGTGCTCGAGGCGAACCCGGATCCCGACGAGATCAACAACTTCGTGATCTGATGACCGCCACGGTCGTGTTCAAGCGCCTGCGGCCCGACGCCGTCGTGCCGCAGTACATGACCGAGCACGCCGCCGGCATGGACCTGGCGGCGGCCCTCGACGAGGCGCGCGTGCTCGCTCCAGGTGAGCGCGCCGCCGTGTCGACCGGCCTGGCCATGGCGATCGCGCCGGGCTTCGAGGGTCAGGTGAGGCCGCGCTCGGGGCTCGCCATCAAGCAGGGCCTCACCGTGGTGAACGCGCCGGGCACGATCGACGCGGACTACCGCGGCGAGTGCATGGTGCTGCTCGTCAACCTCGGGCGTGAGCCCGTCACGATCGAGCCCGGGCAGCGCATCGCGCAGCTCGTGATCGCGCCGGTGGTGCAGGCGGTGATCGCGGTTGCCGACGAGCTGCCGCCGACGGCTCGCGGGGCGGGTGGCTTCGGCTCGACGGGGCGATGACGCTCGTCGGGGCCCGCCTCGCCGGGCGCTTCGACGTGCGCGCGCGCGTGCGCGAGCTGCCCGGCTACGTCGAGCTGCGCGCGCTCGACCTCGAGAGTGACACCGAGGTCGCGCTGTGGTGCATCGAGCCCGGTCTGCACGGGATGGTCGCGCACGACCTGCTGTTCGGCGAGGTCGACCGGCTGCGCGGGCTCAAGCACAAGGGGTTGCGGCGGCTGCTGGCCATCGGCGACGACGGGCCGTCGATGTGGATCGTCTATCCGCTGGCCGACCCGGGGCCGGAGCCGCGGGCCGGGCACGTGTTGCCGACCGATCAGGTGGTGGCGTGGGTGAAGGCGGTGGCGGCGGCGCTCGACGCGGCGCACGTGCAGGGCTGGTCGCACGGACGGCTCGTGCCCAACGACGTGTCGCTGTTGCGAGGGAATCTCGTCGTGGGTGGTGTCGGGCTGTGGCACGACGTCGAGCCGGGGCCCGCCGCGACGGCGTGGCGCCGCCTCGAGCAGTTCATCGCACCCGAGGTGCGCGAGGGCGCGCCGCCCACGCCCGCGGCGGACGCGTGGAGCCTCTCCATGTGCGCGGCGGCGTTCCTCATCGGCGCGCCGGATGGCGGACGCGATCCCGAGACGGCGGTGGCGGAGCGGCATCCCGCGCTGGCGCGCGCGCTCGCGGCCGGGTGGGTGCGCGACGTCGAGCGGCGGTGCAGCGTGCGCGATCTCGCGCTGCGCATCGCCGACGCGGCGAAGCAGCCGGCGGCGCCGGGGAGCCCGACCGGCACGCTGCACGGGGTGCGGAACGGCGGGCAGGTCCGGGCGCAGACGCCGCCCGCGGGCGTGCCCAACGTCGTCGAGGCCGTGACGTCCGGGCAGCTGCGCGTGGTGTCGATGCGGCCGGGCGGCGAGCGCGCGCCGACGCCTGAGCCGGTCCCCGAGGACGAGACCGCGCGACGCGCGAAGATCCGGCCCATCGCCGAGACGGTGGGACGCGGGTTCGCGACGGCGCCGGGCGCGCTCGGGTACATGGCGCCGCCGCGCGCCGCGACCGAGGCGCCGCGGCGCGGAGGGATGAGATGGATCGTCGGTGGGGCGGTGGTCGCGGCGGTGGTGGCGATCGCCGTCATCGTCGCGGTGGTGGCGGGTGGTGGAGATGACGGCCAGAGATCGGGCACGGGCACGGGCATGGGCACGGGCACGGGCACGGGTTCAGAGAGTCCCGTGATCGTGGATGCGGCGCCGGTAGCGGTCGATGCGGCCGTCGCGAGAGGGTGCACGCCGGAGATGGCGACCATCGGCGGCGCGTGCATCGATCGGTTCGAGTCGCCGGGCGAGGGCAGGTTGCCGCAGACCGGCATCACGCTCGGAGATGCGCGTGCGGCCTGTGTGTCGCGGCAGCTGCGCCTGTGCACGCTCGCCGAGCTGCGGGCCGCGTGCGCCGGCGCCGACGGTGCCGCGTGGCCGTACGGACCGGCATTCGAACGCGGGGTCTGCAACGTGGGGACGCGCGGCATGATCGGCAAGGCCGGCGGCTTCGAGCGCTGCATCAGCGCCGCCGGCGTGCACGACATCGCGGGCAATGTGGCCGAGTGGGCGTCGGACGGCACGATCGCCGGCTGCTCCGCGGCCGACGGCGGAGATGGCCGCTGCGACGCGCCGCCACGACCGGCGCCGGGCGAGGGTGCGCGTTTCGCTGACGTCGGCTTCCGCTGCTGCGGCGACCGATAGTCTTCGCTGGCGCTGCGCGGTCCGCGGCCACTTCGTGGCCGGCTCGAAGTCGGGTACGATCCGGCGGTGATCCGTACCCTGGGCGGTCGGTTCGACCTCCTCACGCTCCTCGGGGAGGGCGGCATGGGTGCGGTCTGGCGCGCGCGCGATCGCGAGCTCGACGAGGTGGTCGCGCTGAAGCTCATCAAGCCCGAGCTCTCGGCGATCGGCGACATGGTCCACCGCTTCCGCAGCGAGGTGAAGCTCGCGCGCCGTGTCACCCACCGCCACGTCGCGCGCATCTTCGAGGTCGGCACGCTCGATGGGATCGCCTTCTTCACCATGGAGCTGGTCGAGGGCGTGTCGCTGGGCGCGCGCCTCCGCAGGGGCGGCAGGCTGCCGTGGCGCGACGCGGTCGCGATCGCCGCCGCCGTGCTCGACGGGCTCGAGGCCGCGCATGCGGTCGGCGTCGTGCACCGCGACGTGAAGCCCGACAACATCCTCCTCGAGGACGGCGGACGGCCGGTGCTCACCGACTTCGGCATCGCGTCGGCGCGGCGATCGGCGGCGGGGTTGCTCGCCGGCACGCCCGCCTACATGGCGCCGGAGCAGGCGCAGGGCGAGCCGCCGACACCGGCCGCCGACGTGTACTCGGTCGGCGTCGTGCTCTACGAGATGCTCACCGGCGTCGCCGCGTTCGCGGGGACACCGTCGGAGATCTTCGAGGCCAAGCGGACGCGCGAGGCCCTCGAGATCGCGCTGCCCGACGTCGAGCCCGCGCTCGCGGACGTGGTCCATCGCGCGACGGCGCGCGAGGTCGCGCATCGCATCCGCTCGGCGACCGAGCTGCGCGGCCAGCTCGCCCGCTGGGTCGACCCGGGCCACGTGCAGCTGCGCACCGGCACGCGCCGCCGCACCGACGCCGCGGTGAAGGACATCGTCATCACCGCGCCGCCGCCGGGCGGCGACGATCGCCGCTACCTCGGCGACGCGTTCTTCGAGAACCTGGTGTCGCGGCTGTGGCAATCGCCCGGCGTGCGCGTGGTGGCGAGCTGGCAGTCCAACGCGCCGAGCGCACCCGCGGCGCGCGTGACCCTCGCCGTCGACGACGCGCTCACCGTGGTCGCGCGCGACGTGCACGATCAGGAGATTCTGCGCGTCCGCCTGCCGGCCGCGGCGAGCATCGTCTCGGCCGGCGCCGCCGGTGTGGCCGCGGCGCTCCTGGCGGCGCTCGGCGTCGTGGACGAGGAGCGCACCGCGCCCGAGCTCGCGCCCGAGGTCGCCGAGCTGTACCTGCAGGCGCGCATGAAGGCCCGGCGCATGGGCTCGAAGCCGATCGGCGAGGCCGTGGCGCTGTTCGATCGCGCGATCGAGCTGGCGCCCGAGGACGGCCGTATCATCTCGGCGCGCGCGATGGCGATGGCGCGCAAGGTCTTCTACGACCGCGCCGACGACATCTCGCTCAAGGTCGCCGAGGAAGCGACGCGCGAGGCCCTCTCGCGCTGCCCCGATCGCGGCGAGACCCTCATCGCCGCCGGCCAGGTCGCGCTCCATCGCGGCGACGTCGCGACGGCCGCCCAGTACCTTCGCCGTGCCATCGCACGCGCGCCGCACAGCGCCGAGGCGCACGAGTGGCTGGGCCGCATCCTGCTCGAGGCCGGGCACCTCGAGGAGGGCATCGCGCGCATCGAGACCGCGCTGTCGCTCGATCCCAACATGGAGCTGGCGCACTGGGAGATCGCGCGCGCCTACGCGCTCGAGGGCGACTGGCGGCGCTTCGATCTGATCGCGCGCGAGCTCATCGGGCAGAACCGCCTGTCGAGCACGGCGTGGGCGGCGCGCTTCGCGTCGTGGCGCGGCGATCACGACGTCGCGCGCACCATCCTCGGCGGCGGCGGGTCTCGCACCGGCGTGCAGCTGGGCACCGACGGCACGTCGGCCCCGAGCGAGAGCGGCCTGCCCATGGAGTTCCTCACGCTCATCGCGCGCGCCTACGGCGGCGACTGGGAGGGGCAGAAGGGCGCGCTCCTCGCGATCGCCGCCAACCCCGGGCAGGCCAGCGCGCGCCGCTCGGCGATGGTCGCTCAGCTCGTCGCCGAGGCGGCGGCCGGCCTGGGCGACGCGCAGGCCAGCGTCGTGGCGCTCGAGCACGCGATGACCCACGGCTTCTTCGACCTGCACTGGCTCGACAAGTGTCCGCTCCTGAACGACGCGCGCGCCGCCGGCGCCTACGCGCACCTGCGCCCGACGGTGGTCGCGCGCTCGGCGAAGATCCTCGAGGCGCTGTACAGCGACTCGCCGTCACACGGCGCGACCGCCGACACGATGGTGGCGACACCGACGCGCGACGGCTCGGGCGACTACAGCCGCAGCGAGATGACCTGGAGGTAGCGGTCGCGCGGCTGCGCGGCCAGCGTCGGATAGTCGGGCGGCAGGCTGCCCTGATCGAACACCGCGCCGCGCCCGCGCAACCCGCGCTGCGCGAGGCGGACCAGCGAGCCGAGCTCGTGCGTGTTGGCGGCCAGCCACAGGATGCCCCCCTCGGGGATCACGGCGGCGGCCTGCGCGATGAGCTCGGGGTAGTCGCGATCGAGCGTCCACGCCTTGCCGCGCGCCGTCGAGAACGTGGGCGGATCGACGAGCACGAGGTCGTACCGCTCGCGCGTCTTGGCGGCGCGCGCGAGGAAGCGGACCGCGTCACCGGTCTCGAAGCGCCAGCGCGCCGCGTCGGTCAGGTTCGATCGTCCGAAGTTCCCGCGCGCCCAGGCCTGCACGCCATCGGACGTGTCGACACTGGTGACGCTGGTGGCGCCGGCGCGCGCGCACGCGAGCGAGAGCATGCCGGTGTACGAGAACAGGTTGAGCACGGTGCGGCCGGGCGCGTACCGCGCGAGCGTGACGCGGTGCTCGCGCATGTCGGTGAAGAGGCCCACGTTGAGGCCGCCCATGGGGTGGATCTCGACGGGCACCCCGCGCTCGAGGGCGACGTAGCGTTCGGGCGGGGTGTCGCCGACGACCTCCTGCGTGACCTCCGAGGCGCCGCCGCGCGCGCGCACCTTCACGACCACGCCCTTCAGCTTCGCGAAGCCGCGCACGGCATCCGCGAGCAGGCGCGCGAGCGGCAGGAGCGCCGCCGAGTACGCGTAGAGCACGGCGTGCGGGCCGAGCACGTCGCACGTGAAGCCGGGCAGACCGTCGCCGGCGTGGTGGAGCAGCCGATAGCAGCTCTCGGGGCCGGGGAGGTCGAGCTTCGTGCGCCACGCCAGCGCGCGCTCGACCCGCCAGCCGAGCAGCGCGCCGTCGATGCGCGGGAATCCGTCGTCGGGCGTGGCCATGACGCGCAGGCGCTGGTTGTCGGGGTCCGAGACCGCGAGCCCGAGGTCGTCGCCGCTGTCGTCGACCAGCCGCACCCGCTCGCCGGCCGCGACGGAGGCGAGCGCCGCGAGCTTGGCGGTGTCGATGTCGCGGCCGCCGTTTCGCACGAACGTGACGGCCTCGGCCGGCAGGGTGATCACGGCTTCCGCCATCGCCGGATACTACGACGGCGGCAGCGCGAGGCGGAGCAGGCTGACGTGCGGACCCGAGGCCAGCCCCGGGATCCGCTCGAGGAGCGTGGCGCGCCCCGCCGCCACCTCCTCGTACGCGGCGCGCGGCACGGTCACCTCCAGCGGCACCGTCGGCGGCACCATCCAGTCGCCGATGAAGGCGAGGTCTCCCGCGGCCGTGACCTCGTCGAGCCGCAAGGTGACCACGTTCGCGGCGCGGATGCGCTCGTCGCCGGCGATGAGCTCGCACTTGAGCGCCTCGACGACCAGGTCGGAGAGCCCGGCGTCGTCCGCGACCAGCTTCTCGCGCAGCTCCTCGTAGCCGAAGACCACGCGCACCAGGAAGTCCTTGGCGAGGTCGCGCACCGCTTCCGGCGCGTCGTCGCGGAGGCGCTGGCAGTACACCTCCATCACGTGCTCGGCGCACTCGCGCGCTCGGGCGAGATCGTCGCGCAGGTACACGCCGAGGATCTGCCGCCGCTCGAAGTCGAAGTAGAGGAACCGATGCTCCACCATCGTCCGCGCGCCGCAGTAGCCGCACGGGAAGACGTGGAGCGTGCGATCCATGACCTCCTGGCGCAGCTCCGGGTGGTTGACCGCGTTCAGGCTCTCCACCACCGTCGCGTGCAACGTCTCGCCGCACGTGCACGTGAGCTCGTGGGTGTTGGTGATCGACATGGCGCGCCTAGGGAACGAAGCGCTCGGCCTCGTAGTCCCACTCGCGGCGCGCCTCGGACCAGGTCGGCGCCGCGCCGCGCGCGAGGTGGAGCGTCCACTGCGCGACCGTCATGATCGTGTCGTCGTCGTCCTCGTCGCTGCCGTCGTCGTCGCTATCGTCGTCGCTGTCGTCGGGCTCGCCGCCGCGATCGCTGTCGATGCGATAGGCGAGGGTGAAGTCGGCCTGCTCGCCGTGCCACGCGATGCGCATCGCCAGCTCGCCGCGCTCGTCGGTCACGTACGCGTTGGGGGAGCCGTCCGCCGCATCGAGGGGCGGAAACGCGCGGAACACGTAGAGCAGGTCGAGCACGTCGTCGGCGGTGAGCGCGTGATCCCCGTACACGCCGACGGCGTCGAGGTAGCCCCCGAGCGCGCCGGTGCCGCCGCCATCGACGACGGCGCCGCCGTGGACCAGCACCGCGCTCGCGCCCGGCAACGCCGCCGCGAACAGGAACGGCAGCCGTGCGTTGGCGGCGCGTACCTTGTCGGCGGGCAGGTGGTACGTCTTGTCGACGTGCGCGACCGCGATCGCGCGCGCCTCGTCCCACTGGGGCTGGGTCGCGTGAGACGTCACGGCCGTACCTCCACCGCAGGCGCACGAGACGAGCACCGCCCCGACGACAACCAGACCGACCAACGCGAAGCAGCGATTCGACGCATCCGTCACCAGGGGAACGGTAGCCGATCGCCCGCGTCGGAGTCGCCGCTCGACGCAGTATCGGCGTCCGGGTCGTTCGGATTCATGAGGCCATTGTTGGGCGCCGGCACCGGCTTGTCCTTCGGATAGTTCTTGCCGTGCAGCTCGTCGAGCTTGTCCTTGGTGCCGGCCTCGAGCCCCTGACCGTGCGGCGTGAGCCGGTAGTAGTGCGCGTACTGCTCGGCGAACCACTCCTTGGGCGACGACGTCGAGTAGAGCGAGATCTTTCGCCGGTACGCCTGCGCGGTGTACGACGAGAGGTGACTGCTGCCGCGGGTGAGGTAGACGTAGACGCGGTCGTCGTCACCGATGTTGTCGTCGTCCTCGAACTTGTACATGTTCTTCCGCTCGCCCTTGATGACCTTCTCCCAGTACTTCGTGAGCTTCTGCTCGGCGTAGTGCTTGCGGATGAACGCCTCGACGTCCTTGGGCTTGTTGAAGCCCGGCGTGGTCACCGCGTAGTCGTCCTTGGCGATGCGCGCCGCCAGGTACTTGCGGGCCTCGCTGGCGTCGAGGACGTCGGCCTTGTCACCGAGCTTCTGCTGGACGCGGTTCTTGAGGTCACCGTCGCTGCCCCACAGCCCCTTCGACCACGCGTCGATGTCCATCTTGGTCTGCCAGCCGACCCACGGGTGGGCCATGGCCCAGTCGTTGCCGCCCAGCTCCTGGCCGACCCCGTGACCGACCTCGTGCAACGCGCTGACGTCGAACCTGGTGATCGCGTCATTGCTGCCACCGGTCATGTTGTGGCTGGTGCCGCCGCCGTCCTCGGACTTGGCGGACTTCTCGTTCAGGATCACGTGGCGGTTCTTGTTCCACCACGCGTTCTTGAGCGTCTTCCACTTGGTCTCGCCCTTGTCCTTCTCCTCGTACCCGACGGCGAAGTCCTTCACCGTGCGGACGTGACCGATCGGCAGGTGCTCCGAGAGCACCTTGTAGAGCCTGGCGATCCACTCGATCTTCCACGGGCGCGTCTTCACGCGCTGCGTGTCGTAGGGGTCGTCGCGCAGCGGCGCGTAGACGAACGCGAAGAGCTTCTTCACGACCTCCAGGTCGTTCTTCACGTTGTTCATGCCGTCCTCGGCCAGCATGATCTTGCCGATGTTCTTGCCCTCGTCCTCGGTCATCGCGTCGCGATCCGCCGAGAGCGAGGCCTCGAGCTCCTTCCACAGCGCCGCGTGGTGGCTCAGCGCCGCGAGCCAGTTGTTCTGGGGTGACCGGTCGCGGAGGAGCTCGCGCAGGAGCCCGGGGCGCTGGGCGAACGTGATGCCGGCGTCCACCATGACCTGCAGCAGATACGTGCCGCACACGCGCTTCACCTTGCCGAGCTCGCGCTCGAACGTCGCGCCGCTCGCCCACGCCTTGCGATCGGCGGGCTTGGCCAGGTGCCATTGCTGCTTGGCCTCGTCGCCGTCGCCGGCGTCGAGCGCGCGACGGAACGAGTCGATGGTGTCGGAGACGTGGGTCGGCTCGACCGGGCCGAGCCCCTTGGGCAAGCCGCCGTCGCCGATGCCGTGCTCCTTCTTCTGCACGATGCCCTGCGTGATCGTCCGCTTGCCCGCTGCCGAACCGCCGCCCCCGCCACCGCCACCGCCGCCGCCACCGTCGTCCTGCCGGAGATCCTTCGGCGCCATGGCCCGAGGATATCAGGCGGGCGTGGCCGTCACGAGCAGGTAGTGCTTGCCGGTGACGTAGACGCGCCGGTGGTGCTGCTGCAGGTACTTCCGGTAGAACGCGACGTCCTTCACCAGGAGTCCCATCTCGGGTTCGCGCAGGTTTACGACGCGCGCGCCGTATTCGATCTCGCCGTCGATGTAGCGGCAGTTGGGCATGCCCAGGATCACGCTGCCGGACTCTGCCAGGTTGTGCTGCACGAGATCGCGGAGGAGCGCGCGGTCGTCGAGCGCGCCGCTCTGCAGCGTGCCGATCGAGATGACGAGATCGAAGCGGCCCAGGTCGAGCGTCGCGAGCCGGGCGAGGTCCGCCTCGATGAAGCGCGCGCGCTCGCCGGTGAAGCGCGCGCGCGCGACCTGCAGCGCCGACGCGCTGTGGTCGACGCCGACGAGGTCGACGGCGCCGCGCAGCTCGGGGCGCAGCGCGAGGACGAGCGCCAGCTCGTCGCCGGTGTTCACGCCGAGGTCGAGCACGCGCGGTGAGGTTGGCAGCGGCACGCGCGCCAGCGCCTCGGCGAGGTCGATGACGAACCCCGGATCCTCGTGCTTCGAGATGCGGGCGAACGCCGACCGCGCGCCGTACTTCTCGGTCACGTCGGGCACGCGCTCGGCCGCCGTACGCGCCAGGGGCTCGAAGCGCACCTCGACCAGCGTCTCGTCGATACGGCGCGGCGTCAGCATCCGCATGCCGAGCCGCTCGGCGAGATCGATCCACACCCGCCACGGCCGGTGCACGTAGGTGACGCCTTCGCGCTCGACGGTCTCACCGGCGTGCAGGCCGCGCCCGAGATCGGGGTCGAGCACGCGAAACGATCGCTCGCCGGCGCGCAGCGCCCCAACGATCTCGACGATCGACATCTCGACCAGCGACCGCGAAGCGCTCAGGATTCGTGGCTCGGCTCGGGCGGGAGATTCATCATCTCCTCGGGGAACCGGCTGGCGACGAACGCGAGGATGTCGCGCACCGAGATGAGGCCCTTCACCTTGCCGTGGTCGTCGACGATCGGCAGGTGGCGGCGCTTGCCCTCGACCATGCGCCGCATCGCCTCGGCCAGGGAGTCGCCGGAGCGGCTCACCATCGGCATCGGCGTCATCACGTCCTTCACGATCACGTCGATCCAGGCGCGGTCGCCGTGGTCGACGCGCCCGACCAGATCGCGCTCGGTGAAGATGCCGACCAGCGCGCCGTCCTCCTCGACGAGCACGCAGCCGCGGCCCTTGGCCTTCATCTGATCGACGACGTGGGCGAGGCGCGCGCTGGCGTCGACGCGCGCGTGCGGCCGCGTCGGCAGCTCGCCCACCGTGGCGAGGGTAAGGAGGCGCATGCCACCGGAGTGGTCGGGGTTCGTGACGCTCACGACCCGCCTCCGAGATCGATCATGGTCACGCTGGAGACGTCGTCCTGCGGAGCGATGTCGCGCGGCGTGGCATCGATCTCGTCGAACAGGTCGGTGATCTGGCGCATCACGTCCCAGACCGTCAGGACGCCCAGCACCTTGCCGCCGTCGACGATGGGCACGTTGCGGAAGCCCTCGATCGCCATCCAGTTGATCGCGAACGCGACCGGATCGGACGGGGAGAGCGTGCGCGGGTTGGGCGTCATCACCTCCTCGAGCGTCACTGCCTTGGCGCTCACGCGCGGCGCGGCGACGCGATTGAGGAAGTCACGGCTCGTGAAGATGCCCTGCAGCACCGCCCCCGGCCCGATGACGAGCACGCAGTCGTGCGAGTCACGCCGCATCGCATCGAACGCGAACGACACCGGCTCGGCTCCCGAGAGCCGCGGTACGTCCCGTGTCCAGCCGACTTCCTCGATGGTCCGGGTCAGTCGCCGCATCGTCCCTCCACCCCACGACCTTACCCTAGATCTGCTCTTGCTTGGCCAGCCGCTGGAGGACCTGCTTGGACAGGGCCTTGAGTGTCTCAAAAACGCCCACTCCCTTGATGGCCGAGGCCTCGAACTCCGGAACCTTCATGGGGTTGAGCGCCTCACGCAGCTCCTCGATCGGCGTGACGTCAGGCAGATCGCGTTTGTTGTACTGCATGATGTACGGCAGCTTCTCGAGCGAGTTGCCCGTGGCGGCGAGGTTCTCGGAGAGGTTCTCGACGCTCTCGATGTTGGCCTCGATGCGGCCCGGCTGCGAATCGGCGACGAAGATGACGCCGTCGGACCCCTTCAGGACCAGCTTGCGGCTCGCGTCGTAGAAGACCTGACCGGGCACCGTGTAGATGTGGAAGCGGACCTTGAAGCCGCGGACCATGCCGAGGTCGATGGGCAGGAAGTCGAAGAAGAGCGTGCGCTCGGTCTCCGTCGCGAGGCTGATCATCTTGCCGCGCGCCTCCTGCTTGGTCTGACCGAAGATCCACTGCAGGTTGGCCGTCTTTCCGCAGAGCCCAGGACCGTAATAGACGATCTTGCAGTTGAGCTCCTTGGCCATGTGATTGACGTAGCTCATCGTTGACCTCCGTTCGCGCCGGCTCGCCCGCTGCGCGGGCTCGGCCGCTTCGTCGTGGGCGCTACCCCAGGCGCGCTTCGCGCGCGGCCCCACTCCTCGCGGCTGGCGCTCACAGGTTCGCCTCCACATCCTTGGCGAGAGCCGCGACGAGCGAGCGCACGCGCGTGGCGTCGATCGAGACGTACGAGCCGAGGGCGATCAGCGCGTCGAGCTCGATCTGCTCGAGGCGCCCGTCGGCCATCGCGACCAGCGCCGCGAACGCGAGCGCGTCGTCACCGGCCGACTGATCGGCGAGCTCGGTGGCGGCGCGCGCGAGCCGCTGGCTGCGGCCCATGATGTCGACCTGGTGCGCGAGCTCACCGAGGTGCTGCTCGAGCAGGTTCTCGTCGACGGCCTTGCCCGTCACCGTCGCGAGCAGCGACGCCATCGACGCGCGCTCGGCGGGATCGAAGCCATCGGCCGACGCGACCAGCCAGCCCAGCTCGACGAGCGACTGGAACCAGCGCGCGCTGCTGGGATCCGACGGCTCGTCGACGAGCGACTGCGACGCGCCCGCGGCGAGGCGCGCGGCGCGCACGCCGTCGGACGTGACGACCTTGTGAACGGCCTGTGCAATACGTTCCGGCGTCGCGCCGAGCGCGACGATCGGTTCGGGGGTCCCCATGCCCCCATCGTACCTTACAGGTTGCGGCGAATGTAGAACTGGCCCTGATTCGCGAGGTCCGGCGACGCGTCGAACACGACGTCGGCCTGCGGCGCGACCCAGGCGCTCTCCATCTCGATGCGCGCCGGGTCGTAGTCGAAGTTGCCCATGACCAGCGTGCGGAAGCTGGCGCCGACGTAGGTGCCCTTCGCGACGCGCAGGTCGAGCCCCACGCCGAAGAAGCCCTCCGGCATCACCTTCGCGTCACGCACCGTCTTGCCCTCGTCGCCGTACGCCACGGACACCTTCGTCAGCTCGACGCCGGCGCCGAGCTGCACGTAGCCGCGCAGCCGCGATCCGATCTGCGTGCGTGCGCCGGCGGCCACCGACACCAGACCGCTCATCCGGTCGATGGGGAGGTCGGTCTCCGGCGACGGCGTCGGGAATGCCTGCGAGACGTAGGCGTCGAGGCCGGCCTCGACGAAGGCCGGGCCGCGCACGTCGCGGCTGGCGAAGACCCCGACGCCGTTCATCCGGCACTCGGTCCACGAGTCGGCGCTCTGGTCGCCCTCGCGGTGGAAGCCGTAGCCTCCGACCCGGAAGCCCACGTCGGTGGTCGTGGGCTCGGCGGCGGCTGGGGTGACGGCCAGAGGAGCAGTGACGACGAGCAGGATCCCGACCTTCTTCATCATGCCAGGCGCTACAGCACGGCCCGGGCCAGCGGTTTCGTGACCACCGCTTGCCGGTCCGTGAAGCGCGGTTCACACGCGCGTCGCCAAAACCTGCGCCCCTCGCTCGGCGTCAGCCCGGGGTCGGGGTGCGCGTGGCGTTGTACCAGATGTGCATCGCGCCTCGACCGCCGGTCTGCGCGGTGCGCGGGCAGATGCGCAGGTCGAGGTAGCTCACGCCGCCGCTGCGGATCATGAAGCCGCCCGGGCTCGGCGACGCGCAGAACATCCGGATCTGGCCGCCGTCGTTCTCGCAGCGCCAGTTCGCGGTGTAGGGCAGGGCCGTGGTGTCGCCGCAGTTGTCGTTGGTGACGTTGTAGACGTTACCGAGGTTGTCGCTGATCGCGTTGATGACCGGGTCGCCGCCCGGCGCGGGATTGCCCGGCGGGTAGCACATCGTGAACATGTACGAGCCGCCGGGCTCGATGCCGTAGATGCGCGGGTAGAAGCAGTCGGTCGTGTAGTTGATCGTGTACGGCCACTCGACGGTGCGCCAGCGCGGGGCGGGACACTCGGTGTCGTTGCCGTTGCCGCAGTCGCCGGTGCCGGTGAACGCGCAGCATCCGTCGCCGTTGATGTCGCAGCGCGTGACCGGCTGGTGGCAGCGCACGTTGCACTGCGAGGCCGAGCCGGTCTGGCCGTAACAGGTGTACGGCTCGGCGGCGCACTGGCAGTTCTGACCGGCGGGCGCGTTGGGATCGCAGGTCTCGTTGCCCTCGATGACGCCGTTGCCGCACACCGGCTGGCAGTTGTTGTCGTTGTTGGCGTTGCACCCGGTGGGGCAACAGCCGTCGTTGTTGATGCACGTCGTCTGCTGGCCGGCGTTCACGCACTGCGCGCCGCACGTGCCGCCGTTCTGCAGCGTGCGCAGCTGACAGCCTTGCGCCGGGCACGACGTCGGGCACGTGTTGAGCGGGTCGCAGGTCTCGCCCGCCTCGATCACGCCGTTGCCGCAGCCGGCCTGGCAGTTGTTGTCGTTGTTGGCGTTGCAGCCCGACGGACAGCAGCCATCGTTGTTCACGCAGGCGGTCTGCAGGGCGCCGTTGGCGCACGCCGCGGTGCACGTGCCGCCGTTCTGCAGCGAGCGCAGCTGGCATCCGACCTGCGGACACGTCGCGGGGCACGAGGTCAGGGGATCGCAGGTCTCGCCCTGCTCGACGGCGCCGTTGCCGCACGCCGGATCGCAGTCGTCGTCGTTGTTGGCATTGCAGCCGCCCGGGCAGCACCCGTCGGCGTTCACGCATGCGGTCTGCATCCCGGCCGGCGCGCACTGCGCGAAGCAGGTGCCCGGCTGCTCGAGCGCGTAGAGCTGGCAGCCTTGCGCCGGACACTCCGTGGGGCAGGTGCCGAGCGGATCGCAGCGCTCGCCCGGCTCGAGCGTCCCGTTGCCGCAGACCGCGGCGCAGTCGAGGTCATTGTTGGCCGTGCACGACGCGGGGCAGCACGAGTCGGGTGTCTCGCCGCACGTGCTCTCGTCGCAGGTGACCTCGGCGGCGTCGATGCCCGCGTCGGCGAAGTTCACCTCGATCGGGTCGCACGCGCAGAAACCGGCCACGATCAGGCTCAAAACGATCCCCAGGACGATGCGCTTCGCGTACATCCCCCGACGTGACCATTGTTCACGCCGGCATGGGCTGGCAACAGCCGGCACGACCCGGCGATGGTCGGCCTCAGACAGTGTCTTAGGCGCGCCAGGGCTCGAGCACGACGGTCGCGATCGTGCCTCCGCCGTCACGCGGGCCGACCTTCATCACGGCGCGATGGCGTTCGACCACCGAACGCACGATGCCGAGGCCGAGGCTACGGCCGTTGCGGCCCGGCTTTCCGGACGGCGTGATCGTGTCGCTGTCGACGTTGCGCAGGCCGCCCGAGCCAGTGTCCATGACGTCGATGACCACGGCCGACGGACCCGGCGAGCGGAGGCGAATGCGTAGCTCGCCGCCTCTGGGCATCGCGTCGCATGCGTTGATGACGAGGTTGAGCACCATCTGTTCGAGCTCGGGGCCGATGCCGCGCACGAGCGGCAGGTTCCCGGCCTCGTCCACGACCACGACGATGGGCGGCGGGATGAAGCGGTTGAGGATCCCGAGCACGCGCTGGACCAGCGCGCTGAGATCGATCGCGCGCGGTTCGGGCTGCGAGCCCCGGACGTACTCGATGAGATTCCGGTTGAGGCCGATCGCGCTCTCGATCGCATCCCTCGCGCGCGCCCACAGCAGCTCGTCACCATCGCGCTGCTCGAGCAGGTCGAACGCCACACGCACGACCGTGAGGTAGTTGTTCAGGTCATGCGCCACGCCCGCGCTCATACGCCCGAGCAGCCGCAACGAATCCTCATGGTGCTCATCCCGGTCCGTCATCCTGGACATAGGACGACATGAGCCGCTCGGCCGCAGTCGGCCGATTCGGGTTCGTCGGGCCGGACGACGACGGATCGTGCTGTCCGCGTCCGTCCTACAAGGAGCTACGCGAGCCCGTTCTGGATCGCGTACCGCGTGACCTCGGCGTTGGTCTCCATGCCGAGCTTCTCGAGGAGGCGCGTGCGATACGTGCTGACGGTCTTCACGCTGAGCTTCATCTGCTCTGCGATCTCGCTCACGCTCTGGCCCGAGGCGAGCCCGCGCATCACCTCGAACTCGCGGTCCGACAGGCGCTCGTGCGGCGCGGACGTCTCCTTGTGGCCGACATCGGCGGCGAGCCGCTCCGCCAGCGACTCGGAGACGTAGCGGCTGCCGCGCGCGAGCTTGCCCACGGCGACCACCAGCTGCTCGGGCGCGGCGGTCTTGGTCAAGTAGCCGCTCGCGCCGGCGCGGAGCGCGCGCACCGCGAACTGCTCCTCGCTGTGCAGGCTCATGATGAGCACCGGGATCTTGGGGTAGCGGTGCTTCACCTCGGCGAGGAGGTCGATGCCGCTGCGGCCCGGCATGCTCAGGTCGAGCACGATGACGTCGAACGGACGCGGCGCCGGCGCGGCCATGATCACGAGCGCCTGATCGCCGTCGCCGGCCTCGCTCACGGAGACGCCGGGGATGGCGTCCTCGAGGATCGACTTCATCCCGCGACGCAGGGCGGGGTGGTCGTCGACCAGGAGCACGCGGTACATGGTGCGATTCTACTGCGTAGGACGAACGCCGACAGGAGGTTCGGCGGTCGACCTGCATCGCTCGCACGCATCCCGACCGATGATCGTCGCGTTGCGGGTGCTCGTGATCGACGACTCGGCGCGCCTGCGCGAGCGCCTCGCGCTTCGGCTGGGCGAGCGCGGTCACCTGGTCGTCGGCGAGGCCGACACCGCCGCCGCCGCGCTGTCCCTGGCCACGGAGCTGCGCCCCGACGCGATCATCGCCGACGTCCTGCTCCGCGATCGCGACCGCCTCGAGCTGGTGGTCGCGCTGCGTGCCACCGTGCCCGCCGCGCTCCTCGTCATCCTCACCAACGCCGCCTCGTACCGCGAGCATTGCCTCGCGCTGGGCGCCGATCGGTTCCTCGACAAGTCGGCGGCGTTCGACTCGGTCGCGGAGCTGCTCACGCCCCGTGCGGAAGCTCGAGGATGACAGCGGTGCCGCGTGGCTTGCGGCGGTCGAACGTCACCGTCCCGCCCAGGCGCCGCGCGCGCTCGCGCATGCCGAGGAGCCCGAGCGATCGTGGATCCTCGAGCCGCTCGGGCGGGATGCCCTCGCCGTCGTCGGAGACCACGAGCACGAGGCCGGTCGTGGCCTCCTCGATGTAGACGTCGACGCGCGTGGCGCCGGCGTGCCGGATGACGTTGGTGAGCGCCTCCTGGAAGACGCGGAAGACGGTCGTGGCGACCGGCCGCGAGATGCGGTCGTCGTCGGAGAGCCCGGAGTGCACCTTGCATGCGATCTTGGTGCGGCGCTCGAACTCCTCGGCCTGCCAGGCCAGCGCCGCGTCGAGCCCGACGTCGTCGAGGATCGCGGGCCGTAGCTCGGTCGCGATGCGGCGCACCTCGCGGATGAGCTCCTCGGCGATCTCGCCCAGCCCGGCGAGCTTCTCGAGCAGCTGCTCGCGCGGCAGGTTGTCGGCGGTGGCGCGGCGCGCGATCCACGCCAGGTCGACCTTGAGCAGCGTGAGCGACTGGCCCAGCTGATCGTGGATCTCGCGTGCGATGCCGGTGCGCTCGTCTTCGCGCGCCGACTCGATCCGTGCCGCGAGCCGCCGGAGCTGCTCGTCGAGCTCGTGGCGCTCGAGCGCGATGCCGGCGACGTGGCTCACCCGCTCGATGAGCTCGCGGTCGTAGTCGCTCGGCGCGTGCGACGTGCGGTAGTAGATCGCGAAGGTTCCGAGCACGCGGCCGCTGGCCGACATGATCGGCGACGACCAGCACGCGCGCAGTCCAGCGCGCAGCGCGACGTCCCGGTAGTTGGCCCACAGCGGGTCGTGCTCGATGTCGGTGACGATCACGACCTCGCGTCGCGACGCGGCGGTCCCGCACGAACCCTGGGCGGGCCCGATGGCCTGGCCGTCGATGGCGCGGGTGTAGTCGTCGGGCAGGCTGGGCGCGGCCCCGTGCTCGAGCCTCGTGCCGTCGGCCGAGAGGAGCAGGAGCGATCCCAGCCCGGGCTCGATCTGTCGCTCGACGTCGCGCACCAGCGCCTCGAGCGTGGCCTTCAGGCTGGCCCCGGCGGCGACCATGCCGAGGACGCGCTGCTCCGCTGCGAGCAACGCTGCCGCGCGGCGCGCCTGCGTCACGTCGCGCACCGTGCCGATGAGCGAGACGCAGCGACCGCGCGTGTCGATCACCGGCGTCACCGAGACCTCGCCGTGCTTGCGCCCGGTCGGGTACTCGGTGATCTCGTCCCAGCGCATGGTGCGGCCATCGCGGATCGCCTCGGCGTAGTTCCTCCGCGCTTGCGAGAGCGACGGCTCGGGGATGACGTCGTCGACGAGCTTGCCGATGACCTGATCCTCGCGCAGGCCGGTGGACTTGAGGAACGCGGCGTTCACCTCGTCGAAGCGGTACCGGTCGCCGTCGACGCGCAGGTAGAAGATGATGTCGCTGACGTCGAGGTGCACCATCGCGCGCAGGCGATCGTGCGCGGCCTCGTGCTCGGCGGTGATCTCGATGCTCATGGACCCTCTCCCCCCGCGCGACGATATCAGTCCCGGCCGAGGAAGAGCGGAAAGTCCGCGGCCGGGACCTCCGCGGTGTAGACGCCGTTCGTGACCCACGCGGCGCGCAGCCCGAGATCGGTCACGAGGTTGCGGAAGAGACTCACGTCGGAGGTGGAGAGCGTCGGCATTCCCAGCGCGATGCCGGCGCCGCGCGTCCGCACGGTGTGGTTGTGGAGGACGACATCGAAGCGCCAGCCGCCCGCGACGTCGTCGGCGGCCTGCGTCGTCCCGTAGACGGTCTTGGGTGGGAACATCTGGTCCGACGTGCCCACGTAGAGGCGGGTCGCGGCGTCCTTGCGCAGCACGAGCACGATGGTCTCGCGCTCGGGGACGAAGGCGAGCGCCTCGAGACACTGCACCGACCGCAGGCTGCCGGCCTTGCCGGACATCACCAGCGCGCTGTTGTGATCCTCGCGCCGCCAGAGCTCGCGCTCGGCGTCGTCCGCCGGCGGCGCGCGGTCGGCGACCGGTTCGCGCAGCTCGGCGCCATCGCGACGCACGCGGGCGCGGAAGTCGGCGTAGTCGGGGTCATCGGGTTGCGCGGCTGTGAAGAGCGCGCCCGTGTCCGTGACGTCGTGGCGCACGAGCGACGCCTCGCCCTCCGAGAAGACGACGGTGCCCGGCGTGGGCCACGCGCACGGAACATCGATCGGGGCCTCCGATGCGGCGGTGCCGTGCGGGCGTCCGCCGCACGCGGCGAGAATCAGCAGCACGAAGCAGCGCGAGCTCACGCTGAAGCCTAGATCGCCAGTGCGGTTCGGGAAAGCCTATCGGCGTCGCTCTCCGAGAGCTTTTCGTTCCTTGCCTCGGCGGCGATCGGCGGCAGGTTTTGGTTAGCCCTGAGGCTGCGGAGCTTTCATGTCCAAGGTGCTCGTCGCCCTGCGCTCACCTGAAGATGTTGATGCGATGCGACTTGGTGCGAAGATCTCACGCGAACGCGGAGCGGACATGGCCGTGTATCAAGTGCGGCCCCGCGACAGCGATTCACGATCGGATCTCGCGCTGCAACGGCGGATCACGGCGATGTTACGCGCCACCCTGGGAGTGTTTGCCGATGACATTCCCGTGTTCGTCGTCGGCGAGATGAGCGGCGATGATTTCGCGTCTCTCGCCGCAACCTGGGATGCAGACGTGCTCGTCACCGACGGAAACATCGAAGCGATCACATAGGGCCTCCCTAATCGACATCGGTCGCTATCCTGGAATGAAGGGAGCGACCATCGGTCGAGATAAGGTGCCCCGTGCTCAACTTCAATCACGTCTATTACTTTCACGTGGCAGCCACTGAAGGCTCCGTGAAGGCGGCGGCGGAGCGGCTGGGAGTCTCTCAGCCGACGGTGAGTGAACAGATCAAGATGCTCGAGCGCGCGCTGGGTGTGTCCTTGTTCGATCGTACGGGCATGGGGCTGCGCCTCACCGAGCCGGGCCGAGATGCGTACGAGCACACCACGGCGATGTTCCGCGCGGGCGAGCGGCTGGTGCACGCGCTGGGGCACGCGAGCGATCCTCCGCCGGTCCAGTTGCGCATCGGCGTGAGCGCCGCCATCTCGCGGACGATCGCCGCCGACTTCTTGATGCCGGTGCTGACGGTTCCCGAATGTCGACCGGTGATCCGGACCGGTGACGCGCTCGATCTCATCCGCGAGCTCCGCGCGCACGATCTCGATCTGGTGGTCGGCGACACCGAGCCGGTCGAGGCGGCGCAGCGTGGCCTCGATGTCGTGACGCTCCATCGTCCTCGCCTGATCGCGATCGCGGCCGCCAGCGTGACGCCGCGCCCCGACTGGCAAAACCTGTCACTGCTCGAGCATCGCAACGCGTCGGCCTATCGCTGGGAGGTCGACGCGTATCTCGAGGAGAAGGGGCTCAAGCCTCAGGGCGTGGCCGAGCTCGACGACGCCTTCCTCATGCTCGAGGCGGTGTCACGCGGCGGCTTCGTCGCGTTCGTCCCGCGCAGCGTCGCGCGCGACGCGATCAAGAACGGTCGGGTGAAGGTCATCGCCGAGCTCGATGCCGGTAGCGCGGCCGTGTATGCGCTCTATCACCGGCGCGATCACGTCGACCTCGCGCGCAAGGCCGTCGAGCTCCTCGCCGAGCACGCCAAGACGCACTTCGCGCTCTAGCCGAGGGTGGCGACGGTCTCGCCGAGCGCCTCGGCCACCGCCGCGTGCACGATGCGACCGTCGAAGACGTTGACGCCCGCCCGCAGGCCGGGGTCGCGCTCGACCGCGCCGCGCCAGCCGAGGCCCGCGATCTGCTCGACGTAGCGCAGCGTCGCGTTGGTCAGCGCGAGAGTCGACGTGCGGGCGACGCCGCCCGGCATGTTGGCCACGCAGTAGTGGACGATGCCGTCGACGATGTAGGTCGGGTCGCTGTGCGTCGTGGCGCGGCTGGTCTCGAAGCAGCCGCCCTGGTCGATCGAGACGTCGACCAGCACCGAGCCCGGGCGCATCGCGGCCAGGTGGCCGCGGCGGACCAGCTTGGGCGCGGCGGCGCCGGTGACGAGCACGGCGCCGACCACGAGGTCGGCCTCGCGCACGAGGCGCTCGCTGGTGTCGCGCGTGGCGAAGACGGTCTTGAGGCGCGGGCCCCACAGCGCGTCGAGCTCGGCGAGGCGCGGTAGCGACGCGTCGATGACGATCACGTCGGCGCCGAGGCCCATCGCCATGCGCGCCGCCTGGCTGCCGACCACGCCGCCGCCGAGGATGACGACCCTGGCGGGCAGCACACCGGCCACGCCGCCGAGGAGCACGCCGGCGCCGCCGTCGCGGTTCTGCAGCGCGACCGCGCCGACCTGGATCGACATGCGGCCCGCGATCTCGCTCATCGGCGCGAGGAGCGGGAGGCGTCCGGCGCGGTCGGTGACGGTCTCGTACGCGATCGCCGTGGCGCCGCTCTCCTTGAGACCGCGCGCCTGCTCGGGGTCGGGCGCGAGGTGGAGGTACGTGAAGAGGACGTGGTGCGGGCGGAGGCGCTTGCACTCGACGGCCTGCGGCTCCTTGACCTTCACGATGAGCGTCGCCGCCTCGAACACCGCGTCGGCGTCGGGGGCGATGGTCGCGCCGGCGTCGCGGTACGCCGCGTCGTCGAAGCCGCTACCGACACCCGCGTTGGTCTGCACCGTGAGCTCGTGGCCCTGCGCGACGAGCTCGCGCACACCGGCCGGAGTCATGGCGACGCGGCTCTCGTGATCCTTGATCTCCTTGGGGACGCCGATCTTCATGGCCTGACCCTAGTTCATGGCGGGTCGCTGGTTCGTGCGTCTCACCCGCATGAGATGCGAAGAGAGGCGGGGATGCTTCGCAGAAAGTGCGGTACGCTGCAATCTTCGACCATGCGGGATCTCGACGCCACCGATCGCAAGATCATCCAGCTCCTGCTGGCCGACGGCCGCCTGCCCAACGCCAAGCTCGCCGCCGCGGTCGACCTCTCGCCGTCGGCGTGCCTCCGCCGCCTGCGCCTGCTCGAACGCGACGGCGCGATCCGCGGCTACACCGCGATCGTCGAGGGCGACGAGGAGCGCCTCACCACGGTGCTGGTCGAGATCGTGCTCGATCGCCAGACCTCGGAGTCGATGACGCGGTTCGAGACCGCGGTGCGCAAGGTCCCCGAGGTTCGCGAGTGCTACCTCATGTCCGGCAACAGCGACTACTTCCTGCGGGTCGAGGTCCGCGAGCAGTCCGACTACGAGCGCATCCACAGCGAGCACCTGTCGCGCTTACCCGGCGTGGCCCGCGTGCGCTCGAGCTTCGCGATCCGCCGCGTCACCCGCCGCCGCTGATCCGCACGAAGTGGGCGCGCAGGGCGCGTAGCCGCTTGCGGGTCTCCCAGCGGAAGACGCGCGCCATGATCGGCTCGACCAGCCAGCGCAACCAGCGCGGCGAGCTCTCGAACGACCACGTGTACGTGATGCGCGACGCGCCTCCGTCGAGCGGAGAATGGCGAATGGAGGCGGCCCACCGGCCGAAGAGGGGCGGACGATTGATCATCTCGACGGCCGCGACCACGCCGCGCTCGAACGAGACGTAGCGCGTCTCGATCGCGAGCTTGCCGAGCGAGCGGCGGCCGACGCACACGCTCGCCACGCCCTTGCCGGCCGCGGTCGCGCCACCGACGAGGTAGGCGGCGCTGAGCAGCGTGTCCCACTCGAGGCGCCGGCCGTAGTCGTGCACGAGGTCGAAGACCGCCTCGCACGCGGCCGGGATGACCTCGGAGACCTGATCGCGCCGCACCGGCCGGGCTCAGATCAGCGAGACGGACACGACGCGGTTGGCGCCGGTGATGGCGACGCCGATGCCCGACGTCGAGAGGGTGAGCACGAAGGGCAGGGTCACCTGCTGCGAGCCGTTGCGCAGGACGGCGGTGACGTTGACGGTCGCGTTGACCGCCATGGTCAGGTTCCCCCACTCCATGGTCAGCGACGGGGCGTCGGTGTCGGTGCGCGGCTCGTGGACCATCGGCGTCACGTGTGTGTCGGCCGCCGGCGAGAGGCTGCCGGCCGCGTTGCCGACCGGCACGGCCGCGGCCGCCGGTACCTCGATGCGGAACTGGAAGACCGCCTGCGGGTGATCGTCGACGACGCTCACGACCTGGAAGCCGGTGAGGTCGAGCGGCTCGGTGCCCGTGGTCGGGTTGATCACGACCGCGATGCTCTGTGACATCGCGCCGGTGACGCCGCGAAACGTCCACGCGTTGGCGTACGCGACGTCGAACGGGGTCGCCGGGCCCGTGATGAGGACGTCGACGTCGATGGCGTCGATCGTGGGCCCGTCGATCGCGGCCGCGTCGATGTCGCCGGCGTCGGTCTCGCCGGCGTCGACCTCCACGTCGCCTGCATCGACGTCCGCCGCGTCATCGCGGCGTCCGCACGCGACCAGGACCGGTACGACGATCAACGCCAGGATCGCCGGACGGGAGGCGTACGACATCGTACGAGGGTATCGAAGATCGCCAGACGGCGTCACGGGAAAGTCGACCACTCGCACGCGAAGCCGAGGACTGGGCCGCGGATCGCGGCGGACAGTGTCGGGCGCGCACGGCCGTGTCCACCGGGCACGTGCAGCGCCTCGACGGCATTCCGCGGCGCAGGGGTGAACTCGTTCCGCTTCGGTGATGTAGCTCGCCGATCACCATGTGGCTGGTCGGTTGCATTGCGACAATCCGATGCCGACGTCGCGCGCCGTTCCCGTGCTCCTCCTGTCGTCCCTCGCCTGGAGCTGCCAGGCGCCGCCGCCGCCACCCTCCGAGGCGCCACCCGAGGAGCATGTCGACGCGTGCCAGCATGACGACGGTCCGCGCGAGGTGCTCGCGGCACCCGAGCTCGGCCCCATCGCGGACATCTCCGTCGCGGATCTCGACCGTCCGACGAGCGCGATCGCACACAGCGACCCCACGTTGCCCGTGGAGGCCAAGCTGCTCGTCATCGCGGCCACCGGCACCGAGGCCGAGCTCGAGGCCATCAAGTCGGTGCTCCGCCATCGCGGTGTGCCGTTCGACGTGCTGATCGCGAGCAGCGAGACGCTGACCACGGCCCGGCTGCAGACCAGCAGCACGCACGGTTGCTACCAGGGCATCATCCTCACCACCTCGTCGCTGGCGGTCAACGGCACGTCGCAGCTGTCGTCGACGGAATGGGCGGCGCTCGCCGACTACGAGCAGCGCTTCGCCGTACGGCGCGCCGTCCTCGCGTCGAACGCCGACCCGGCGCTGGGCTGGGGCAGCTACACCACGCGGAGCACGAGCACGACGCCGGTCGACATCACCTGCACCAGCGCCGGCCGCGCGGTGTTCCGCGACGTCAACTGCGACGTGACGCAGCAGATCGCCGGCGGCTCGGTGTACCTGTCGGCGCCGGCCAGCGCGTCGCTCACGCCGCTGCTCAATGACGCCGCCGGCAACGCGCTCGCCGCCATCCACACGGCGAGCGACGGGCGCGAGTCGCTCTTGCTCCTGTCGCGGCAGGACCCGACCCGCATGCACTCGCACCAGTTCCTGCATGGCGTCCTCAACTGGGTCTCCGGTGGGACCTGGCTCGGCGAGCGCCGCATCGACATGGGCGTGCAGATCGACGACGTCTTCCTGTCATCGGACATCTTCACGGGCGGCAGGTATCGGCTCACCGATGCGGACCTGTACGCGCTCCTCGCCTGGATCAACTGGCGTCGAGCGCAGCCGAGCACGCCTGGCTTCCAGCTCACGATGGCGTTCAACGGCATCCGCGCCACCGCCGGCGATCCGCTGACCGAGGCCGCGCGCGCCACCGCTGCCGAATGGGACTGGGTGACGCACACGTTCAATCATCATCACCTCGACGACAAGGGCTACAACTTCGCGTTGAACGAGTTCGAGCTGAACATCGCGCTCGCCGAGAGCGCCATGAACCTTCGCTTCGATCCGACGAGCTTCGTGGCGCCGAACATCTCCGGCTTCGTCAACGTGGAGGTGATGCAGGCGGCGGTCGATGCCGGCATCGCCTACGCCGTGACCGACTCGTCGAAGCCCGGTTGCGACAACCCGACGCCGAACATGGCGTTCTACAACCGGCTGCAGCCATCGATGCTCCTCATCCCACGGCGGCCGGGCGGCATGCCGTTCAACGTGTCGACCCCTGCGGAGTGGATCGCGCAGTACAACGCCGCCGAGGGCGGGTCGTACACGTACGCCGAGATCATCGAGGACAAGGCCGACATGCTCTATCGCTACATGATGATGGGCGAGGCCGACCCGTGGATGTATCACCAGGCCAACCTGCGCGCGTACGATGGCGTGCGACCGCTCATCGCCGACGTCGTCGACGAGGTGGTCGCCAAGGTGCAGCGGCGGTTGCGCGTGCCGATGCGAGCGCCCGACATGCACGAGAACGGCGAGCGATTCGCGCGCCGCATCAACTTCGAGGGCGCCGGTGTACGCGCCACCCTCTATCGCGGCCGCGCGCTCGTGATCGACGCCGGTCGCGCCGTCACGTTCCCGGTGACGGGCGTGCGCGCGCAGGACGGCGAGGCCTACGGCGGCGACGTCATCAGGTTGGTCACGGTGCAGCCGGGCACGAGCACGTGCATCCCGCTCGACGAGGCCGGCCTGGGGTGCTCCCCGTCGCCGGGGCGCGTCGGCGGCGCCGGCGCGGTCACGCCGCTGCCGACCGACTACTGCGACGGCTCGGGGGACCAGGAGTTGCCGCCGGAGCACGTCCTCATGGCGGTCCCGCGGAGGTCGGTGTGGCGATACTGGGATCAGGGCGGACTCGGCTCGACGTCCTGGCGCGACCGCACCTTCGACGACTCCGGCTGGGCGCAAGGCGATGGGCCGCTCGGCTACGGTGAGCCGTACATCGAGACGACCGTGGCGTACGGCGCGAGCACGGGAAATCGCCACATCACGACGTACTTCCGCACGACGTTCGACGTCGAGGACCCGAGCGTCGTGCTCGGCATCGTCGGTCGCGTGATGTACGACGACGGCTTCGTCGCGTACTTGAATGGCACCGAGATCGGGCGCGCGGGGCTGCCGACCGGCGAGGTCACGTCGACGACGCTGTCCACTAGCCACATCGCCGCCGACTCGCACAACCTGTTCAACTGGGACGGGGCGCGTTCGCTCCTGCGGGCCGGCTCGAACACGCTCGCCTTCGAGGTCCACCAGCAGACGGCGACCTCGAGCGACCTCGTCTTCGATGCCGAGCTCCAGCTCGAGGTGCCTCCGCCCCACCAGCCGCCTTCGACGGACGGCATCCCGCGCGAGCCGGCCATCGCCGACCGGTTCCGCCGCTGATCACCCGGTCGCGAGATCCTTGGCCAGCTCGGCGTAGAACGCGTCGTCGAGCAGGTAGTACGCCCACAACGTCTCGACCGGCGTGACGCCGCGCTGCTGCTGCCACTGCGCGAGGTCGTCGAGCTCGCCGTCGAACCATCCCCACAGGAACCGGGCGCGGAAGACGTCGAGGTTGCGCGCTCGGAGCTCCGCGACGACGTCCGGAAGCTCGTCATCGTCGAACTCGTCGATCAGGGCTTCGGCTTCGTCGATCAACGAGGCGAGGTAGGCCAGGCCCTTGCGCGTGAGCTCCCATCGGTCCTTGCGGCGGTTGATCTCCACGAGCCCTTCGACCGCGAGCTCCATGAGGATGTCCTCGAGCGGAGAGAGGTCCGACGGCAGGACCACGGGGAGGATCAGCCCGCCGTCCGACGGCGTGAGGTCCATCCGCTTGAGCAGGTAAATGCCCGCATACGCGCGCTTTGCTTCCTCGGTCATGACGTCCTCCCGGGCACGACGGTGCACCAGGCCTGGGCGGTGAGCCGCAGGGTGGGTCCCTCAACCGAGTCATCGAGCCAGGAGTCGACGTCGCCCATCCCGTGGAAGAGCGGCGCCGTTCCGGGGACGTTCAACGCGCGCAGGCGCGCGCGGCGGGGATTGCACATCGCGAGCACGATCGCGCTCGCGGCCGGCAGGCGCGGCAACCAGCGCTCGAGGAACGCGGAGGCCAGCACCGTCACCGAACCGCCGGTTGCGGTCGCGTCGAGGACGAACTCGAGCTCGACGTCATCGCCAAGGTGCTCGCCGTCGTCGGCGGAGTGGAGCGCGAGGACGAGTGCGTCCGCAACGTGGAACCGGGACGAGCCATCGTCCAGCCACAGGCGCTCGACGCGCGTCCAGCCGAAGCCGGTGTAGTCGACGTCGATGGTGCGGTCCCCGAGCTCGTGGGTGAGCCCGAGCAGCTCGAGCGCCGGCCGTCGATGAAACGGCAGGTCACCGATGTTCATGCCTCGAGACGCCTGGGACGCGCGGCGCCTGATGCACGACGAACGCCGAAGCGGCTCCCGCCACGCATGCGCGGTGGCTGCTTGCTGGTGCCCGTCGCGCCACCGTACTTGCGCCCGGTCTGCGATGGCTTGCTGTAGCGCTCGGGATGCTGGGCGCGGTAGCCGGCGCGGTGATTACGCAGCTCGCCGGTCCGGGCCGCCGAGGTCGTGTACGGGGTCGTGTACATCGGGACGTAGCGCGGCGCGAACATGCTCGACATCATCGAGCCCATCAGCATGCCGGTCATGATGCCCATCACCGGCGAGGCATACCCGGCGTACGCGCCGTGGCCGTGCGTCTGGTACTGGCCGCTGCCGTCGGGTTTCAGATCGCGCTGGATCGTGAAGATCTTCTCGCCCTCGGCGACCTGGCCGTTGGTGTCCTTGTCGAAGAACCCGGTGACCACCTGGGTCTTGTCGTCGAGGTCCTGAACCGAGATGCTGATCAGCTGATCGCCCTCGTAGATCTCGTTGATGCGTCGCTCGAGGTCCGCCGGTCCGTCGGCCTCCTTGTACGCCGTGTTGACCTTGTCCCAGTCGATGTTGACGGTGGTGTCCTGCGTTGTGACCCAGCGGTCCTTGCCCGCGGGTTGCTCCATACAACCAGAACCGGCGCCCAGCGCCACGAGCGCGGAGACCAGGACGACGATGAGAGACCGGGAACGGCTGAGCATCTGGACAACGTAGTCACCGTTCACGACGCGTCAAACGAAGGCGGATACCACTCGGCGCGTCGAGATGCAGCTCGTGCGCGCGGATCGCCGGCACGTCGAGAAGATGTCTCGTGAGATGCCAACCCCTTACGGGGTGACGGAGTTTTTGTGAGCCGTTGTCCAGCTGCCGCGGGTTGTCAGCGCGAGAGGCGCGAGGGACGATCAAGGCGTGGATGAAACGGTGGCGATGCCGATCTCGGCGGTCGATCGGTCGACGGAACCGGCGAGAGCTCAGCTCCTCTGCGTGATGGGACCCGCCGTTGGTCGCACGTACGGCCTCAGCGTCGGCGACACGATCATCGGTCGCGCGCCGGACGCGGAGGTGGTGATCGCTGCAGACGATGTCTCGCGCCGACACGCGCGCATCTGGGCAGTCAACGGGACGTTCTTCATCGAGGATCTCGGCAGTCGCAACGGCACGCTCGTCAACGGCGTTGCTGTCGCCCGCCGCTGTCTCGCGGTCGGCGATCGCATCGAGGTCGGTGGGAGCACGGTCCTACGCTTCGAGCTTCTCGACGAGCGAGCCGTTCGCGCGGAACGTCTCCAGCGACTCGCGGTCATGAGCGAGCTCACCGCCGGGTTGGCTCACGACTTCCGGAACTTGCTCACGGTCGTTGCCGGCAACGCGGGGCTGCTGGAGCACCTCGTTCACACGACGTACGCAGGCGATGATGACCTCAAGGAGCTCGTTGCCGATCTCTCCGGGTCGGTCGACGCGGCGCTGGAGCTCATGCGCCGTCTCTTCGAGTTCGCGCGGCGTGATGCCACGTCGGAAAAGGCGACGGCCGTCCCGCTCCGGCCGATCGTCAACGAGGTGCTGACCCTGTTGCGCCGCAGCCTTCCATCCAGCGTCGACGTGCTCGTCGATGTCGAGGACCAGCTCCAGGTGCTGAGCAGCCGCGGCGAGATGTGCCAGATCATCACGAATCTGTGCTTGAACGCGCGAGACGCGATGCCGGAGGGCGGGTGGCTCGAAATCCGTGCGACCGCGCGGTCGCTCACGCGCCAGGAGGCGTCGTCTCTGCTGCTCGACGGCGCTGGTGATTTTGTCGAGCTCAAGATCGTCGATACGGGGATCGGAATGGATGCGTCGACCTTGGCGCGCGTCTTCGAGCCGTTCTTCACGACGAAGCTGCCGGGGAAAGGCTCTGGATTGGGGCTCGCGTCGGTCTACGGGCTGGTTCGAAGTCGAGGCGGAAACGTGTTTGCGGAATCCTCTCCGGGCGCGGGAGCCACCTTCCGCGTGTTCTTGCCTTCTCCACCAACGGAGACGTTGCGCCGGCACTCACCCACGGTGCCCGCCGAGCGAACATGACCTCGCAGGCCGGCTACTCGAGATCACCGCGACCCTCGGCCGCGATGAGGGTGTTGTGCAGGCTGATCATGGTGTTGTAGATGGAGATCAGGTCCTCGAACTGCTTCTCGACGGCCTGCGCCTTGGCCGTCGGGGTCTTGGCCGCGCGGACGTTCTTCTCGAGCTTGGTCGTGGCGTCCGACAGGCGATCGACCTGCTTCATGTAGCCGGCGAAGGTCTCGTTGATGCCGGTGCCCTTGGCGGCGGCGAAGGTCTTCGCGGCGGTGATGGCGTCCTTCAGCGCGGCGAAGCTGGCGTCGAGCTTGGTTGGATCGCGGCGGGCGACCCGGAGGAGCTCGTTGGCCTGGATGGTCATGAAGCGGAACCAGTAGCCGTAGGTGTCCTGCCCGTGCTGTTTCAGCTCCGCCACGGACTGGGCGTCCTGCACACGATCGAGCTCGGTGCCGAGCGCGCCAACGGCCTGGTTCCAGGTCTCGTGCGCAGCCACCACGGTCTTGTGCAGCTCCTTGGCCCTGGCGCCGCCGTCGCTCTTGAACTCGCCGCCCTTGACGTACTTGCAGACCACCTCGCGCTGATCGCCGAGCGCGACGCCGGCGGCGAACATGGCGTCGCCCAGCGCCGGCATCTTGGCAAACTCGCCGCTCGACGATCGCTTGGCGGTCTCTAGCTTCTCCTTGGCTCGATCGCGCGCGATCGGCATCCAGCCCGCGCCGGCGCAGATCACGTTGCCCCACTTCGTCATGTCGGCGACGGAGAGGCCGTCGTCCTTGGCGTACTCGAAGTAGCTCTCGAGCGGCGAGGGCGCGTCCGCGAGCACCTCGTTGAAGAAGTCGACGTAGTAGTTCATCACCTGCAGCGAGCGATCGCTGGTGACGTCCTTGGTGTCGCCAGCGGCGGCCGGCTCGTCGTCCTTCTTGAACACCTTCTTCTTGCACCCCGCCGCGGTGAAGATCACGACCAGTGACAAGGCGATGCCCGTGCGACCCAGCGATCGATTCATCCCCGGTAGAGACCGCTCGCGGCGGACGTGACGGGCGGTCGCCCGCGTTTCGTTGACAGGGATGGCGCTCGGATCGCCTTCTTGGCTGAAGGCACGTGATCGCCGGTCGCCGGCGGGATCAGCTGGTGGCGCGGACGGCGCGACCATTGCGGAGGACGAACGTCTCGACCATGGTGCCGACCGCCTCGGACGGATCGTCGAAGTGGCCCCACAGCTGGACGCGCCAGGTCAACTGGATCTTCCCGCCGCCGAGCACGGCCTCGGTCACCTTGGGCGCGTACTCGGGCGGCCCGTTCTCGTCGCCCAGCAGACGGCCGAGCCACACCAGCTTTCCGTCGCGCACGCCGAACAGGTGCGCGGCCTCGTCCTGGTCGTACTCGCCGGTGCCGATGACGACGACCACCGCCTCGTCGACGCCGTCGCCTTCGACGTCGCCGTACACCACTTGTTGCACCTTCTTCGTGCACCGCGTGTCGTCGCAGTGGAAGTCCTGCTCCGCCCACGGCACCGACCGGAGGTCGACCTTGGCCGGCGTCGGCGTTGGCGTCGGCGTCAGCGTCGGCGTCGGCGTCGGCGCCGCGACCACGGCCGGCTCGACCGGCTTCGCGACCTTCTCGTCGCCGCCAGCCGAGCTGCCGCCGTTGCACGCGCCGAACAACACCACGAGCATCGTCATCTGCTTCATGGGCGTTGCTGTACCGAACCGCACCCCGATCTGTCGACTCGCATACGGCGAGCGGCCAAAGTGCAGCGACGACGGACGCATGCGCGCGTCGCCCGCGGACCCGCAGCCGGACGCTCGTATCGTCACGATCCAGGGCGGCGCGCCGGCCACGGCACGACCAGCAACGTCGTGCGCTGGTACTCGGCGTCGGCCGGGTACAGGCTGCCCTGATGCCCATCGTTGGGGCGCACGTGAAGGATGCGCAGACGGCGGCGTGCAGCGGATTGCGACGGCCGCTCGTACGCGAGACAGTACAAACATGGCCGGAACGGCGATGCCTGTGGGGGGCATGCCGCCCATAGGGCGGGTCTCGATGCGCTTCGTCGATCCCGAGCTCGAGGCGTCGCTCTGGTCCGAGACGGCGCCCGAGCGTGCGCAGCAGGCGTGGCGGAACACGCGGCCATTGATCCTGGTGTTGCTCCCGGCGTTCATCGCGTTCTACGCGACGCGGTCGAGCTGGCCGACGGAGGCGCGCGTCGGGGCCAGCCTCGCGATCGGATTCTTCTGGGTCTGGACGATCGCATTCGCCCTCGCCTCCCGCACGGCGCGGTTCCTGCGGCACGACTTGCTCGCGCTTGGAGCCTTCATCGGGCTGAGCGCGGGGGCGTCGATCGTGGCCGTGGCGCTATCTCCACCGTCGTTCGCACCGTACGGCCTCGCCATCACGGTGATGCTGTTGCTTCGCGGGTTGCAGGTGTCGACGATGCCCGTCCTGCCGCTCCTGGGGTTGTGTGTCGCGACCGTCATCGGCTATCTGGCCTCCGTGCCGGCGAGCGCCGGTCTCAACGCAGACACGACGCTCGGGCACGCCCTCGTGCTCGTGGTCGCGCTGGCGATGGGCACGCCGCGCATGCGGGACAACCACCTCGCCTTTCGCAGGGAGTACGTCTTCCGGAAGCTCTCCGAGCAGCTCGTCGAAGCGACGCTGCCGGCCCCCATCGCCGCGCGTCTCAAAGCCGGCGAGCGAATGATCGCCGATCACCACGCGCGCGTGAGCGTCATGTTCGCCGACCTCGTCGGGTTCACGAGCCTTTCTCAGCGGATCGATCCGTCGGAGCTCGCGGCGCTGCTCGATCGCATCTTCACGCGATTCGACGATCTCGCCGCCGCCGAGGGCGTCGAGAAGATCAAGACCATCGGCGATTGCTACATGGCCGCCGCCGGCCTACCGACACCGTGTCCGGACCATGCGCTTCGCGCCGCGCGGTTCGCGCTGCGGCTGCACGAAACCGTCGCGGAGGTGAACCGCGAGACCGGGCACAGCCTGGAGCTGCGCGTCGGCCTGGACACGGGGGAGGTCGTCGCGGGCGTGCTCGGCCGTAACAAGCTCCTCTTCGATCTGTGGGGCGACGCGGTCAACACGGCGTCGCGCATGGAGTCGCACGGCGAACGCGGTCAGATTCAGATCAGCGATGCCTTCCGTCGCGAGCTTGGTGATCACGCTCGGGTGCGCGACCGCGGAACCATCGAGGTGAAAGGCAAGGGCCCGATGCGGACGTGGTTCCTCGACGCGCTCGACGCATCAGCAGCCGGTGGGGGCGGCCATCAGGGCCATGCCCAGGTTGTCGAGCGCGATCGCGCCGGCGCCACGGATCCGGCATGAGCGAGCAAGGGCGGCCCGAAAATGACGAAGCGCCCGGGTGGGCGCCTTTCGGTCGGGTAGACCGTTCGTCTTCGTGACCCCAAAGGGACTTGAACCCTTGTTTTCGGCGTGAGAGGCCGACGTCCTAACCGCTAGACTATGGGGCCGGTACCGGTACTTCGAAGCTGGTGACTTGTGCCAGACGTACCAGGGTCCGTCAAGCAACTCGTTCGGGGACTTGGATTCGAACCAAGATAGTCAGCTCCAGAGACTGACGTCCTGCCATTAGACGATCCCCGAATGGGATTGGGAGTGAATCTCTACTCGGTCGACCGGGGCTCGTCAAGGGGGCGCGGAACCAGGGAAATCCAGGTCACGCCCCCGGCCCGCCAGACGTGGACCGCCAGCCATTCTCCGGCCTTGTCGGTGCGTACGAAGCGCATGACGTCGACGCCGCCGACCCGGTACGGGCCGATCTCCTCGACCGGGACGCCGCTCGCCCGGATGCGCTTGGCCTCCTTGTCGACCGTGGCACGGAAGCCGAGCTTCGAGCGCTGCGGACCGCCGTCGGCCGACGCGACCGCAGGCGCGATCGCCAGGGCGAGGCAGATGAGGGCGCGATGCCAGGCGCGTGGCACGGGCCTAGGTTAGCATCCGATGCGGAGGATCTATGCGCACGCTATCCATCGTGCTGTTCGCAGCGGTTTGCTCGCTCGCAGCCTGCAAGAAGAAGGAAACCACGGGGGCGGGCAGTGGCACCGCCACGGCGACCGGCAGCGGTACGGCCACCGCGTCGGGCTCCGGCTCGGCGTCTGCGTCGGGATCGGGCTCCGGCTCGGCGACTGGCAGCGACACCGCCGGCTCGGGCTCGGCGACCGGCTCCGGCGCCGCGTCGGGTGCTGATCTCGCGGGGGCGAATCGCGCGGGCAACTGCCCGAGCGCGGTCGCTGGCGCGACCACCGCGATCGTCGACGACAAGGACACCGCCGGCAAGCTGGTCCTGTCCATCACCGCGAAGGACGCGGACGGGTCGGCGACGATCCGCAGGCGCGTGGCCCACCTCGTCGAGGTGCAGGGCGCGCCCGACGCCGAGGTGAAGCACACGGGCGACGGCACCGGCGGCGCGGCGAGCGGCAAGTGCCCGGTCGTCACGTCGAAGGAAACCAAGATCACCGCGAGCGACATCGAGGGCGGCAGCAAGGTCGTCATCGAGGCGAGCGGCGCGCTCACCGCGGACGCCCTCAAGGCCGACGTCGAGAAGCGCATCACGGCGCTCTCCGAGTGGACCAGCGCGAACATCAAGCCGACCGACGCCTCGGGCGGCGGTGGCGGCGTCGGTGGTGGCAAGGGCGACCACGGCGGCAACCACTCCGGCGACGGCGACGGCAAGGGCAAGGACAAGCCCAAGCCGCAGTGACTCAGGCGTGAATGATCGTCCCGACGTCCTGGCCACGTAGCGCGGCCAGGACGTTGCCGGGCTTGGTGCCGTTCACGATCTGGAGCTCCTTGCACGCGCGCGCGCGCGGCAGGTACTCGACGACGACGCGCTCGACCACGAGGTCGGGCAGGTTGCGCGCCGCGAGCTCGGCGACCGAGATGCGCGGGATGTGCGTCGCGTCCGGGTTCTTCTTCGGGTCGTCGGTGTAGAGGCCGTCCTCGTCCTTGATGAAGATGGCGCGGCGCGCGCCCAGGAACTCGGCCGACAGGAACACGCCGGCGTCGGTGCGGTGCGGCGGGATGCGGCTGCCTTCTTCGCGCTTCTCCCAGTAGCCGAACGGCGGCATGCCGCTCATGACCGGGACGCAGCCGAGCTGCAGGTACAGCGGCAGCTTCTCGAAGTCGTCGGGCAGCATGTAGAGGCCGCCGTGCTTGGCGAGCAGCATCTGCACCATGCGTGCGTTCTGCATGGGGATGTACTTGCCGAGCGTCGCCATCACGCCGACCGGCATCTCGAGCTCGCTCGCGATGCTGTAGATGTGACGCGCGCGCGTGCCGCCGCCGACCAGGACGACGACCTGGATGCCCTCGCGGCGCGCGGCCACGATCTCGTCGAGGATCGGGAAGAGCGCGGCGCGCCCGCGATCCATGACGCTCTGGCCGCCGATCTTCACGACGCGCACGTCGGGCATGATCGCGATCGGCTGGAAGTCGATCGCGCTCGCGTCGTGGCTCGACAGGTTGGCGTGCGCCAGCGTCGACTCGATGACCTTCCGTTCCGTACTCACGGGGTCTCCTTCACGATGACGGTGCCGACGTCCTCGCCGCGGAGTGCGGCGGTGAGCTGGCCGGGCTTGAGGCCGTTCACGATCTGCACGCGGCGCACGTTCTTGGAGGTCGACCAGGCGCGGAAGAGCTCCTCGTCGAGGATGTTGGTGGGCGGCGGCTTGGCCAGCAACTCCTCGAGCGTGATGCTCGGGATGTGCTTGGCGTCGGCGTGCTGCGCCGGGTCCTTGTCGTAGAGGCCGTCCTGATCCTTCACGTAGATGAGCTGGCCCATCGAGAGGACCTCGGCGAGCTGGAAGAGGCCGAAGTCGGAGCCGTGCAGCGGCAGCACGCCCTCGGCGGGCGGCGGCTCCCAGAAGTGGTACGGCGGGATCGAGATCGCGATGGGCAGGATGCCCGACGCGAAGTAGAGCGGCAGGTCCCAGAAGTGATCTCGCTGCATCGGCATCGAGCCGTGCTTGGCGAGGAGCGTGTTGAGGAGGATCGCGTTCAGCTCCTCCATCGCGCCGATGAGCTGCGCGATGCCGCCGACGGGCAGCCCGAGGTCGAGCGCGACCGAGAGCGTGTGGCGCACGCGCGTGCCGCCGCCGACTCCGATCACCATCTTCTTGCCGAGCTGCTTGAGCGCGGCGATCTCGTCGACAAGCGGCAGGATCGCGTCCTTGCCGCGGTCGAAGATGCTCTGCCCGCCGATGCCGACCAGCGCGGCGTCGGGGAAGATGTGGACGTCGCGATCGCTGTCGGTGCCGGCGATGACCCGGCGGTCCTGCAGCGATTCGCGCATGAGGCGTGACTGGATGTGGGTTCGGCCGTCGCCTTCGACGAGCTTGGTCATGGGGGTTGGGACTCCGGGTTGCGATCGAATGCGGTCATGAGGGGAGCGGTCACGACGCCCGAGAGGACGCCGAAGATTCCATGCACCATCAGACCGGGCAGCAGGACAGCGTACACCAGCGCGGGTGGCTGCACGGCGAGCGCGATGAGCGTGATGGTGGCGAAGCGGCCGAGCGCCGCGATGAGGCCGAGCGTCGACCACGCGACGATGCGCCGGATGCGTCCGCCGTCGGGCGTGGCGATGCGACTGGTGAGGCCGTAGAGCAGGTCGACGACGATGCCGGGCGTCACGTGCTTGGCGATCTCGAAGACGCCGTAGCGGCCGTCGCCGAGGAGGAACGCGACCGTGCCCATGGTGAGGCCGGTGAGCGTCGCGCCGGCGCGCGTGCGCGTGACGCGCGCGGCGACGAGGTAGAGCGGGATGAGGATGACGCCCTTGTAGCCGGGCATGAAGGGGATGCCGGGCAGGACCTTGAGCGCCTTGACGCCGAGCATCGTGAGCGAGACGGCGGCGATCGCGGCGGCGTCGCGCGCGCCGCCGGGCGGGAGATCGGGGTCGGAGTCGGCGAGGTGGCGCTCGACGCGGCGCAGGTGACGTTCGAACGAATCGACGAGGCCGCCGACGTCGCCGCGCGCCATGCGCTTCATCGTCGCCAGGAAGCCACCGCTCACCGGCGGCTCGAGGCCGCCGCCGCCGCCATCGCGCCGATGTCGGCCACCGCCGCCACCGCCACCGCCACCGCCACCGCCGCCACCGCCGCCACCGCCGCCGCCGCGACCCCGCGTGCCCTCGAGCAGCGCGAGCGTCGCGTCGATCGCCGCCGCCGCCAGCCGCGGCATGCCGACGCCGCGAAAACCGCTGGCCAGCGCGCGTGCATCACCGGCGCGCGCCACGTGCGACGCGATCACGACCGTCACGATCCGCAGCGCCATCGCGACGCCGAGCATCGCGCCGTACTCGTTCAGCTCCAGCTCGAACAGCCGCAGGTCGATGACCCACCACACGTCCTTCGCGGGGTCGGCCGAGAACAGCGCGTACCCGAGCACGAACAGCACGCTGATGCCGACCAGCTTCTTCAGCTGTCGCTTCAGCCGCGCGCCGCCCAGCCCGAGCGCGAGCCACGCTGCGCTCATCGCCACGCCCGCCGCGGCGACCATCCACCACGCAGGCAAGAAGAAGACGCCGACGGCGACCCCGATGAGGAACGCCACGCGTACGCGCGGGCCGCCGGGGAAGCTCCTCATCGTCGCGCGCTAGCCCTCCAGCGCTTTCTTGACGAGGTCGTTCACCGTCGCCGGGTTGGCCTTGCCGCCCGACGCCTTGATCACCGCGCCGACGAAGAAGCCGAGCAGGCCGACCTTGCCGGCCTTGTACTGCGCGACCTTGTCGCTCGCCTTGGCGAGAACGTCCTGCACGACCGGTCCGATGTCGTCGGCGTTCGAGACCTGGCGCAGGCCGCGGCTGCCGACCAGCGCCGCGGGATCGCCGCCGCGGTCGACCAGCTCGCGGAGGAGCTCCTTGGCGGCCCCCGACGTGATCGCGCCCTCGTCGACCAGCTTCACGAGCGCCGCCATCGACGCCGGCGTGATCGCCGAGTCGCCCGGGTCGCGGTCGCCGAGCTCGCGCGGGAGCTCGTTCACGACCCAGCGCGCCAGCGACTTCACGCGGTCGGGACCGGCCGCGAGCGCGGCGTCGAAGAAGTCGCTGAGCGCGCGGTCGCCGGTGAGCAGATCGGCTTCCTCCGTCGACACGCCGAGCCCCGGCCAGGTCGCAAACCGAGCCGCCAGCACGGCGTCGCGCTCGCGCGCGATGGCGCGCTGCTCCGGCGCCGACTTGCCCTTGGGGCGCGTCTTGGACTTGGCGTTGGGGGTGGCGGGGATGGTGGAGCGCGGATCGGTGGCGTCGGGGGGGAGTCGCTCCAAGATCTCCTTCCGCACCCACGAATCGCGCAGCGTGATCACGCGATTCAACACCAGCGCGCCGGGCCTGGAGTCGATCGAGTCGGCCACGAAGTAGCCCACGCGCTCGAGCTGGAAGCGCGCGCCGGCCGGCATCACCGCGACGTGCGGCTCGACCACCGCGCCGGTCACC
The DNA here is from genome assembly GCA_035525615.1 of Kofleriaceae bacterium. Classification (GTDB taxonomy): domain Bacteria; phylum Myxococcota_A; class Polyangia; order Haliangiales; family Haliangiaceae; genus UBA2376. Next base: position 3,035 of record DATLEB010000242.1, on the reverse strand, counting down.
GCCTCGAGCGACGTCGGATTCAGGACCGTCTTCACGTCCTCGGCCGCGTCGGGCTTGGGCACGTTGAAGAGCCGGTCGTAGAGCCGCACGTCGCACGACACGCCGCGCGTGGCCGACACCCAGTGCAGGACGCCCCACACCTTCTCGCCCTCGGGGTTGGTGCCGCCCATCGTGCCCGGCAGGAGCGTGCAGCGCAGCTCGCTGATCTGGCCGCTCGCGTCCTTCACGACCTCGTCGCAGCGGATGCAGCCGGCGTAGCGCAGGCGCACCACGCGCCCCGGCGCGAGCCGCGTGTACTTGGGAGGCGGCTCCTCCACGAAGTCCTCGCGGTCGATATAGATCTCCTTATCGAAGGGCAGGGCGCGCACCCCGCGCTCGCGCGTGGGATCGATGTCCTCCGGGAAGAGCGGCGCGTCGATCGAGTCGACGTCCCCCGTCGTGTCGAGGACGACCTTGAGCGGGCGCAGCACGCCCAGCACGCGCGGGGCGCGCTTGTTGAGGTCGTCGCGCACCGCGTACTCGAGCTTGCCGACGTCCACGGCCGAGTTGTTCTTGGCGACGCCGATGAGCTCGCAGAACGCGCGGATCGCCTCGGGCGTGAAGCCGCGACGCCGCATGCCGGCCAGGGTCGGCATGCGCGGATCGTCCCAGCCCTCGACGATGCCGTCCTGCACCAGCTTCAGCAGCTTGCGCTTGGACATCATCGTGTAGTCGAGCGCGAGGCGCGCGAACTCGTACTGCCGCGGCGGTCCGGTCACGAGACGACCCGCGACCAGGCGCGCCAGCGGCTTCACCTCGGTGGCGGCGACGACCCAGTCGTAGAGCTCGCGGTTGTTCTCGAACTCGAGCGTGCACAGCGAGTGGCTGATGCCCTCGAACGCGTCCGACAGGGGATGCGCGTAGTCGTACATCGGGTAGATGCACCACGCGTCGCCGGTGCGGTGGTGGTGCGCGTGGCGGATCCGGTACAGCAGCGGATCACGCATCTTCATGTTCGACGCGCTCAGATCGATCTTCGCGCGCAGCACGCAGGCGCCGTCGGGCAGCGAGCCGGAGCGCATCGCCGCGAACCGCTCGAGGTTCTGCGCCGCCGTGCGGTCGCGGAACGGGGAGGGCGCCCCCGGCTCGGTCAGGCTGCCGCGGTGCGCCTTGATCTCCTCGTCGTCGTGATCGTCGACGTACGCCAGCCCCTTCTCGATGAGGCGCACGGCGAGCTGGTACATCTCCTCGAAGTAGTCCGAGGCGTACAGCACCTGCGAGGGCTCGAAGCCGAGCCAGCGCACGTCGCGCTCGATCGACTCCACGTACTCGACCTCTTCCTTGGTCGGGTTGGTGTCGTCGTAGCGCAGGTTGCAGCTGCCGCCGTACTCCTGCGCGATGCCGAAGTCGACGCAGATCGCCTTGGCGTGGCCGATGTGCAGGTAGCCGTTGGGCTCGGGCGGGAACCTCGTCGCGACGTGCTGGTGGCGACCGGTCGCGAGGTCCTCGTCGACGATGGTGCGCAAGAAGTCCTTGCCGCGGACAGCTTCACTCATGGCGGCAGAAGGCTTACCACGTCGTGCGCGCTCAGTCCGACGGAGGGCCGAAGCGCTTGAGCGTCGAGATCCGGACCAGGAGCGTCTCTTCCTCTTCCGGCAGGGACGACCAGTCGGGCATGTTCTTGTCGAGCCAGGTCGCGTTCGAGACCGCCTTCAGCATGCAGGCCTCGAGCTTGGGGTCGTTCATCGTGCTCTCGACCATCCGCACGTCGCGCACGGTGACGTTGCCGCCCGAGATGTTGAAGCGGAACGCCAGCTTCACCTTCTGCTTGCGGTCCTTGCCACCCTCGTAGCAGTCGGCGGCGAAGCCGAGGAGCTTGCGCGAGTAGACCTCGTCGACGCGCTCCCAGAACGGCTCGCTGAACTTCCGGATCGGGCCGGGGTCGTCCTCGGGCGCCATCGTGCCGGCGGGACGCACGCCCGGAGGCAGCGGCGCGTCGTCGTCGAGCTCGACGACGTCCATCGGCGCGTCGAGGCGCGGGTTCTTGATCGGCCCGGCGGGCTTCGCCGGGGCCGCCGGCGCGACCTGCGTCGACGCCGAGGCCCTGGGCGTGCCGGGATTCCGCACCTCGTACCAGAGGAGCAGGAGGGCGGCGGCGACGACCGCCGCGGCGACCGCGAGCCACTTCATGAGATCACGGATCTTCCGCGGGGACCTGGTCCGTCGTGTGGACCTCGTAGTCGCCGATGCCGGTGACCGAGTTGTCCGCCTGCAGCGCCGGGTGCATGTTCCAGACGCGCTTGCCGTCGGCGGAGAACAGCATCACCGTCGCTTCGCACAGACCGCCGCCACCGCTGGTGACGTCGATCGACGCGGTCATGTCGGCGGGATCGGTGACGTAGGTGTAGAGCCACGAGAAGTCGGGATCCTCGCTCTCGAGGTTCCGGTCGACGCGGATCGCGTATTCCGCGAGCGGCGCCGGCATGTCGGTGCAGTCGCCTTCGCCGACGGTCGCGGCGAAGGTCCACGTGCCGATCGGCCAGCAGCCGTTGATCTCGGCCGGCTTCGGAGTGCCGACCGCGAAGGTGCCCACCATCGTCAGCGAGGTGGAGCAGAGCAGCTCGTCGGTTCCATTACCCGTGTCGACCGAGCCTGGATCACAGGCAGTGGCGAACAGGCCGAGCGAGCCGACGAGCGAGGCGAAGATCGTAGAAGTCGTCCGCATGAGTGTGTTCCTCCCAGCGAAGACCCAGCACGAGCAACGCTCGTGCCACGGGCAAACCCTCTGGATCACAGTGTACATGGGACTGGAAACCGATGTGTAACGAGGGTGAGATGGGGTGTGGGCACCCGGGGTGGGGAGACTCGTCGCGTTGCAAGCCCGCGTTGCCGCACCCGTACCGGTGCGCATATTCTGTGCAGGAGACCATGGGGATGCTCCACGTTCGCGCGCTCGTGTCTGTTGCGGTTCTCTCTCTTTGCTGCGTTTCGGGTGCGGGTTGCGGAAGCAACGACTCGCACGGCGCGACGAAGCAGCAGGAGGTCGCCGCGGCGCC
>DATLEB010000224.1:0-48700 GCA_035525615.1 Kofleriaceae bacterium | reverse complement strand
CCTCGCGGCGGGCGAACGGGGTCACGGGCGGCCTCCACTTCGCAAACGCGCCGCACGGCGACGGAAGTTGGCGGCGGCGGGCGCGTCACCGCGATGCTCGGCGAGGAGCGCGAGCTGGAGGAGCGTCGCCTGGTTCGACGGATCGCAGTAGAGCGCGCGCGAGAGGTACTTCTCGGCGGCGGCGCGATCGCCGCGCGCGCTCTCGACCATACCGAGCAGGTGATACGCGTCGCCGTCGGGGCCGAGCTGATCGACGAGGCCGACCAGTAACGTCGCGGCGGCGGCCAGGTCCCCGCGATCGGCGAGCCCCCGGGCACGCTGGAGCGGCGTCTCTTCACGCGGCACGGGCTGGGGCGAGACGGCACGCGAGCTGGTGCGCGGGGCGCTCGACACGGCCGGCGTGAGGCGCGTCGCCGCCTCGGGCGCGAGCGACGGCATCGGCGCGGTGTCATGACGCGCCGGCGGCGGCACGACGCTCGCGCGGGTGTACGCGAAGCCGGAGGGATCGCCATGGAGCGCGAGCCCGTAGGCCCTGGAGTCGATCAGATCGGCGTGACCGACGACCAGCAAGCCCTCCTCGGAGAGGAGCCCGACCAGCGAGGTGAGGACGCGCGCGCGCGCTTCCGCGGTCAGGTAGATGAGCAGGTTCCGGCACAGGATGACGTCGAACGGCCCGCGCACGAGGCCGGCCAGACCGAGCGCGTTGCCCTGCACCAGCTCGACGCACCGGCGGATGCGCTCGTCGAGCTGCCACTCTTCTCCCGAGGGGCCGGGCGGCGCCGGGCGGAAGTGGCGCGAGCGGATGAGCGACGCGTCGTCGCCGCCGCGGAAGGAGTTGCGCCCGTAGACGCCGCGCCTGGCACGCTCGAGCGAGCGCGCGCTCACGTCGACGGCCGTGATCGCGAGCCGTTCGAGGTCGAAGCCGTCCTCGACCAGCGTCATCACGAGCGAGTACGGCTCCTCGCCGGTGGCGCACGGCATCGACAGCGCGCGCAGGAGCCGGCCCGGCTGCCATTCGCGCACCATGCGCGCGATCACGCGAAAGGGCTCACCATCGCGGAAGAACCAGGTCTCGGGGACGACGATGTCCTCGATGAGCGCGGACCGCTCGCCGCGGTCCTTCTCGAGCCGCTCGCTGTACGCGTCCACCGTCGGGATGCCGAGCGCGCGCATCCGGTCCAGCACGGCGCGCCCGAGCGTCGTCGTTCCGAGCACGTCGGCGGCGAGCCCGATCTCGCCGGCGAGCACCTGGCGCACGCGCTCGTTGCTCATGCGCGCGTCTCCCCGTCGACTGCGGCCCAGAGGAGCTTGCGCAGCGCGTCGGGCAACAGGTCCTTGACCTCGACCAGCTGCACGATCGCGCCGTGGATGCGCATCACGCGGCCGAGGTAGGTCGCGCCGGGCACGCGGACGCCGGGCTCCTCGATCGTCTTGTCGTCGACGCGCTCGACGTCGGTGATCTGCTCGGCGAGCAGCCCCAGCGGGCGCGCGTCGCGACCGACGCCGTAGTCGACGACGACCATGCGGCTGCTCATGCGCTGGGGGCACGGCTCGCCGCGCAGGAGCTCGACCAGATCGATCACCGGCGTCACCTGCCCGCGCCACGTCGCCAGGCCGGCGACCTCGGCCGGCGCGTGCGGCACCGGGCGGAGCGCGACGGCGGGCACGACCTCGCGCACGCAGCGCGCGTCGAGCGCATACCGGTCGGCCGCGATCTGGATGACGAGCACCAGCACGGGAGTCTAGTTGCTGACCTTGAAGTGCGAGATCTCGGTCTTCAGGCCGTCGACGGCGGTGCGCAGGTGCGAGGTCGCCGAGTTGAGCTCGCGCACCGAGCCCGCCGTCTGCCGCGCGCCCTCGTTGAGCTGCAGCATCGCGTCGTTGATCTGCTTCGCCCCCTGCGACTGCGCGCGCATGCCCTCGTTGACCGTCTCGAAGCGCTGGTTGATGTGGCCGACGCGCTCGATGATCTCGCCGAGCTGCGAGCTGATGCGCGCCACCGTGGTCACGCCCTGGCGGACGTCCTCGGCGAAGCGATCCATCTCCATCACGCCGGCGGTCACCGCGGTCTGCATCTGCCGCACCATCTGCTCGATATCGAGCGTCGACACCGCCGTCTGATCGGCGAGGCGCCGGATCTCTCGCGCGAGCACGAGGAAGCCGAGGCCGTACTCGCCGGCCTTCTCGGCCTCGATGGCCGCGTTCACCGACAGCAGGTTGGTCTGGTCCGCGACCTTCGTGATGGTCGTGACCACCAGGTTGATGTCGGCCGCCTTCTCGCGAATCACGGACAGCTTGCTCGAGATCGAGCCGGTCGAGCGGTCGAGCTGCTGCATCGACGCGTCCATGCCGGCCAGACCGGCGCGTCCCTCGTCGGCCAGGCGCGCGGCGGCCGTCGCCACGCCGCGCACGTTGTCCATCGTCACGAGGAGCTCCTGGCTCGTCGCCGAGATCTCGCGCACCGCGGCCGCGATCTGCGCCGTCGACGCGCCGAAGCCGTTGATGGTCGCTTCCTGCTCGGTGCTGGTCGCCGAGAACTGCGTCGCCGTCGACATGAGCTGGATCGACGCTTCCTTCACGCGCGTGACCAGCGAGTTCAAGCTCGTGGTCATCGACTTGATCGACGCCAGCAGGCGGCCCGCCTCGTCGCTTGCATCTGCGGCGACCGCCACCGTGAGGTCGCCCTCCGCCACCCTGGTGGCGGCGTCGGTCGCGGTCACGAGATGACGCGCCAGGCGGTTGGTGATGGTGATGGTGAGCGCCATGAGGAGGAGCGCCACCAGCACGATGCCGATGCCCAGCCAGCGCAGGACGCTCGTGCGGTCGGCCAGCACCTCCTTGGCCCGGTTCTCCGTCTTGATGCCGGACGCCGTCGCGAGCCGCACCACCTCGTCGACACCGACTCGGTGCTGTTCGTAGAGCGGCTCGAGCTTCTCCTTCACGATGCGGCGCGACTCGTCGTACATGGCCGCCGAGGCCACGGGATCCTTCTCGGCGCGCGCGCGCTGGATCGCCGGCAGGAACTCGGAGTCGCGGATCTCGAAGAACTTCTTCGCGGGCTCGAACGAGTCGACGACCATCGCCTTGCGCAGCGGACCCTCGGGTAGTTCCTTCACCCACACCTCGTGGCGCTGGTCGTACTCCTCCCGAAGCTGGCGCGATCGCTCGAACATGCGCGCGGCCGTCGCGTCGTCGGGGATGCTCTGCAGACGGAGCACGCAGAGCAGCGACTCGACGATGTACTTGGGTGGCGGCAGGACGTCGGCGATCGCGTCCTTGTCGGAGACGATCTGCCGGTAGTGCGGGCCGGTGATCTTGATCTCGTCGACGGTGCGGAAGGTGACCAGGGCGAAGGCAGCGAACGCGATCAGGACGATCAGAAACAGTCCGCCCAGGCGGACCGAGAGCTTGAAGTTCTTCAGCAAGGTGCCCCCAACGCGCGCGAGCATGTCGGTCGCGTGCGTTCGCATTGTATGCGAATCTCGAGGCGTGAGCGGGGACGCGAGCGACCAGGCGCCGGAGGCCGATGAAGCGTCGGTCCTGGCGACTCAGCTCCTGAAGGGGAAGCCGGGCCCGGACACCACCGACGCGGGCACCAGCAAGATGCCGTCGGTCGCGTCCAGCGCGATCGAGGCCGTCGAGGTGCACGACACCTCACCCGGCACCAACGAGCCGTCGGCGATGGCGCGCCTGCGCGTGCAAGGCGGCACCGAGCTCGCGCGCGGCGGCATGGGCTCGATCCACCGCGTGCAGGATCCGGGCATCGGCCGCTGGGTCGCGCTCAAGCGGGTCGACGCCGACCAGGCTCGTAAGGTACCCGAGGTGGCGCACCTCCTCCTCGAAGAGGCGCAGATCACCGGCCAGCTCGAGCACCCGAACATCGTGCCGATCTACGACCTCGGCAACGACGAGCACGGCAACCCGATGTTCACGATGAAGCTGGTGGCGGGGCAGACCCTCACGGCGCTCATCGGGCTCTCGGAGCGTCGCGGTCACGGGCCGCACCAGCTGCGCGCGATCCTCGACGCGCTGGTGAAGGCGTGCGACGCCGTCGCGTACGCGCACGACAAGGGCGTCATCCACCGCGATCTCAAGCCCGACAACATCATGGTCGGCAGCTACGGCCAGGTCTACGTGGTCGACTGGGGCTGCGCGCTCGTGAAGAGCGATCCACCGGGGCGAGCGCCGCGCGAGGAGCACGTGCGCGTGCACTCGGCGGGCACGGCGCGCACGTCGCCCGAGGCCGTGCTCGGCACCGTCGCGTACATGGCGCCAGAGCAGGCGCGCGGCCACCTCGGCCTCATCGACGAGCGCTCGGACGTGTACTCGCTGGGCGCGATCCTCTACCAGGTGCTCACGCGCCGTCCGCCGCATCGTGGGAAGGACGCGGCGCACTCGATGCAGATGGCGCAGGCCGGCGAGGTCCTGCCGCCGACCGAGCTACGCCCGCACTTCGACATCCCGGCGCAGCTCGCCGGCATCGCGATGAAGGCGCTGGCCGCGCTGCCGCAGGATCGCTACCAGACCGTGCTCGAGCTGCGCGACGCGCTCAAGGACTTCCTCGCCGGCGGAAGCTGGCTTCCGTCGCGCCGCTTCCTCAAGGACGACATCATCGTCGCGGAGGGCGAGGCGGGCGACGCGGCGTACATCATCGTGTCGGGCACGTGCGAGGCGTCGCGCTCGATCCAGGGTGCGACCACGGTCATCCGCCGCATGGGTCCGGGTGACGTGTTCGGCGAGACGGCGATCCTCACCGATCAGCCGCGCTCGGCGACGGTGACGGCCGTGACCGACATGATCGTCACCGTCATCACGCGCGAGGCGGTCGAGGGCGAGCTCATGGGCGCGTCGTGGGTCGGCGCCTTCGCGCGCGCGCTCGCGGCGCGGTTCCGCGAAGCCGAACGACGCGCCGATGCCGCGCACGACCTCGCCGGCCGCGTGCTCGACGCGATCCGCGTGCACCTGCTCGCCGGCAAGCTGCTCGAGGCGCCGTGGGTCCCGCTGCGCACGGCGATCGCGGCGGCGTTCGGTGTGGCCGAGCACCTCGTCGACGACGCGGTCGTCGGCGCGACCGAGATCGTGATCGACGAGACCAGCGGCGTCATCCGGCTGGTCGCGACCTAGCCTCGCGAAGCGAGGCGGTCGCCGCGTCGTCGATCGCCGTGAAGCGGATGAGGAAGCCGACGCGATCGGCGCGCGTCCACGGCAGCACCTTGCCGTAGATCGCGCCCGCGCCCTCGGGCAGCTCGAGCCGTACGTCGGAGAACGCGCGCGGTGGCCGCTGGCACTGGATCTCGGCCTCGCAGCCCGACGCGCGCGCGATGAAGCCGGTGTAGCGCGCGTCCCCGACGACCTTGCCGTCGACGCGCGCGAAGCTGACCGGCACCGGCTCGGACAGCTCGATCATCGCCATGTCGCGCTCGGGCAGCGTGCGCGGCGACGCGCTGCCCAGCCCGATGCCGCCGACCTCGTACACCGTGACCGGCTCGTTGAAGCCCTTGGCGCGTACCTCCATCGTGCCGTCGATGCGCAGGTCGGCGCCGGCGGCGTTGGCGCTCACCTCGGAGACCAGGATCTGGCCGCCGACGGTGTACGACTCGATGCGCGCGGTGAGGTTCACCGGTGAGCCGACCACGCCGTACTTGGCGCGGCGGCGCGAGCCGATGTTGCCGGCGACGACCTCGCCGGTGTGGACGCCGACACCCATCTCGAGGGTGGGCAGGCCCATCTGGCGGTGGCGGGCGTTGACGGCGGGCAACGCGAGCTGCATGTCGAGGGCACACGACACCGCGCGGCGCGCGTGGTCGGCGTGGCGCACCGGCGCGCCGAAGATGACCAGCACGGCGTCGCCCAGGATCTCGTCGATGGTACCGCCGTGGGTGACGATGATCTCGGTCATCGTCTCGAGGAAGCTGTTGAGCAGCGCGACGACCTGCTCGGGCGCGAGGCGCTCCGACAGCGTGGTGAAGCCGCGCACGTCGGCCATGAGCACGGTGACGGTGCGGCGCTCCCCGCCGAGCGTGAGGCCGTCGGGCCGCTCCAGCAGATCGTCGACGATCTCGTCGGACACGTAGCGTCCGAACACGCCGCGGATGAAGCGATTGTGGCGCTCGACGTCGGCGAACGCGCGGTCGCGCTCGAGGAGGTGGCGGTAGGCCGTCGAGTGGTAGCGCACGCGCGCGAGCAGCTCCTTCTCGTGCGGCAGCTTGACCAGGTAGTCGTTGGCGCCGCGCGCGAAGGCGGCGACCTTCACCTCCGGATCCTCCTTCGACGAGAGCACGACCAGCGGCACCTGGCGCGTCGCCGCCTCCTTGCGGAACGCCGACACCAGCTCGAGCCCGTCGATGCCGGGCATGACGAGGTCCTGCAGGATCACGGTCGGCGAGAACTCGATCGCCATCGTGATCGCCTGGGTGGGATCGCTGCAGTAGACGAAGTCGAGCTCGCTCTCGGCGGCGAGCATCTTGCGCAGGGCCGCCGCCACGATCGGCTGATCGTCCACCACCAGTACCCGCAACCTGGACGTCGGATCCATCCGACCGGGATTGTAACTAGAACCCGAGCAGCGTGCCGATCTGGAAGACGAGGAGACTGGCGGCGTACGCGAGGACGGTCATGTAGGCGAACAGGAAGAGAGGCCAGCGGTAGCCGCCGGTCTCGCGCTTGACGACGGCGAGCGTGCTCATGCACTGGCACGCGAGCGCGAAGAAGATCATGAGCGAGAGCCCGGCGAGCGGCGAGTACGCGCGCGACCCATCCGATTTCTTCTCGTCCTGCAGCTTGTCGCGGAGCGAGGTCTCGTCGTCGCCGGCGCCGTAGATGACACCCATGGTGGCCACGAACACCTCGCGCGCCGCGAAGGCGCCGATGATGCCGACGCCGATCTTCCAGTCGAAGCCGAGCGGCTCGATCGCCGGCTCGATGGCCTTGCCGAGGCGCCCGCCGTAGCTGTTCTCGAGCTGCGCCTGGGTCTGCGCCTGCTCGTCGAGATGCGCGACCTTGGCCTCGTCGGCGCGCGGGAAGTAGAGGAGCGCCCAGAGGACGATGGTGCAGGCGAGGATGACCGTGCCGGCCTCGCGCAGGAACATCGACGTCTTGCTCCACATCATGCGCACGATGTCGCGCAGCCGCGGCGCGCGGTACGGCGGCAGCTCGATCACGAACGGGAGGCGCTTGGCCTTGAGCGGCTTGACCGTCTTCGACAGGATCCACGCCGCGGCGAGCGACGTGGCCATGCTGAACGCGTACATGCCGACCATGAGCAGGCTCTGCGTCGAGAGTCCGCCCAGCGAGCTCGATGGGAAGAGCGCGGCGATGATCAGCGTGTAGACCGGCAGGCGCGCCGAACAGGTCATGAGCGGGATGACCAGCATCGTGAGCGTGCGATCGCGCTGCCGTTCCATCGTGCGCGTCGCCATGATGGCGGGCACGGCGCACGCGAACCCCGAGAGCATCGGCACGAAGGCGCGGCCGGAGAGGTTCATCGACCGCATGATGCGATCCATCAGGTACGCGACGCGGGCGAGGTAGCCGAGGTCCTCGAGCAGCCCGAGGAAGAAGAAGAGGAGCAGGATCTGCGGCAGGAAGACGAGCACCGAGCCGACGCCGGCGATGATGCCGTCGACGACGAAGTCCTCGATGATGCCGTCGGGCAGGACGCGCTTCGCCTGACCGCCGGCCCAGCCGAAGAGGTCCTCGACCAGCGCGATCGCGGGCTCCGACCACGCGAACAGCGACATGAAGAGGATGAACATCACGCCCGCGAACACCAGCAACCCGAGGCCGCGGTGCAGGAGCACGCGGTCGAGGCTGTCGGTGAGGCGGCGATCGGGCGCGCGCTCGGTGAGCGGCGCGACGTTGGCGTCGATCCAGGTCCAGCGGCCGAGCACGGCCTCGTCGTCGTCGGTGGCGGCGGGCGCGGCGTCGTGCACCGCCTTGCGCAGGTCGGCCGGGATGTGACCGAGCTCGTCGTCGCCGATCGACGACAGCGCCCACAGCGCGAGGCCGTCGCTCGCCGGCCAGCGCTCGGGCAGCGCGGTGCGCACGCGCGCGATCTTGTCGGCGAGCGCGGGCGTCGGCTTCCAGCGCCACGGGATCTCCGCGGGCGGAGCTCGTAGCGCGCGCTCGATCGCGGCGCGCAGCGCCTCGACGTTCTTGCCGGTGCGCGCGACGACGGGAACCACGGGGCAGCCGAGCACGCGGCCGAGCGCCGCCGGATCGGGCGCGGCGTCGCCGGCCTCGTCGGTCATCGTGAGCGCGATCAGACAGCGCGCACCGAGCTCCTGCGCCTGCAGCACCAGGTACGTCGAGCGCGCGAGCTGCGTCGCGTCGACGCAGACCACGAGCAGGGCGGGGCGATCCTCGCGCGCGGCGTCGGGTGAGAGACCGACGATCACGTCGAGCGCGATCTGCTCGTCGACCGAGCGCGCGGTGAGGCTGTACGTCCCGGGCACGTCGATGATCTCGACGTCGTCGCGGCCGCGCAGCTTGCCGACGCGGCGATCGACCGTGACGCCGGGATAGTTGCCCGTGCGCGCTTGCGCGCCGGTGAGCGCGTTGAACAGCGTCGTCTTGCCGGTGTTCGGGTTGCCGCAGAGGGCGACCCGCTGCATCGGCGAAGACTGCTCCGACGCCATGGCCTTAGCGCTTGATCTGGATGTGCGCGGCCTCGCGTCGGCGAATCGAGAGGCGGCCGCGGCGGACCTCGATCTCCAGCGGGTCGCCGAGCGGTGCGACGTTCGTGACGGTCACGCGCGTGCCCGGCACGAGGCCCATCTCCATCAGCCGGCGCCGGAAGCTGCGCTCGCCGTCGACCGAGGTGATCGTGACGGGCACCTTGCGATCGACATCCGCAAGCGACTGAGACGCCATCGAGTCGAACGTAGCAACATTGAAATCGGTTTTCAAGTTCGACCTAGCCCTCCGTGATCTGTGGCGCGGTGCGTGATCGGAGGGAGATGCTATTGTCTTCAGACCCCGATGGAGGCAACGGCGCCGGGTCACAAGACCCTTCTCCTGTCGCAGAGCTACGAACCCATCAAGGTCATCTCGTGGCAGCGCGCCATCACCCTCTTGTTCCTGAACAAGGTCGAGGTGGTGGAGGAGTACACCGACGCAGTGCGTTCGGTGACGTTCATCATCAAGATCCCCTCGGTCGTCCGGCTGTTGCGCGCGTTCCGCCGGCACCACAAACCCGTGAAGTTCTCGCGGGTCAACATCTACGCCCGCGATGGGTACTCGTGCCAGTACTGCGGGCACAAGCTCGGCGTCGACGAGCTCACGTATGATCACGTGGTTCCGCGGTCGCAGGGTGGGCGGACCGAGTGGACCAACATCGTGACCGCGTGCCACGACTGCAACCGCAAGAAGGGCGGTCGCACCCCGCGGCAGGCGGGCATGGCGCTGCGCGTGCCGCCGGTCCAGCCCGATTGGGTCCCCGCCGTGACCATCCGCGTCAGCCTCCGGAGTGTTCCCGACGCATGGCGCGACTATCTTTACTGGACCGGCGAGTTGTTGGACTAGTGCTCGACTCGGGGGCGACGGTCCGGATCCAGAAGCCGGATCGTCCAGAGGTCCAGTCAGAAGGTGAAGCTGAAGGAGGCGGGTGAGGTCGTGCCTTCGGTGAGCGCGTCGCGGTAGGCGAAGACGATGCGGCCGCCGCCGCCGCCGCCGCCGCCGGCGTTGCCGAGCGAGGGACCGTTCTCGCCGACCGAGGCGTCGCCGACTCTTGCGGAGCCGCGGCCGCCGGTGGCGCCGTAGGTGTCGCCGCCGGAGATGCCGCCGGTCGCGCGCGCGGTGGTCGCGGTGCCGTCCTGGCCGGCGCCGCCATCGTCGCCGCTGGCGCCACCGCCGCCCGCGCCGCCGTTCGCGGCGATGACGCCCGCGCTCGTGATCGTCGGTGCCTGCAGGAAGATGGCGCCGCCGGAGCCGCCGCCGGTGCCGGCGAGGTACTGGAGCGCGCAGCTCTTGCCGCCGCTGCCGCCGCCGCCGCCCGCGTTGATCACGCCGGTCACGCCGATCGTGATCGCGGTGCGCGCGTAGAGCTGGAGCGCGCCGCCGCCGGCACCCGGTGATGTGAAGTCGCAGCCACCCGTCGACGCGCCGCCGCCGCCGGAGCCGCCGCCGAGCTGCGAGAGCACCTGATCGCCGTGCGCATCGCCGCCGCTGCCGCCGCCGGCGCCCGCGGAGTCGCCGCCCTTCGCGCCGGGCTGACCGAAGCCGCCGCCGCCTCCGCCGCTGTCGGCGTAGAGGCCGTCGCGCGAGCCGTCCGCACCGTGGCCCACGCCCATCTGCGGCGGCGCACCGCCGGCGCCGGGGCGCTCGCGACGTGCGCCCGCGTCGAGGACGCCGTCGATCGTGATGATGTCGGCGAGCACGACGAGCGGACGCGAGCCGCGCGCCGTGATGGTGACACCGCCGAGGATGCGGAGCTTGCGTACGCGGAGGATGGCGAGCTCGGGACCGCCGGCGTCCTGCGCGACCGCGACGAGCTCGACGCCCGCGGGCAGCATCACGTCGGAGATGGAGAGCGCGGTGGTGTCGATGGTCGCGTCGGCGGAGACCTCGAGATCCGCGGTGCCGAGCGTCTCGTCGGCGGCGGCGACGTGCGCGATGTCGTGCGGCGCGGCGTCGATGGCGGCGTCGACGACGGGCGCGGCGTCGCCGTCGTCACCGGCGTCGAGGACGAGCGCATCGTCGGAGCCGGCTCCGCTCGGCTGGAACGAGCACGCCGTGGAACAGACGGCAGCGTGGAGCGCGGCGAGGACAACGACGTGACGCATCGGATACAGCGTTCGACGCGCGGCGCTCGCTCGGTGCGAACGGTCAGTCGAAGGAGCGCTAGTATGCCGCGGTCGTTGCCGTCGGTGTGCAGGTTCCTGCGGTGACGGACGTTCTGTAGCGGATCACGATGTGGCCCGCGCCGCCGCCTCCACCGCCGCCGTTGCCTGCGTCGCCGATGTCACCGCCTCGTGTGGCGGAGGTTGCGCCCGCGGCGCCGGCGCCGCCCGCGCCACCGTACGCACCGTTGCTCGGACCGCCGGCGGCGGGTGTCGTCGCGAGCGCACCGTTTGCGCCGTCGGCGCCCGGGCCGTTGATGCCCGCGCCCGCGCCGCCGCCGCCACCGTTCGCGGCGAGGATGCCGGCGCTGGTGATGACGGGCGACTGCAGGAAGATCGCGCCGCCGCTGCCGCCGCCGTGCCCCGACGACCAGTTGCTGTTGCACTGCTCGCCGCCGGCGCCGCCACCGCCGCCGGTGTTCACGCCGCCGCTCGCGGCGATCGTGATGCTGGTGCGCGCGTAGATCTGCACGGCGCCACCGCCGGCGCCGACGGGGCCGACGGTGCAGTTGCCGGGCGCGGCGCCGCGACCGCCGCCGGAGCCGCCTTCGAGCGCGGTGAGGAGCGTCGTGCCGTACGTCGCGCCGGGCGCACCGCCGGGCACCGTCGAGTCGGGATTGCAGCCCTGATCGCAGAACGCGTTGCCGCCGCTCGCGCCCGTGGCTCCGAAGCTCGCGCCGCCGCCGCCGCTGTCGGAGTACGTGCCGCGATGCTGGCCGTTCGCACCCGCGCCCGTGCCGGCGGTCGCGCCGCCGCCGCCCGCGATGCCGAGGCGCGCGCCGGCGTCGATGGTGCCCGCCAGCGTCACGCGCTCGGCGATGATCACCAGCGGCGCGCCGCCGAGCACGCGGATGTCGGCGCTCGCGGTGACGGTGAGATCGCGGACGTGCAGGATGGCGAGGCCGGGGCCCGACGGATCTTGCGGCGCGGCGGTGAAGGTGACGCCGGGCGGCAGCGTGGCGCTCCAGCCGAACATGGCGCCCGAGGTGCGCACGGTGACGTCGGACGCGAGCATCCAGTCGCCGGTGCCGATGGTCTCGTCGACGGGGCGCACGTGAAGGATGTCGTCGGTGATCGGCGCGTCGATCGGCGCGTCGATCATCGCGGCGTCGATCATCGCGGCGTCGATCATCGCGGCATCAGTCGCCGCGGCATCGGTCGCCGCGGCATCGGTCGCCGCGTCGACACCGCCGTCATCGTCGACATCGCCGTCATCGTCGACATCGCCGTCATCGCCCCGCGCGTCGACCGCAGCATCCGCGACGCGTGCGTCGATCTCCGTCCCGCTGGGATGAAAGCCGCATCCGCAGGCGAGCGTTGCCGCGACCAGGGTCGACCGCCACATCCCCCGAAGTATCGCGCCGCCGCGCGACGGCGGCGAATTATGGTGCGGCAGCGTAGCGGCCGGGCACCGCGAAGCGCAGTCGCTAGCCCGAGGTCGGTCTGCTTCTGTCTTCCCAAGACGCCAATGCCCTACGGCTCCTAGTACGAGACGAAGGCCGGGGGCGGGCTCGTCGTGACGGTCGGTTGCGTGCCGCGGAAGCGGATCGTGACCCGCCCCACCGCGCCGCCGCCGCCGCCCGAGTTGTCGTCGTCGCTCATGTCCTCGCCCTGCACCGGGGCCGTCGACGCAAAGCCACCGGCCCCGCCGTCGCCGCCCGATGCGCCGGTGCCCGCGCCGCCGCCAGCGGCCATGCCGTCGTTGCGGCCGTCCTGGCCGGCCATGCCGTCGGCGTTCGCGCCCTCGGCACCACCACCGCCGCCGCCGCCGTTGGCGCCGACGAAGCCGGTGATGGTGATCGAAGGCGACTGCAGATCGATCTGTCCCCCCGAGCCGCCACCGGCGCCGGCCGTCGAGTCGTTGCCGCAACGCCGGCCGCGGCCACCGCCGCCGCCGTGCGCCTCGATGACGCCGCTGACGGCGATGGAGCCCGCCGCGTAGATGAGGATCGCGCCGCCGCCGGCGCCGCCGTCGAACGCAGCGCACCCGGCGATGTCGGCGGCGTTGCCGCCACCCGAGCCACCGACGAGCTGCGCGAGGCTCATGTTGTAGACGGGGCCGCCGGCACCGCCGTTGACCGTGTGGGTGTTACCGATGCAGCCGAGGCCGAGGGTACAGATGGCGGTGCCGCCGCGCGCGCCGGCGGTGCCGTAGCCGGCGCCACCTGCGCCGGTATCGGTGCGATCGCCTTCGTGCGTGCCGTCGGTGCCGGCGCCGCTGCCGGTGCTCGACGCCGAGCCGCCTGCGCCCGCGGCCGTGGTGCCGACGGCGCTCAGATCGATGGCGCCGGCGATGTTGACGTTGCCGCCGGCGACGATCGCGAACGGACGGGTACCGATGACGCGCAGCGTGCCGGACGCGCCGATGGTCAGATCGTCGACGTGCATCACGAGGATGTCGGCGCCGCCGCCGGTCGGCGTCGCGGTCGTGAACGTGACGCCGGTGCCCAGGTTGGGCGGCGTCTGGCCGACGGTGGTGTTGATCGTCGTGTTGCCGTTGATGGTCGCGTCGCCGGTGCCGGCGGTCTCCGCCGCCGTCGGCAGGTACGCGATGTCGATCGGCGGCGGCGCATCGACCGCGGCGTCGACCGCCGCATCGGTGGGCGCGTCGACCGCGGCGTCGACGGCCGCGTCGATGTCGGGCGCGTCGATCATGGCCGCGTCGTTGGCGTCGACCGAGCCGTCGGGCGCGTCGACGTCGGGTGCGTCGATGCCGGCGTCATCCTCCGACGCGTCGGTGCGCGCGTCGATGTCGTCGGCCGCGTCGATGGCGACGCCGCCGCTCGGATTGAACGAGCACGCCGCGAACAGAAAGACGGCGCCCACGAGGCTACAGCGGTGCATCCGTGGTCCATGGTACACCGGCCGCCGACGTGCGGATCTGTTTCGTCTGCCTTGGCAACATCTGCCGGTCGCCTACCGCCGAGGGTGTGATGCGCTCCGCGCTCGCCCGCGCCGGGCTCGCCGATCGCGTCACCGTGGACAGCGCGGGTACGGGCGGGTGGCATGTAGGTGAGCTGCCCGATCCGCGCACGCGCGCGGCCGCCGCCCGTCGAGGAATCGAGCTCGACCACCGCGGCCGTCAGTTCCGGCGCGACGACTTCGCGCGCTTCGATCTCGTGCTCGCGATGGACGCCGCCAATCATCGCGCGCTGCTCTCGATGGCGCCCGATGCGGCGGCCAAGGCAAAGGTCCGGCTCTTCCGTAGCTTCGATCCGGCCGCCCCCGAAGGCGCCGAGGTGCCCGATCCGTATTACGGCGGCAGCGACGGCTTCGAGCAGGTGCTCGACATCTGCGAGGCCGCGTGCGCCGGGCTCGTCGACGAGGTCCGCGCGAGGCTCGCGTGAACGCGTCGAACGAGTCCGTCGCCGCGATCACGGGCGCGTCCGTGATCCGGGCGACGCGCGTGCACGGCGGCGACATCAACCAGGCGTGGCGTGTCGAGCTGTCCGACAAGCGGACGGTGTTCGTGAAGACCAACGCGTCACCGCCGGCGGGCATGTTCGCGGCCGAGGCACACGGCCTCCGCTGGCTCGCCGAGCCCGGCGTGGTGCGCGTGCCGGCGGTGATCGGCCACGACGAGGGCGCGCTCGTCCTCGAGTGGCTCGAGCCCAGCGCGCAGGGGCGCGACACCGCCGCCGAGCTCGGCCGCAACCTCGCCGCGCTGCACCGCGCCGGTGCGCCGGCGTTCGGCCTCGACGCGCCGAGCTTCATCGCGACCTTGCCGCAGGACAACGTGCCCGCCGCGACCTGGGACGAGCTGTGGATCGAGCGACGCCTGCGCCCGATGGTGGAGCGCGCGATCGCGCAGGGCCGTGGACCCGCACGCTGGCGCCACGCGCTCGACCAGCTGCGCGCCCGAGCGAGCGAGCTCGCGCCCGACGAGGCGCCGGCGCGCCTGCACGGCGACCTGTGGAGCGGCAACGTGCTCGTGAGCGGCGGCGTGCCCGTGCTCGTCGATCCCGCGGTGTACGGCGGACCGCGCGAGGTCGACCTCGCGATGCTCGCGCTCTTCGGCGGCCTCGACGACCGGACGGTGGCGGCGTACGACGAGGCCTATCCGCTCGAGCCGATGTGGGACGAGCGGGTGCCGCTGTGGCAGCTCTATCCGCTGCTCGTGCACGTCGTGCTCTTCGGCGGCAGCTATGTGACCTCCGTCGAGCACGCGTTCGTGGCCTGTCTGTAGCGCCGCGGGTCCTGGTACGATCGCGCCATGCGCATCGCATCGGTGGGTCTCGCAGCCGCATTCGCACTCGGCGCGTGCGGCGACAACAACGCTGCGTACGAGCCCTGGTACCTCGACGAGCTCACCGCCGACGAGGGCGTCTGGGTGCGCACGCCGGAGTTCGAGGTCGCGTCCGGCGAGGAGATCCAGGACTGCTACTTCTTCGAGATCCCGGCGAGCGCGAGCGATCCGCTGTGGGTCGACAAGTTCGAGCTCGCGCTCAATCCCGGCAGTCATCACATGAACCTGTTCCGGGTCGGCAACATCGTCGCGCTCGATCCCGCGGCGGGCGAGCCGATCGATCTCGGCGGCGTGCAGGGCACGGTGATCCGCGGCGGTGAGTGCTGGAAGGCGCCCAACTGGGCGGGCTGGCCGATGGTCGTCAACTCGCAGCAGTCGACGATCGAGGACCCGGTGTACGCGTGGCAGCTCCCCGACAACGTCGCGTCGCGCTTCACGCCGGGCGAGCGCATGATGCTGCAGGTGCACTACGTGAACGCGTCGACGCAGGAGACGCCGTTCCGCGGTCGCGCCGGCGTGAACTTCACGCGCTCGACCGACGACACGATCGAGCTCGGCACGCTGTTCGCCACGCAGCAGAGCATCCGCATCTGCCGCTCGACGCCGCCGCCGGTGTACTCGGGCACGTGCTCGATGCCGCAGGGGCAGCACAACGTCGCCGCCGTGAACGGGCACTTCCACTCGCGCGGCCAGCGCTTCAGCGTGTACGCGTGGGACGGCGTGTCGACCGAGCGGCCGCCCGAGTCGGCGCGCTTCTACCAGAGCAGCCAGTGGGCCGAGCCCGACATGATGAACGGGCTCGAGCTACCGCTGCCGCCGGGCGGCGGCATCTGGTGGACGTGCGAGTTCCAGTGGCGCGAGCCGGAGATCGGGTGCGCCGCGGTCGACGCGCGCGATCCGATGATGGCCAACGACTGCTGCTACACGTTCGGTCCCACCGTCGAGACCAGCGAGCACTGCAACGTCTTCCTGTTCTATTACCCGAAGACGCAGGACATCAATTGCTTCTGAGGTTCGCGCTCGCCCTGATGGCGGGCGCGGTCGGCGCGGGATGCAGCGACGACGCGCCGACGACGTGCCCGATCGGCGATCGCACGCGGCCGATCGAGATCGTGGCCGTGCACTGGCCGGCCGGCGGCACCGTCGGTGATCTCGCCGACGGCGGCGTCGTCGATCTGGTGCGGCCGATCCAGGGCGGCAAGGTCGTCTACGTCGGCGTGCGGGCGCGCAACGTCGACGGCTGCAACGTGCAGCTCACCGCGGCGCTGCGCGATCAGGCGACGCAGCAGGTGATCGCGCTCGAGCAACGGCCGGTGCGGCTGGTCGACGGCGGCGACGGGTGGGGACTGCCGGAGGCGGCGTTCGATCATCTCGCCAACCTGCCCGCGTGTCCGAACGCGGCGGCGGCGCGCGACGTCGACGGCTCGACGTGGCGGCTGGAGCTGCGGCTCGAGGAGCCCGGCGGGCGCATGGCCGAGACGTCGCTCGTCGTGCAGCCGAGGTGCGCGCTCGACCAGGAGCTCGACGAGTGCCGCTGCGAATGCGACGCCGACTACGAGCTCGGCGGCGCGTGCCCGAGCGATCCCGCCGACGCCGGCGTCGACAGCGGAGTCGACGCGTGAGCCGCGCGGCTGCGGCTGCGCTCGCGCTCGCCGTGCTCGCGGGCTGCCCCGGCGACGACACCCAGGAGACGTGCGACGGCGTGTGGACGCAGCTCGCGGAGCTCGATCGCGCCGCTTTGTCGGTGCAGGGCACGGGCCCCGACGACGTGTGGATCGTGGGCGGCGGGCTCGGCCTCGGCGGGCCGCTGGCCGCGCACTGGGACGGCGAGCGCTGGACGCGTCACGACCCTGCCGGAGACGACTCGCTGTGGTGGGTATGGACGGCGAGCGACGGCACGGTGTGGATGGTGGGCGAGCACGGGCTGGTGGCGCGCCGGCTCGCGGACGGTGACACCGTCACCGTCGATCGCGTCGACGACGTGACGCTCTATGGCGTGTGGGGCAGCGGCCCCGACGACGTGTGGATCGTCGGCGAGAACGACTTCGTGCGCCGCTGGAACGGCGCCGCGTTCGAGACCCTCGCCGGCGTGCCCGCGCGCGGCGCGACGCTCTTCAAGGTGTGGGGCAGCGCGCCCGACGATGTCTGGATCTCGGGCGAGGGCGGCACCATGCTGCACGGGACCTCGACGGGCATCGTCGATCACAGCGACGAGCTCGCGACCGCCGCGCCCGCGCTCACGGTGCACGGCTGCCACGCTTCCGAGGTCTACGCCGTCGCCGGGCAGAGCCTCTACCTGTGGGACGGCCAGCGCTGGTCGCGTCAGGCCGAGCCGGTGCTCGGCAGCGCCGCCAACGGCGTGTCGTGCGGCGAGGCGGGCGTGCTCGTCGTCGGCAACGCCGGCCTCAAGCTGCGCCGCATCCGAGCCACCGGTCAGTGGCTCGACGAGCGCGCGGCCGCGCCGACCGGCGTCGATCTACACGGTGCGTGGATCGACGGAGCCGGGCGGACGTGGGTGGTCGGCGGAAACTTCAACGCGCCGATGCCCACGTCACGCCGCGGCGTCGTCGGCGAGCGCGGTTGCCCGCGCCCCGCCAACTTCTGACGTCACGCCACGTCCCGTCGCTCAGGGAGCGACGGCGACCTCGCAGGTGTACGCCGCGCCCGGCGCGTACGCACCGGTGAGCACGGTGTACACGCCGCTCGGCGGGCACACGAACGCGGTCTGCGGGCAGTAGCCGCAGGTGTCGTCAACCGACGCGAGCGCGTTGGCCGCGACGCACGCCTCGTCACCCTCGCACACGCGCAGCACCGGATCGGCGACGCACGTGCCGACGCCGCCGCAGCCGCAGCCGAGCGTCACCGACGCGCCGGGCGTACACGCGACGCCCTGCTGTCCGGCGGCGACCACCCAGCCGCAGTCGCGGCCCGGGCCCTGCGCGCCGCCGTTGCACGCCGACAGCGGATCGCCCGGCACGGGCGGAACGTCCTCGGTGATCGTGACCGGCACCTCGATCGCGTTGTTGGTGTAGTCGCTCTCCGGCAGCCGGTGATCGACGTTGATCGTGATGCGCAGCGAGTAGTCACCCGCCGCGACGCCGGTGATGTCGACCCACTGGCAGTCGAGCCCCGAGCCGTACACGTCGCTCCAGCCGGCCTGGATGCCCTGGAAGCCGCAGTGGTAACGCGGCTGCGTCGAGGTGCCCGGCATCGGCGCGAGGTCGAGCAAGCAGAAGGCCTGCTTGTGACCGGTGGCGGCGACCATGCCCGTCGAGTCGATGAGCTGGTACTGCGCGTAACCCTCGAAGTGGTAGTGGCCGTGGCACGACGAGAAGTTGAAGCCGGGCTGGCCCGTGGGGTCGCCCATGATCATGTCGGCGTCGCCGATGTTCGGCGTCTGCGTCGAGAAGCGGAGGAGGCGGCGGTTGCCGGGGCCGCCGACGCAGCCCTCGACGATGGCGCAGCTCGCCGGCGTGAACGCCTCGTAGTCGATCGACATGCTCTGTTGCGCGGCCTCGAGCGAGATGGTGAGGTCGGGCAGCGGGCACGACTCGCCGGTGGCGAGCGTGCGGCACGTGCCGAGGAAGCCACCCATGCAGCAGGTCTCGCCGGTGGCGCAGTCTGCGTTGTCGTCGCAGTAGCCGGGCGTGGCCGGGCTCGGCTCCTCGACATCGATCACGATGTCGTAGCCCTGGTTCATGTCGATCTCGCCTTCCTCGACGCGGAAGCGGAGCGGCACCGTGGTGCGGATGTCGTCGGCGACGACGAACGGCTGCGGGTTGACCGACAGCAGCTGCGCCGGCACCGTCACGGGCGGCTGACCCGGGACGAGCTTCTCGAGGTGCCAGCCCTCCTGGAGGAACGCGATGTAGTCACCGACGACGACGTTGGCCGAGAGGCTCGTGCGCGTCAGATCGTCCTCGGTGTTCCAGAACGTGGTGGTCGAGGGGCCCTGCACCATGATGATGGCGGTGCGCAGGCGATAGACCGTTCCCGACGGCGCCTGGCCGACGAGGCTGACGGTGACGGTGCCGCTGTCGGAAGAGCCGTTGCAGGCTCCGAACGCGGCGAGGGCGAGCAGCAAGAACACGCTACAGATCGATCGAAGACGACGCGGGCGCATGGGAGGCCTCCTCATCCAGGTGGACGACTCCGTCGTTGGTAGCGGCTCGCGCCCGTCGAGGGGCACTGCCAAAACCGGCAAGCAACGGTGAAGAAGGTGCGGCCTCTTGACGCGCGCTCGCGTGGACGTCATTCAGCGTACGAGTTTCCGTTTCGGGGCGCGTGCGCGTGTCGTACGCTGCGCGCTCCATGAGCGATCCACGTCCTTCTCTCGACGACGCGAAGCTGGTGCTGGAAGCGGCGGAGGCGCTCGCGGCGTCGGCCGTCAAGCGCGCCGCGGAGCTCACCGGTAAGGGCGAACGCATCGACGAGCACCAGGTGATCGTCGAGCGCGTCACGTACGCGGCGACCGAGGTGCGCGCCGCGCGCTCGCTGGTGACTGCCGTCACGACGCATGGCAGCGACGCGCCCGCGTTTCGAGATCCCGCGCTGTCGGCGGTCGCCGAGCTGGCGCGCGCCGCGCGTGATCGCCTCGACACGATCGCCGTCGAGCTCGGAGGCGATCTGGCCTCCGGCGCGACGTACTCGACCGACGTGCGCGCCGCGATGCACCGCCTCGGCAACGAGGCGACGGTGCGCGCCGTCGGTCGCGCGGTCGCGGCGGCGAAGGGGCGCAACCCGTGGCCGCTCGACGCGACGCTGAACGAGGTGCGCTCGACCGTGCGCGCGTTCGCCGACAAGGAGGTCGCGCCGCAGGCCGAGCACATCCACCGTCACGATGATCTCGTGCCCGACCGCTTCATCGAGTCGATGGCGGAGCTCGGCTACTTCGGGCTGTCGATCCCCGAGAAGTACGGCGGCCACGAGCTCGGCAACCTCGCCATGATCCTCACGACCGAGGAGCTGTCGCGCGCGTCCCTCGCGAGCGCGGGCTCGCTCATCACGCGTCCGGAGATCCTGGCCAAGGCGCTCCTCGCCGGCGGCACCGACGCGCAGAAGCAGCAGTGGTTGCCGCGCATCGGCTCGGGCGAGCTGATGGTCGCGATCTCGGTGACCGAGCCGAACATCGGCAGCGACGTCGCGTCGGTGTCGTGCCGCGCCGAGCCCGCGACGCGCGACGGCGTCGACGGCTACGTCATCAACGGCGCCAAGGCGTGGTGCACGTTCGCCGGGCGCGCCAACGTGATCGCGCTGCTCGCGCGCACCGACCCCGATCCGTCGAAGGGCGCGAAGGGCCTGTCGCTCTTCATCGTCGAGAAGGAGCGCTTCGACGGGCACGACTTCGTCGCGACGCAGGCCGGCGGCGGCAAGCTGTCGGGCAAGGCCGATCGCACGCCGGGCTATCGCGGCATGCACTCGTTCACGCTCGCGATCGAGGACTGGTTCGTGCCGGCGACCAACCTCGTCGGCGAGGCCGGCGGCGTGGGCAAGGGCTTCTACCTGCAGATGGCGGGCTTCGCGGCCGGGCGCCTGCAGACGGGCGGTCGCGCGTGCGGCGTGGCGCAGGCGGCGCTCGAGCGCACCGCGGAGTACGTCGTGAGCCGCGGCCAGTTCGGCAAGCCGATCGTCGAGTTCGGGCTCACGCAGTTCCACCTCGGACGCATGGCGTGCCGGCTCGCGGCGGCGCGCGCGATCACGTACGAGGCGGCGGTCGCGATGGACGCCGACGAGCGCGCGGCCGCGCCGCTCGCCGCGCAGGCCAAGCTGTTTGCGTGCGACGTCGCCGTCGAGGTGACGCAGCTCGGTCAGCTGCTGCACGGCGGCTGGGGCTACGCCGAGGAGTACGCGATCAGCCGCTACGTCGTCGACGCGCTCGTGCTGCCGATCTTCGAGGGCGTGAAGCCGATCCTCGTCCTCAAGGTCGTCGCGCGCGCTCTCCTGTCGGCGTGATTGCGGGGGCGCTGGCGAGTCGACGACAGGATGGGGCTAGAAGTCCTGGCCGACGTTGAACCCGAAGGTCCAGCGATAGAGCTTGGCGTCGATGGTGCCGCCGCGGCCGTCCTCGGGGTGGAGGCGGTAGAAGTCGTAGCCGTGGTCGACGTAGAAGGCGGCGTTCACCTTCGGGCCGGCGGGGACGAAGAAGAGCGGCCAGTAGAGGAAGCCGATCGCGCGCACCTTGCCGCGGAGCTGGAGGCCGGCGCCGGCGCCGAGGCCGCGACCCGCGTACGAACGACCGTCGTAGTAGCCCCAGTCCGGCGACGAGCAGGTGTAGCAGTCGTCGTAGCCGCGGTCGCCGATCGACGTGCTCATGCGGCTCGCGCTGCCGCGCACGTAGGCCTGGAAGTGGCTGGAGAGCGGGAGGATGTACTTGAGGTCGAGGCCGACCGTCGACGCGTCGTTGATCGTGTAGTCGTCGAACACGTCGCCGGCGACGAAGCCCTCGACCGCCACGTTGCCGATGCGGTGGCCGGCGCCGGCGCGGAAGCGGAAGCTGGTCGCCGCGTAGCTGCGCAGGTCGGAGCCGACGTCGCCGGGACCGAAGCCCATCGTGAAGTACGAGCCGTCGGCCGCGGCGTGCCGGGGGGCGGCGAGGAGGGCGAGCGCGGCGAGGGCGGCGGCGGCGGCGACGGTGGCGGCGTGGCGCATGAAGCTGCTCCAAAGCAACGGCGGTGCCACTCGCAACCCTGCGACTCCTCGCGGCCTCCGTTCACGCGACGGTGACGGGCAGGACACGCATGTCGCGGATCGCGTGGTAGCTATCCGACGCGCCGTGACCGCCGTTATCCCGCCGGGCAAGTGCCCCCGCTGCCTCTTCCGCGAGGAGCACTGCCTGTGCGCCGACATCCCGCGGCTCGCGACCCGCACGCGCGTGACCTTGCTGCGCCACCACAGCGAGCGGTACCGGGCCAGCAACTCGGGACGGCTCGCACACCTCGCCCTCGAGGGCAGCGTGCTCCGCGACATGTTCGGACCCGATCGCGAGGCGGTCGACCTGCCGATCGGGCCGGGCGCGTGGATCGTCTTTCCCGAGGGTGAGCCGTGGACCGCGCCGCCGGCGCCGCGCCCGCAGGAGCTCATCTTCCTCGACGCGACGTGGCAGCAGGCGCGCCGTATGCGCCAGCGCATCACGGCGCTGCGCGGGCTGCCGGTGCTGGCGCTCGCGACGACCGGACCGGCCGCCCGCATGCGACGCGCACCACGTCCGGAGCAGGTCTCCACGATCGAGGCGGTCGCCGCAGCGCTGCGGCTGGTCGAGGGCGGCGACGCCCCCGACGCGCTCGAACGTCTGTTCGCGACCGCGGTCGCGCGTATGGTCCGGACAGGACGCGGTTATCGGCGGCCTGAGGGTTGACACCGACCTACATCCTTCCGACGATCGACTCGATGGGGTCCGCGAAGCGCGACGAGCGGCTTGGTTTTCCGCTCTCGGTCAAGCTGATGCTGACCACCTCCATCGTGGTGGCGCTGGCGGTCGGTGCGTCGGCGTACTTCGGGTCCAACAACATTCGCGAGCTGGCCCGCTCCGAGGCCGCGACGCGCCGCACCTCGGGCAACGAGTCGATCAAGCGCGAGAGCGAGCTGGTCGCCAGCAACATCGCCGCGTCCGCCGCCATCCCGCTGGCGCAGCAGGCGTACGGCGAGGTCTCGCCGGTGGTCGCCGCGAAGATGCGCGAGTATCCGCGCGTGCAGTGGGTCGTCATCGGCACGCCGACCGGCGATGTCGTCGCCAAGAGCGACGGTGCGCCCGACCTCGACTTCAAGGATTTCCCCGAGACCATCACGGCCGCGGGGCGCCTCGAGCGCAAGCAGGTCGCGAGCGACCGGCCCGACTGGGTCTACGCCACGGCCATTCGCCTCGGCGACGGCGTCGTCGGCCAGCTACGCATGGGCGTCTCGACCGCGGACCTCGAGGCGGAGCTCGCGGCCGGGCTCGCCGCCGCCGACCGTCGGGCCAGCGACTCGATGCGCACGGTGTGGATCGTCGCGCTCGCGCTGCTCGCGATCGGCGTGGTCGTCGCGGCGCTGCTCGGAATCTCGACGGGGCGGCCGCTGCGGCTGCTCGCCGTGCAGGCCGATCGCATCGCGCACGGCTCGCTCGATCAGCGGGTGCCGGATCAGCGGCGTGACGAGATCGGGCTGCTGGCGCGCAACTTCAACTTCATGGCGGAGCGCCTGGGCGCGCTCATGATCGAGCAAGCGCAGAAGGTGTCGATGGAGCGCGAGCTCGCCCTCGCGCGCTCGGTGCAGCAGGGTATGCTGCCGCCGCCCGAGCTGGTGCAGCACGGGCACCTCAAGATCGTCGGATACTGCGAGCCGGCGTCGACGTGCGGCGGTGACTGGTGGACGTATCGCCGGCTGTCGGGTGGGCGCCTGCTCATGGTCATCGGCGACGCGACCGGTCACGGCGTGCACTCGGCGATCCTCGCCGGCACGGCGCGCGGCGCGGTCGAGGCGCTGGCCGAGGTCGACGAGAAGCTCCTCGTGCCCGAGCAGGTGCTGAAGTCGATCGACGCGGCCATCCGCAACGTGGGCGAGCACTCGCTGCTCATGACGGCGTTCGCGGCGGTGTTCGACTCCAGCACCGGCGTCGTGCAGTACGCCAACGCCGGCCAGAACTTCCCGTACGTGATGCGCATGAAGACGGCGCGCACGCTCGGCGACAGCTCGATCATCGCGGCCAGCGGCAATCCGCTCGGTGACCGCCTGGTGCCGCTCGACATCCGGCGCGGCACCATGCAGCTCTCGCCCGGCGACCTCTTCGTCGCGTTCACCGACGGCCTCGTCGAGCGGCAAGCGGCCAGCGGCAAGCTGTTCGGCGACCGGCGGCTGCGCAGCATCTTCGCGGGCAAACACGTGGCGCAGGACTCGACCGCGCTGAACGGGCTGCGCGAGGACGTGAAGTCGTCGATCGCGACCTTCGCCGGCGGCACGGTCTCGCAGGACGACATCACCTTCGTGCTGTGTCAGTACGATCCGCCGACGGCGGGTGTGCGCCCGCGCGCCGAGGCTGGCTGATGCGGCTGCGCGCCGTGGCGGCCCTCGCGACGCTCGCGACCCTCGTACCCGCCAGCCCCGTGGCGGCGCAGCCCGACGACATCCCGCGCGTCGAGGTCGACGACCTGCCGCCGCTCCCCGACGAGGACGACGCCGGTGCCGGCGCCGATGTCGCCGCGGTCTCGGCGGCTGGCGCCGAGGAGGACGTCGTCGTCGGCGCGGCGAAGCGCGAGCAGTCGCTCGGCAACGTGGCGTCCGCGGTCACGGTGGTCACCGGCGATCGCCTGCGCCGCATGGGGTACCGCACGGTCGCCGAGGCGCTGCGCGGCGTCGCCGGCGTGTTCATCGCCGACGATCACATGACCGAGCGCGTGGGCGTGCGCGGGTTGCAGGTGCTCGGCGACTTCAACACGCGCATCCTCGTGCTCGTCGACGGCGCCACCGTGAACGAGCCGTGGGGCCACTTCGCCGGCGTGGGCTGGGACGCGGCGGTCAGCATCGACGACATCGCGCGCATCGAGGTCATCCGCGGCCCGGTGTCGAGCGTGTACGGAACCAACGCGTTCTTCGGGATCATCAACGTCGTCACGCGCGGCGCCTCCGAATCGCCGCGCGCGTGGGGCCGGTTCTCCGGCAGCCAGTACGCCGCGGCGTCGGCGGTGGCCGGCTTCGCCACCGGCTCGGTCGACAAGCAGCTGCGCGGCACGGTCGCGGCGCAGACGCGCGCCGGCGAATCGCTCGCGCTGCCGGAGCTCGGCATGCCCGTCGACGCCGACGGCGTGGACGCGATCAGCACCGCGCTCGTCGGGCGCTACCAGGGCGCGTTCGGTCAGCTCCGCTTCTATCGCCGGCGGCGCGAGCTGCCGTACGCGCCGTACGACACCGAGGCCGGCAACACCGGCAACCAGAACTACGACACGCAGCTCATGGCCGAGGGCGGCTACACGCGCGACCTCGGCGAGCGCGTGACGGCGACCGGGCGCGCGTACGTGAATCGCTATCGCTTTCGCGATTTCCTCGTGCTCGCGGACGGCACCGGCACGTTCGCCGACATCGGCGACGCGTTCTGGTACGGCGCCGAGGCACGCGCGCGCATCGGGCTGACCGGCGACGACGCCTACGGCGTGACCGTCGGCGGCGAGGTCACGGTCATCGACACGTCGAGCGAATCGTACCTCCAGGGCGATCGCGAGAACGCCGCGCAGGTCGACACGCCGCTGAACACGCAAGGTCTCTACGCCGAGGTCGACGGCCAGCCGCTGTCGTGGTTCGCGTTCACCGGCGGCGTGCGCGTCGATCGCAACTCGCTCCTCGAGGAGCGCGTGTCGCCGCGCGCTGCGCTCTTCGCGAGCAAGAAGGACGTGTACGGCGTGAAGCTCCTCTACTCGGAGGGCTTCCGTAACCCGAGCGCGTTCGAGGGTTTCTTCGACGACGGCAGCGACTTCGCGGCGAACCCGGACATCGGCGCCGAGGTGATCCGCAGCTACGAGGTCGTGCTGTGGGGACGGCCGATCCGCGGCTTGACCGTGCGCGCGTCGGGATTCCTCTGGGACGCGACCGGCCTCGTCGAGCAGGAGGAGATCGACATCGATCCAGATCCCGGCGTCGACGAGCTGCGCCTGCAGTTCCAGAACGCGGGCGATCTGCGGTCGGCCGGCGTCGAGATCGAAGGCAGCTATCGCTCCACCGAGGGCTGGCTCGCGTTCGGCGGCGGCGTCTTCACGATGGTCGAGGACGGCAACGGCGACGAGGTGCCGGGTGCGCCGCAGGTCTCGGGCGTGCTCGGCGTGTCGTCGCCGCTCGTCGCCGAGACGGTGCACGTCTCGGGCGAGGCCGACTTCATGGGCCCGCGCCCGACGCGCGACGACACCGGGATGACCGAGGCGGCGGCGTTCCTCGGCCTGTCGCTGGCGGCCTACGCACCGGACGTGAAGGGCTTCGACGTGACCCTTGGCGTGCGCAACCTGCTCGGCGCGCGCGAGCAGGTGCCGGCGCCCGAAGACTTCGATCGCGAGAGCACGAGCGTGTTCATCCTTCCGGGAGAAGGGAGAGAGGTGTATGCGCGCCTCGGCTATCGTTACTAGCGCGTTCGGCGCGCTGCTCGTCCTCGGCGCGGCGACGCCCGCGGCGGCGCAGCGACCGAACCAGGGCGACGACGAGAGCGCGGAGCTGGTCGCCGAGGGCCGCAGCTTGCTGCGCGAGGGCGACTACGAGGGCGCCGGCCAGGCGCTCGATCAGGCGATCGCGCTCAACCCGCGCCGCCTCGAGGCGTATGGCCTGCGCGCGGCGGTGCACTCCGCCAAGGGCGAGCACGCGCGCGGCGTGGCGCTCATGCGCAAGGCGCGGCTGATCGCGCCCGAGAACGTCGACGTGCAGGCGGCGCTCGGCACGCAGCTCGTGCTCGCCGGCGAGCTCGGCGAGGGCGTGCCGCTCCTCGAGTCCGTGGTCGCCCGGCAGCCGGCGCAGTACGGCGCCCAGGTGCTGCTCGGTCATCACTACGCCGACAAGGGGCAATGGGGCGACTCGGCGAAGGCGCTCGAGGCGTACCTCCGGTCGCGGCCGAAGGAGCTGTCGAGGGACGACGATCGCCATCGCCTCGATCTGGCGGAGGCGTACCTGCGCACGTACCGGCCCGGCGATGCGCGCGTGCTGTACGCGGGGATCTCGGAGCGCAACACGAAATGGCTGAGCGCGAAGATGGGGCTGGCGTGGTCGCTGGCCGCGATCGACTGCCGCCAGGCCAAGCCGGTGCTCGCCGAGCTGTCGCGGCGGGCCGACGCGCCGATCGAGGTGTTGCTGGTGCGCGGGCAGTGCGCGCTCGAGCTCGACGATCCCGGCGAGGCGCTGCGCATGGCGCGCGCGTACCTCGACGAGGTGCCAGAACGAGAAACCAGAGCGACGGCCGCGGGGCACGCGCTCCTGGGCGAAGCGGAGGCGGCGCGCGGCAACCTGAAGGCGGCGCGCGCGTCGCTCGAACAGGCGCGCACGCTCGACCCGGGGCGGCGGCGGTACGTGGTGCGGCTCGCGCGCATCTTGCGGCTCGGCAAGGATCCGGCCGCAGCGCTTGCCGAGCTGGAGAGCGTGGGCGCGCCGACGCCGGTGTCCGCCGACCGGACATACTGGATCGAGGTGGGCGAGGCGCTCCTCGACGACGGCAAGGCCCGCGACGTCGCGACGCGGCTCGCGCCGGCGGCCGACGCGTTCGCGGATAGCCCGGAGCTGGCGGTCGTGCTCGGCGACGCGGCGCTGCGCGGCGGCGATGCAGCCGGTGCGGCCGCGAAGCTCGAGATCGCGATGAAGTCGCCGACGCCACGGGGGCGTAAGCTCCTGGTGCAGGCGCTGCTCGCGGTGTCGGTGGGACGGCTCGACAGCGGCGACGTGGCCGGCGCGGCCGTGGCGCTGACGCGCGCCGACGAGGTCGAGGGCACGCCCGCGGTGTGGCGCAACCTCGGGCTGTGCAGCTACCTGGTCGGCGATCTCGAGAAGGCGCAGCAGCAGCTCGCGCGCGCGGCGGCGGCGGATCCGGACGCGCCGACGCTGATCCTGCTCGGACGCGTGAAGGCGGCGCGGGGCGACGCGACGGCGCGCGAGTCTCTGGCGCAGGCGGTGACCGCAGGGAAGGGCGAGGCGATCGCGGTGGACGCGGCGATCGAGCTTGCGGCCGTCGAGGTCGCGACCGGGCGCGCCGGTGAGGCCGTCGAGGCGCTGGTCGGGACCGCGGTCGCGGCGAAGAAGGCCGGAGGCGATCACGCGACGCGCCACGCGGCGGCGCTGGTGACGGCGCGCCATGCCGCG
Organism: Kofleriaceae bacterium; assembly: GCA_035525615.1. GTDB lineage: Bacteria > Myxococcota_A > Polyangia > Haliangiales > Haliangiaceae > UBA2376. Next base: position 20,824 of record DATLEB010000224.1, on the reverse strand, counting down.
GGGCTGGCGGCGCTCCGTGCCGGGCAGGCGACGCGCGCGGTCGGGTTCCTCGAGGATGCCGCGGGGAGCGCGAGCGGCGATCAGGCGACGGCGATCCGCTGCGACCTCGCGCTCGCCACCGTGGCGACCAACGATCGCGACAAGGCGGTGGCGCGGCTCAAGGCCGTGGCCAAGGCGAAGTGTCCGTTCCCGGCGCCGGCCGACACCACCGCGGTGCCGGTGCTGCTCGCGTTCGTCGAGGGCTTGCAGCCGCGGCGCGCGGCCAAGGCGCTCGACCGGCTGGCCGCGCTCGATCGCGGCGCGACCGGCGCGACGCGCACGCTGCTCGCGACGGCGACGCGCGTGGTCGCGCTCACCGCCGCGGAGGACGCGTATCGCGGCGGCAAGCTCGGTCCGGCGCGGAAGTACCTGACGACCGCGAAGAAGGCCGAGGCGAGGGTCGGCGCCGACGAGGTGACGCACAACCTGGCGGTGCTGGACGTGGCGGACGGTCGGCTCGACACCGCCATCGCCGTGCTCGATCGGCTCGCGCCGAAGATGCCCGAGGCGCTCGTGAACCTCGGCGTCGCGTACGACAAGAAGGGCGACGGCGCGCGGGCGCTCGAGCTGTGGCGGCGCGCGCAGAAGGAAGGCGTGCGCTTCGGGCAGCTCGACGAGTGGATCGACGCGAAGGCGCGCATCTTCGGAGGTGACAGGTGAAGGCGTTCATTCTCGCGGCGCTGGTAGTCGCGACGCTGGTGCTCGCGGCGACGACGACGGTCGCGTCGGCCGACGGCCTGCGCGTGGGGGTGTTCGCGCCGTCGACGCCGTTCGAGGGCACCGGCGCGCGCCTCGAGTTCGCGACCAGGCTCGCCAAGCACATCGGCGGCGACGACGCGGTCGGGCGTGTGTACGGCAAGGCGAGCGACTTCTCGTCGGCGCTCCGCAAGGGCGACATCGATCTCGCCGTCGTCGACGCGACGTACCTCGCGGCCAGCGGCGGCACGTACGCCGTCCTCGCCGTCGCCGTGCGCGGCGGCGACACGCGCGCGTCGTGGGACCTCGTCGCGCGCGGCGCCGTCGACAGCGTGCTCGCGCTCGAGGGCAAGACCGTCCTGGTCCCGTCGGTGGGCGGACGCGAGGGCGCGTTCGTCGGCGAGGCGCTCCTCGGCGGCGAGCTGCCCGCCGACTTCTGGAAGGTCGAGTCGTCGCCCGACGTGCTCAGCGCCGTCGCCGCGCTCGGCCTCGGCAAGGCCGACGCCGCCGTCATCCCGTCGGGCCTCTCGCTGCCGGCCGGCACCAATCGCGTGGTCTCGCTGCCCGCCGTGAGCTGGCCCGTGCTCATCGCTTCGCCGAAAGCCAGCGCCGACGTGCAGGCGCTCGCCGCGGAGCGGGCGCCGACGTTCGGCGGCTCGGGCGCGATCTCCGGCTTCCGCTCCGGCACCGCCGACGCGTACAAGGTGCTCGCGCGCCGCTTCGGCCGCCCGCAACGGCGGGGCCCGATGGTCGTCCCCAACCTGCGCATCGCCGTCGGCGATCTGCTCGAGGGCCGGACCTTCACGATCGATCCCGGCGACGCGAAGAAGTACGCCGCGCGGTAGCGGCCGCGCGCCAGGCAGGCGCTAACGATACGGGCCGGCGCCGGGCGCGAGCGCGGCGAGCACGGTGCGCAGCTCGGTGACGAGCTGGCGGACGCGTTCGGCGTCCATGGCCGGCGTGGCGCCGCCGGGGAGGAGCCACAGGGCGCTGGCGACGCCGTCGTGCAGGCGGAGCTCGACGACGTCGGCGGGCCAGCCCACGACCTGCTCGACGATCGGTTCGACGTTCTTGGTCGAGAGGATGTCGGCCCGCGGGTGCGCGAGGTCGAGCGAGATGGCGCGCAGGTCGGCGCCGGCGGCGTCGGGATCGCCGACGGAGACGCGGACCCCGTGCGGCTTGCCGTCGCGCCGCTCGAGGCCGAGCGAGACGCGTGCGCGATCCAGCGTGCCGTCGATGGAGAGGTCGCCCATGCCGCTGGCGCCGTCGAGGCGGTGCGCGAGGTCGCGCCATGCGGCAACGTCGAGCGTGACGTCGGGCGGCGGCGCGATATCGAACGCGGCGCGATTGATCGCGGCGGCGACGTGGGCGAGCGTCGCGGCGATCTCGGCGAGCTGGTGCTCGTCGAGCGTGCCTACCTGCCGCTCGAACGTGATGGCGTCGTCGGTCCAGCGCACCATCGAGCCCAGCTCGCCGGCGCTCTTCACGACAGGCACGACCTGTTTCAGGAAGGGGATGGCCTGCGCCGGTGCGCGCGCGGCGACGAGATGGCGGCGATCCCAGTCGGCGATGTCGACCTCGACATCCTCGAAGAACACGTGGCGGATCGACGAGCTCGGCGTGACGACGAGGCCGAGGCCGAGCGACGGCCGCTCGACGGTGGAGATCAGGAACGTGCCGTCCTCGCCGCGGTAGGTGTACGTGAGCCGCGCCGTCGACGTGTCGACCTCTTGCTCGACGACGACGTCGCCGTCGCGCGTGGTGCGCGCGCGTTGCCAGCCGCCGCGTACGGCGAGCTGATCGAAGAGCTGCCCCACGCGCTCGTCGGCGAGGCGTGGCGGAAGCGCGAGCGCCTGCACCACATCGGCCGCGCTGGCGTCGACGACCGTGAGCGGCACGGCGAGCTCGAGCTTGCCGCTGAAGAACGAGCCCGTGCTCGCGACCAGCTGCCAGCTCAGCTGGTGCGTGAGCGTCTCGAACGTCGGCACGATGGTCGGCGGCAGCTTGAACTGGAACGGGATGTTGGTGCCTGCGGCGCCGGCGGGGATGCGAATGGTCACGCCGAGCGCGCTCCCTTCGCGTTCGCGTGTGCGCCACCCGACGAGCGAGAGGTGCGGAACCAGCGCGATCTCGAGCTCGCGCTCCTTGCGATCGTCGACATGGAAGATCGCGCACGAGCCGGTGATGGTCTCGCCGGCGATGAACGTCGTCGACGGCAGGCTGAGCTCGAGCCGCTTGTCGTCGGGGCTGTCGCTGCTGCTGCGGAATGCGCGCGGCACGCGTTCGATGTGCGCCGGCGGCGGGATGCGAACCGGCAGCGTGAAGCGGTAGTGGCCGTCGGGCCACCACGGGATCCCGACGCGCACGTGTAGATCGAGGTACGCCCACGCCGGGCGCACCTCGTGACTGGGCGGCGTGCCGGGTGGCAGCGTGAAGCGCGCGCGCAGCCGCGTCTCGCCGGCGGGCAGCGTGCTCGCCTCCATCATGCGCAGCGCGAGCTCGGGGAAGACCTCGCGTCGCGACGTGCGCGACTTGCCCGAACCGACCGCCCAGCCCTGCTCGCCCTCGACGCGCGCCTCCACGAAGTCGACGTCGAGCGGCTCAGGGGTGGTGATCACGACCTCGACGTCGTACGGGCGGCCGACCAGGAGCGTCCGCGGCGAGAAGATGACGACCTTGGGCGCGCGCTTGAGGAGTCCCACGGCCAGGACCCTAACACCCTTGAGGATTTCGTCCCTGTCGATTTCCGTGCGCCGGTCGCGCGCGAGCCGCGTTCTCGGGAGGAACCACCAACCGGAGAATCCAGATGACCACGATGACGAAGACGATCGCCAGGACCTTTGCTCTCGCCGCTGCGCTCGCGATGGGCGGCGCGGCCGCCACCGCTCACACCGCGGAGGCGTGCGGCGGATACGTGCAGGTCACCGAGCAGGACCGCGTGCAGTGGGCGCTGTCGGCGTTCCTCGGCGAGCTCGGCAAGCGCGTGAGCTACGGCGCCGCCGTGATCACCGGCGCCACGAAGGCACAGGTCACGATCGAGATGGACACCGCGGCGGGCGGCAAGCGGCGCGCGAAGGCGCGGCAGACGTTCTTCCTCGAGAAGCGCGACGGCGCGTGGGCGGTCGTCGACTGGAGCATGGCCGTGGCGGCGCCGGCAGCGGCGAAGGTCGCGAAGCGCTGAGCCGCCACCATGTCGTCAGGGCTTGGCCGCGACGCTGTCGAGGAGCCGGCGCACGCTCGCGTCGAGCCGGCTCCCGATCAGCTCCATGATGCTGTCGAGCTCGTCCGCGGAGATCGAGAGCGTCGAGCGGAGGCGGGTGCGCGTGCCGGCGAGCAGGCGCTTGCGCACGTCGGCGAGCCAGCGCACGGCGGTGGCGCGGTGCACGCCGTACATCGCGGCCAGCTGGTCGAGCGTGACGCCGCCGAGGTGATGGAGGCGGAGCAGGTTGCGGTCGCGCGCGTCGAGCTCGGCGGCGGTGGCCGTGAACGCGGTCTTGAACGCGTCGCGGTAGTGGGCCTTGAGGAAGGCGAGCTCGGGGTCGTCGTCGGCGGCGGCGAGCGCGGCCACGTCGTCGTCGGCGATCGTGCGCCGTGTGCCGCGCAGGCGCGTGAGCGCGGCGCGCGCGGCCATCACCTGGCAGAGGCCGCGGAGCTTGCCCTGGCCGGCGTACTCGAGGATGCGCGGGGCGGCCCCGTCGGCGCCTGCGACGAGGAGCTTGGCGCGCACCTCCTGGACGATGTCGTCGATCATCGCGCGGTCGAGCTTCATGTGCGCGAGGCCGGCGGGGACGTCGGCGAGGTAGAGCCTGTCGAACGTGACGAGGGCCGCCTTGTCGCCGCGCGCGCACGCCTGCGCCAGCGCCAGCTCGTCGTCTTCGGGGGTCCCCATGCGTGACGACGATATCCCTGACCCGATCGTGATGCCATCGCGCGCTATCCTCGGGGGCGTGACCGGGTGCCTGGACGACGCGGCGTTGCTCGAGCTGATCCATGGTCAGCTCGCGCCTGCGGCCATGGTCGGCGTCGACGCGCACCTCGACGCCTGCGACTCGTGCCGCGAGCTGGTGGCGCTGGCGGCGCGCGGCAGCGACGGGAGGCACGCGCCGGCCGCCGACGAGCTGCGTCCCGGTGACGCGGTCGATCGCTACATCGTGCTGGGGCGGCTGGGCGGCGGTGCGATGGGCGTGGTGTACGCGGCGCACGACGCGGAGCTCGATCGCAAGGTCGCGCTGAAGCTGTTGCGGCCCGAGCTGGCGGCGGGGAGCGTGGCGAGCGGGACGCGCGTGTTGCGCGAGGCGCAGGCGATGGCGCGGCTCCAGCATCCCAATGTCGTCACCGTGCACGACGTCGGGACGGCGGGTGATCGGGTGTTCGTCGCGATGGAGCTGGTGGCGGGGCCGACGCTGCGTGTGTGGGCGCACGAGCGGCCGTGGCGCGAGCGGCTGGCGTGTGTGGTGGCGGCGGGGCGCGGGCTGGCGGCGGCGCACGCGGCCGGCGTCATCCATCGCGACGTGAAGCCAGACAACATCATCGTCGACGCGCACGGGCGGCCACGCATCGGCGATTTCGGACTGGCGCGCGCCGGCGAGGAACGGGGTGCGGGTGCGGGTGCGGGTGCGGGTGCGAGTGCGAGTGCGGAGGCTCGCGCGGCGCTGGCGACGGGGCTGACGCAGGCGGGCTCGGTGATCGGGACGCCGCTCTACATGGCGCCCGAGCAGATGCGCGGCGAGGCGGCGACGGTGGCGAGCGATCAGTTCGGGTACTCGGTGACGGCGTGGGAGATCTTGTTCGGGGCGCGGCCGTTCGCCGGGAAGGACCTCGACGAGCTCGGGCGCATCGTCGAGCGCGGGCCGGCGGAGCTGGATCGACGTGGCGTGCCGGCGACGATCGAGCGTGCGCTGCGGCGCGGACTGGATGCGGATCCGGCGCGGCGGCACGAGAGCGTGGCGGCGCTCGTCGACGCGATCGACTGGCACGCGCCGCGGCGGTGGCGCTGGGCAGTGCCGGCGGCGGGGGCAGGCGCGGTCGCGGCGGCGGCGGCGACGCTGTTGCTGGTAGGACCGGCGGGGTCGCCGGTGGATCCGTGCCGCACGGCGGCGGCGGCGCTCGACGAGGCGTGGAACCCGGCGGTGGCCGACGAGCTACGCACCAAGCTGGCGGCGGCCTACGACCGCTCGTCCGTGGCGCGCCTCGACGCGTACGCGGGACGATGGCGCGAGGCGCGGCTGGGCGTCTGTCGCGCGGGGCGTGTGCGCGGCGCGGAGAGCGAGACGCTCGTCGACGTGCGCGGCGCGTGCCTCGATCGCGGCAAGGCCGAGCTCGCGGCGCTGGTGGCCGAGCTGCGGGGCGCGGACGCGACGCGACTGGGCGGCGTCGCCGACGCGATCGCGGGGCTCACGGATCCGGGCGAGTGCGCGACGAGCGACGCGCTGGCGTTGCTGGCGCCCGTGCCCGCGGCGCAGCGCGCGGCGGTCGCCGAGGTGGAGCGCATGGCGGCAACGCTGCGCGCGAAGCTCGCGACGTCGTCGCGCGTCGATCCGGCGGGCGGTGTCGCGCTGGTGGCGGAGGCCGAGGCGGCCGGTCACGCGCCGACGCTGGCGGCGGCGCACGTCGTGCACGCCGAGCTGTTGCGGCGCGCCGGCGATGCGCAGGGCGCGGACGCGGCGGCGCGCGCAGCGGTCGTCGCGGCGGAGATCGGTCACGACGATCTGGGCGCCGCGCGGGCCTGGATCGCGCGCGTGGGCGCGGCCGGCGACCGGCGCGATCTCGGCGCCGTCGACGAATGGGCGCAGCTGGCGGGCGCGGCGGTGACGCGCGCGGGCGATCCGCCGGCGCTGGTGGCGCGGCTGGCCAACAACGTGGGCTTGCTCGCCATGAATCGCGGGGAGCTGGCGCGCGCGCAGACCGAGCTCGAGCGCGCGCTCGCGATGCGACGCGAGCTGGCGGCGGCGCGCGGCGCGGGCGGCGACGATCTCGACGTCGCGCAGTCGCTGTCGGCGCTCGGCCACGTCGCGCGCCTGCGCGGCGATCTCGACGGTGCGCTCGCGCTCTTCGGCGAGGCGGTCGCGATCAAGCAGAGGCTCCTCGATGCCGGCCACCCCGAGGTCGCGCGCGATCATCACAACGTCGCCGGCGTGCTGCGCCTGATGGGACGCCTCGACGAGGCCGAGGCGCGCTACGAGCTCGCGCTCCAGCAACGTCGCGCCGCGCTCGGCGACGACCACCCCGATGTCGCGATCACGCGCAACTCGCTCGCGCTCGTCGCGATCGAGCGCGGCAACCTCGATCGCGCCGCGAAGGAGCTCGGCGAGGCGCGCCGCGTCTTCGCCGCCGCCGGTCACGGCGAGCTCCCCATCGTGCTCGCCAACCTCGGCTTGCTCGCCAACCGCCGCGGCGAGTGGGCGGAAGCCGCCGCCACGCTCGCCGAGGCCGTCCGCCTCTACCGCGAGGTTCTGCCCGCGCGCCATGAACGCATCGCGCGCGCCCTCCTCGACGCGAGCGACGCCGCCGCCGGCCTGGGCGACACGCGCCGCGCCCGCGCGCTCCTCGCCGACGCGCGCGCCGCCATCCCCGCCGAAGCCGGCGATCGCTTCGTCCGAGAAGCGGACGACCGCGAAGCCGCGCTCGCGCCCGCGCCGCCCCGCACTCGCCCGCTCCCGCGCCCGCACCCCCCGCAATTGCCGCCGCCGCCGCCGCTCCATTCACCGCCAGCGATCGGCAAGCACGGCACCAAGCCCGGCGAATCCCTCGGCACCAACCCGCCCAACCTCGGCACCTACGGCTCGAGCCAAGGCTGGGACTAGGGGACAGGTTCTACAGTCCCAAGGTCGCGACATCTCATCGCTTCTAGACGCGATCGACCACGGTGTTCGCGGCGGCGATACGTCCTTCGAGCGTGTCAACGACGTCCATTTCCCGCGCGATTCTCGATGCTTGCGACCCCGGAACCTGTCCCCCTTATCGGAGGGCGTTACCCTCGGCGACGCCCGATTTCCCGTCAAGGGCGAGGCGCACGAGCGCCGAGCCGAGGATTTCGGGGGTGGTCGAGCGGTAGCGAGCCCGGAGGGACTTCGCCCCGAAGAGGCCGGCGGCCGCGAGGACGCCGTCGGCGAGGACGCCGGCGGCGCGCTCGGCGGGGCGCGAGTCGTCGCGGCCGTCGCCGCTGATGATCGAGGGGCGCGCGATGAGCCAGGGCAGGCCGGCGGCGCGAACGGCGTCCTCGGCGCGGCCACGCGCCTTGAGGTACGCGGAGGAGGCCCTGCTCGACGCGCCCACCGACGAGAGATACGTGAAGTGCGGCTTGCGGCCCGACGCGAGCGACGCGTCGAGCAGCAGCTTGGTCAACCCGTAGTCGATCGCCTCGTAGATGTTGCCCTCGACGCCGTCGGACTTCGCGCGCCCGCGCGTCGTGCCGATCAGGCAGAACACGTGCGTGACGGCGGCGTCGCGCATCGCGCCCGCGAGCGCCGCCGCTTCCCACGGCGACGCATCCGTCGTCGCGCCCAGATCGGCGAAGCGCTGCTTCCACTCCTCGAGCCGCGACGAGTCGGGGCGCACGTGTGCGATCGCCGTCGCGCCGCGCGCCACCAGCGCCGGCACCACCGCGCGTCCGACGAACCCCGTCGCGCCCGCGACGAACGCGACGGCGGCGGCGCCGCTCACGACCCGGCAGCCAGGCGCGCCAGCGCCTCGGCGAGCTGCGCCTTCAGCGGCTCCACCACCGCCGGATCCTTGATGTCGATCACCGGCTCGGTGTCATATTGCTCGTAGAACAGCGTCGCCGGCGCGTCGGCCGGCACGCCCAGCGCCTCGCGCATGCGCTTGTGATCGGGCACGTAGCCGCGCGAGCACAGGTTCGTGATCGTCGTGCCGATCGTCCCCTGCAGACCGCAGATGAAGATGACCGCCTTCGTCGGCAGGAAGCCGCCCGGCGCCAATCCCAGCCGCCGCTCGAGCTCGGCCAGCCGCTCGCCCGCGAAGAAGTTCTCGACGCGCCCGGTGTCGCCAGCCCAGCCGTCGCCGTCCTTGGGGCGGCTCACCGACCCCCAGTAGTGCAGGCCGTGTGTCTCGACGTAGCCCATCAGCTCGGCGCGATGCCCGAGGTCCGACGGATACGACGCGCCGTGCAAGAGCACGTACTTCGACAGGTCGGCCTGCGGGTTCCGCTTCAGCTCGCTGCGCACCATGCTGACGAACGGCGCCGAGCCGGTGCCGGCCGCGACGCAGACGCGGAACCGCGGATCCGCCTCGCCGACCGTGTCCTTCACGGTGAACACGCCCGCCGCCACGGGACGCATGTACATGCGGTCGCCGTTCTTGAGCGTCCACAGCCGGTGCGTCAGCGGATTCTCCGACTCCGGCTTCGACACGTAGCGGATGTAGAACTCGATCGGCCCGTCTTCCTCGGGCGCCGACGCGATCGACATCGAGCGACGCACCGAGCCGAGCTCCGGCTTCTCGTCGTGGTTCATGCCGAGCACGCAGTACTGCCCGGGCACGAACCAGCCCGGCGCAGGACGCTCGTCCGGCATCACGCGGTAGAGCGTGAGCGCGTCCGTCAGATCGATGCGCTCGACGAGAGTGGCGTTGTAGACCAGCGGCTTCGGGGCCATCGCATACTCCTGCTGCTACTGCAGCGTCGGGACGTACGTCGAATCGTCGGGATCGCCGACGGAGATGTCGCTGAACTCGATGATCTCCGACTTGAGACCGAGGTTCTGCAGCTTCGTCGGCCACTTCAGGCCACCGGCGTCGCTCCAGCCCTGGATCTGATAGCCGATGCGGCCGGCCCCGCGCTGCTGCTCGATCACCTCGGGCAGCTTGGTCTCGTTGTTGAAGTTCACGATCCACGAGTCGGTTCCGACCGCAGGATCGAACGCGACCTTGATCGACGTGCACGACGGCTTGCACGCCTCCGAGTCGGCGACCGTGACCTCGGCGTTGTCGACCGAGAGCTTCACGCCAGGATCGCGCAGCTTGTAGATCATCGCGAAGAAGTAGAGGTCCTGCTCGAGCGACTCGGCGGCCCGCTTGGCCTGCTCGACGCCGTCGGCGCGCGTCGCGAGCGGCGTGCCGTCGTACGCGGCCCACGGCTTCTTGTCCTTGTCGAAGAGGTCGTGCTTGACCTCCATGTACTTCACGTCCTCGGCCTTGCCCGTGGTGGTCGTCGCCATGTCGACCGTCACCCAATGATGACGCCCGTTCCAGCGGTCCCACGCGTGGTCGAACGCGGCCTTCTTCACGTCGCCGTCCTTGTACGCGACGGAGAACTTGAGCTCCTTGATGGCCTCCCACTTGGCGTAGCCACCGAGCTTCTCGAGACCGGCATCGACGACGGCGAGCGCCTTGGGATCGGACTGCGCGGGGTCGAACGCGGCCGGCGTGGGCTGCGTGGCCGCGGCCGTGCGCGGCTTCGCGCAACCGCTCGCACCGGCGGCGAGCGCGAGCGCAAACAACGAGGACGATGCGTACCGGGCGAACATGGCGCGCACAGTAGCCGAAAACTGGCCGCCGTGCGTCGTGCGGCCTACCCTCGCGAACTATGCGAAAGCATGTGCTGGCGATGGTGTTGCTGGGCTCGGTGGGGCCCGCAGTCGCGGATTCCGTCGACACGCCCACCGAGGCGTCGGCCATCACGGACGACCAGCAGGTCGCGCTCGGCGCCGAGGTCGGCGCGTCCGGCGGCGGCGGCAGCACACCGGGCGGGATGCGCGTCGGTGGCCGCTACCTCTACCGCATGACTGATCACGACTGGTTCGACGGCGGCGTGCACTTCACGTTCGGCGCGCCGACCACCGGCTGCGGCCGCACACCGCCCGATGGCATGAGCTGCGAGCACGGCGTCGCCGACGGCTTCTCCGGCGATCTCACGCTCGGCCTGCGCCGCACGCTGCCGGGGCAGGGCGCGTTCACGCCCTTCGTGCGCGGTGGCGTGTTCGGGCGCGTGCTGCGCTTCGCCGCCGACGACGTGTCCGGCGCCGCGCTCGGCCTCGAGGCCGGCGCCGGCGTGGCCGCCAACGTGCGCGACGACCTCGCCATCGTCGGCAGCGCCGCGGGCTTCGCCGGACGCGCCTGGCTCGACCGCGGCGTCGGTGGCGCGGGCCAGCTCGGCATGACCGTCACGGTCGGCGCCGAATTGCGCCTGCCGTGACCTACTGGGCGGCGATGGGGAGGCGGAACACCTCGACCCAGTTGTCGTTGAGCGCCTGGTGGAGCACCCAGCTCGACATCACGATCTCGTTCACGCCGAGCGCCGCCGACGCCGAGAAGCCGTACGCGCCGACGAACGTCGCCTCGGCACCGGCCACCGCCTCGGGCCGCCACATGCCACCGTTCTTCGACGCCGCGAGCAGCTCGTGCGTCGTCGAGTCCTGGTAGATGACGTACGGCGTCGCCGCGGTCCAGATGAGCTGCGTGTCGCTGCCGACGAAGTGATACTCCGGCTTGGGCAGGCCGTCCGCGGTGGTTCCGACGATGCGATAGCCGTCGTCGACCATCTCCTTCGTCGTGTTCGCCATGTTCCGGTAGAACACGTCGTCGTGGTCGGCGCCCTGGAACGCGACGTGCGCGTTGCCCATGTTGTCGACCGCGACCGCCGGGTACCAGCCGTCGTCGGTCATCGCGCCCGCCGCCACGACCGGCGTGCCGAAGCGGTTGCTCGCCATGTCCCAGCGCACGAGCTTGAGGTCGCCGTTCTCGCGGTCGTAGTAGACGACGAGCGGGTTGTTCATCCCGTCGACCGACGCCTCGACGAACAGACCGACGCCGCCGGGCAGCGGATAGATGTCGGGCATGTTCGGGTCGGCCGCCGGTAGCGTCATCATGTCGAGCACGGTGACGGTCCAGTCGGACGAGCTCGCCGGCTGCGCGGTGTTGGCCTGCGCGAAGCGAACCTCGGCGGTGACGATGCCACCGCCCTGCGAGACCGTCGCCATGTAGGCGATGCCCGGGCGACCGTCGTCCTTGCGGAGGGTGAGCGCGGTGTAGAGGCCCGCCGACTCGCCGCCGATCTCCGGATCGACCTCGCCGGTGCCGCTGTCGACCTCGTGGCTCTGCCACGTGCCGCCGTACTTCGCGGCGAACTTGAGCGAGCCCGTCTCGCGCGAGTGGTACGAGACCATCGGGACGTCGGCCGAGCCGATCGCCACCGACGTGTAGAGCCCGACGTCGTCGCCCGGCTCGAGGATGCCGCCGCGCACGTCGGAGTCGGGCAGACCGACGGGGCCGTCAGGCACGCCGTCGACGAACTCCCACGCCTCGTCGGGAATGCGGCCGGTGCCGGTGAAGCGCGCGACCACGAGGTCGCCGTGCGTCTCGGCGTACGCCGACACGATCGCGTCGGCGTTGGGCGCCACCGCGACGTCGGAGAACGGACCGATCTTGCCGTAGGGGACGTCGTCGGTGCAGATGCACTCGCCCTCGAAGCAGATGGCGAGCTGGCCCTCGGGACACTCGAAGTCGGCGCAGTCCTCGGTCAGCTCGCACGCCTGACCGGCCGAGTTGCCGCACGAGCACGCCGGCACCATCGAGACCGCGATGCTCACGCCGGCCCAGAGGACGACCAGCGACGTCGCCCGCGACGAGCTAACGCGCGCGACGACCTGGGCGGCGGTCGCGGCGCGACGGCGAAAAAGCAGGTACGCGCCGACCATCATCAAGAGGATGAGCGAGCCCGCGCCGGGCGCAGTGCTCGTCGTGCCGCAGTTGCAGCCGCTCTCGCCCGGGGCGCCGTGGAAGTTGGTGCGGGCCAGCGCCTGACCCACGTTGCCGCTCGGGTCGCGGACGAAGACGAGGATCTCGCCGTCGGCCGACGAGAGGTCCTCGGCGGTCTGGCGGTCGATGCGCGCGCTGTCGCTCCAGTCGGTCGACGGATCGTCGTCGCCCGGACGGCCCCACGCCCACTCGAGCTCGCTCGAGTCGTAGACGGCGTCGACGGCCGGCGCGAGGAAGTCACCCAGGTACCAGCGCGCCTCGGCGACGACGATGTTGGGCGCCGACGAGTCGATGACGACCGGGATGTCGACGGTCTCGGGCGCGGTCGTGCGGTAGTCACCGACGACGCGCGACGTGAGGCCGATGGTGTACTTGCCCTGCCAGACGAACGCGCGGTCCTGGATCACGAGCGGCGACGCCTTCGTGAACGGGCGGAAGAGGCCGCCGTTCAGGTTCCAGCTCCACTCGAGGCGGCGGCCCATCGAATCGTGCGTGTCGACGTCGATGGTCACCGACGGCAGGCCGGTCTTGTCCTTGGCGACGAGCGCGGCGCGCACGTCCTCGGGCGCGGGCACGTTCACGTTGCGCAGGCGCGCGTTCGCGGCGGTCGGGCCCATCGCGACGACGTCGGGCCACTGGCCCATGTCGACCTGGCGATCGAGCTGGTCGATGACCGGCTGCAGCGACGGGTACTTCTCGACGCGGTCGCGCATCATCATCGACGAGCCGAGCGACGCGTAGATCGCCATGAAGTCGTCCTGCGGCGTCGTCACCTTCTGCACGCGGAGGTTGTTGAGCGTGAAGCCCGCGAAGTCGGGGACGTCGATGGGGCCGATGCCGTCGCCGAGGAGCGGCAGGGCCAGGTCGAACACGGTCGGGAGGACCGCCTCGAGCTGCGAGCGCGTCTCGCGGACGAACTCGTTGTTGAGCACGGTGATGCCGATGTTCGCCGAGGAGAGGCCGACCAGGATCGGCTTCACCTGCGCCGGCATGCCCGGCATCTGCACGAACTCCAGGTTCACGCCGACGTCGAGGTCGAGCGCCATGGTGAACGCGCGCGTGTAGCGCTCGTAGATGAAGCCGTAGAAGTCGACCTCGAAGTTCTTGATGTGGAGGGTCAGCGCCGGCGACGCCTCGGTGCCTTCACCGATCGAGAAGTCGATCGCCTGCTGCGGGCGCGTGACGAGGAGGAGCGGCTCGTCGCCGGTGCCGAGCTCTCCGATCGACGGGACGAGGAGGCCGATGGTGCCGAGCTTGAGCTGCTCGACCAGGCTGGTGCCGACGCCGAGGCAGAGGCCGCCGGATGCGACGAGGTGGTGGCCGGCGAGATCGAGCGTCGTCTCCGACATGCCGATCGCCAGGTCATCCGCGGGCTCCGGGCTGCCGACGAACGCGCCGGCCGGGAGGAGCGCGAAGGTGCCGCGCGAGCTCGCCGGCAGCGACGCCGGCGGCGCCGCGAAGTTGGGCGCCGCGAACGGCGGCACGCAGTACGCGGGCTCGCTGTCGAGCGCGGGCGTGCGCGTGGTGGGATCCTGGTCGGCGTTCAGACCTGTGATGAGGCCGAGGCTCATGCCTCCACCTCCTAGCTGTACGTATCCGCCGGGGACCATCCTGGCTTCCATGAAGCCCTCGGTGCCGGGCGAGACGCCGCCGAGCATCTGACCGATGTCGATCATGCCCTCGATGCCGAGCGGGTCGGGGAGGAAGCCCTGGATGAGATCGTTGATGGTCGGCGTGAGCAGGCCGACGATGAACTCGCCGAGGAACGAGTCGAGGAGATCGGTGACCAGGTTGGCGAGGAAGCTGATGACCGTGCAGCCGGAGAAGTTGACCCCGGAGAGGTTGTAGTCATTGATCCGGTTGAGCACGATGCGCAGCTCGCCCGTGGCGGGGTCGATGGCGAAGCCGATGTCGAGATCCGCCGACAGGTTGTTGGCGGTCACGGTCATCGTGCATGCGCTGAAGATGGGCGGGTCGATGCGCACCGACGAGTTGATGTTGGCCTGCACGAACACGTTGAGCGTGTTCGCGTTGGTGACCGTGAGCCGCGTCTGGGTGACGTTGATGTTGACGCGGCAGCCCTGCGTGCAGCCGCCGTTGTTCTCGTAACAGACGTCCGCGCCGAGGATGCTCGTGCGGTCGATGCACATGCCGCCGCCGAGCGAGTCGTTGATGATCGCGGGGACGACCGACGTGAGCTTCTGGAAGCCCGCGCGCGTCACGCGAATCTGACCACCGCCTTCGACCGTCTGGTCTTTCGGTAGGCCGCCTGCTGGCAACGGTTGTTGCGAGCAGCCGCATCCTGACCCCAGCCCGCCACAGGCGGACATCGCCAGGAAACAGATCATGAGCAAGACGTTGATGCGCGAGTCTTTGCAAAACACGGCTAATGGCCTCCCCGAAGAGGACCCGACTCTATAGCGGTCAGGCCGCTTTTTGAACCCCCTTTTTTCTGCCAAACCCTGAAAAATCACAGGCTTCCTGGTGACTTGAGCCCCATCGCGAGTGGGGTTCGGCTCACGTTGTGGGCGCGGACCCACAGGCGGGCACCCCCGGAGCAGGCCTCTGACAGGCCTCGGGCCTCAGCTCTCGGGCCTCAGCCAGACCCGGACCAGACCAGATCTCTGCGCGATCGATCGATCCGGCCGGACGGCGTCTTGACACTTCCGGCTCAGCCCTCTATCTATCCGCCCGTCCACAGCAAGGGCTCGTAGCTCAGTTGGATAGAGCGCCGGGCTTCGAACCCGTAGGTCGGGCGTTCGAGTCGCCCCGAGCTCACTGAAAATCGCAAGATAGCTTAGAAGTCCGGGGGCGTAGCTCAATGGTAGAGCATCGGACTCTTAATCCGCTGGTTGTAGGTTCGAGTCCTACCGCCCTCACCCCGAAACATTAAGGAGCGCGCGCGTCGGTCGACCTCGAGTCGAGCGTCGTGAGCTTCGCGCTCACCAGGTCCGCGATGATCGCGTGGCCGGCAGCGTTGGGATGGATGCCGTCGGCCGCGAAGAGCGCGCTCGGGTCGCGCACGCCGAACGCGCCGTGTACGTCGACGAGCGGCGTCGCGGTCCGCTGCGCCAGCGCGGCGAGCGCCGTGTTGTAGGCGGCGACCGCGGCGCTCGTGCGCAGTCTCCCCATCGGATTGCGCACACCGTCGGCGACCGGCGCGACGGGCGTGATGTTCAGGAGCCACACGTCGCAGCGGCGGCGGCGGGCCTCTTCGATCGCCCACGCCAGGTGCTCGACGTACGCCGTCGGCGCGACGCGGAAGCTACCGTCACACTCGGCGGCGTCGTTGGCGCCGTACGCGAACATGACCAGCGAGCGCGCTTCGGGATCGAGGCGCGCGTCGAGCTCCGCCGTCAGCCGCGCGCGCATCATCTCCGTGGTCTCGCCGCCGATGCCGAGGTTGAAGACGCAATCCTCGGGCTCGCCCTGCGCCACGTAGCGCGCCATGCACGCGATCTTGATGCGGTCGACCCAGCCGCCACGCTCGTGGTCGTACTCGCCGAACGTGATGCTGTCGCCGAAGCAATAGATGTCCATGCCGGCCGAAGCGTAGCCGAGCTCAGCGCCACAGCGCGAACAGCAGGTCGCGCAGCGCCTCACCGCGCGACGCCGCGCTCGAGTGCTTGTGCGCGTGCGTCGACGAGCGCGCCGCCATCATCGCCGCGAACTGAGCGTTCTGCTGCTCGCGCTTGACCGCCTCGCGCATCCGCTCGAGCTCCTTCTTCTGCGCCTGCTCGAGCCCGCCGTTCATCACGAACGTGATGATCGCCGGCAGCTCACCGGGATCGAAGAACGCGCCGTGGCTCTTGCACACGTCGATCACGACGCCCGACCCGGCGCTGAACTGCTTGCGATTCATGATCGTGCTGCACACCGGACACTTGATGTACATCTTCGCGCCCGGCGGGTTGAGGTGCACCTCCGCGCGCGGCACCGCCGCCAGCACCGCGTCGGCGCGCGCCTGCTGCCGGTCCGTCACGATCCGCTGGATCGCCACGTGATCGAGGAACACGCCGTGGCACGTCTCGCACTCGTCGATGACGAGGTCGCCGACCGGCCGCGGATGCATCGCGGTCGTGCACCGCGGACACGGCCGAGCCGCCTCCGCGTCACCCGTCGCGCTTTCGCCGAGCGCGCTGCCACACGCCGGACAGTGCGCGTGCCCGTGGAACACGCGCGACAGACATCGCCCGCAGATCTTGAGCAAGAGCGGCGCCGTGCAGTGCTCGCACGACTTCGACGTGTCCGCGACCGGCGCCGCGCAACGCGGACAGCTCAGCATCCCCGCAACATCGGATGAGCTCACGTCCTCCACTATGAGGTCGTTCCGGTAGCTGTACCACCGGTGTTTCGATGTTCCGCGACGCGCGCGCGAACCTCGCGAAACGCCGCGCCAGCTCGAACCTTCGGGGTCGAAAGGAGAACACATGCGTATTCGTGCGTTCGTTGCTTCTGTCGCGCTCACTCTCGGCGTCCCGGGCATCTCGATGGCCAGGGACAGCGCACCACCCCCGCCGGGGCCGGGCCAAGTCTCGTCGTGCAAGTACTGCAAGTGCGACGTCACCGTCTTCCCGGGCGGTGCGTCCATCGTCAACTGCGGCTGCGCGGGGGCCGAGCCGTTCCTGGGCACCGGGTATCGCAAGTGTGAACGGGTCGTCTCCGGTGCTCAGACCGGATGCGATCTGTCGGACATCGGGAAGTGCTCCGCACCGGGCGGCGGCGGTCATGGCGTCATCACCTGAGTCGTCAGATGCGCTCGATCAGAATCGTGGCAGCGACGGCGGTCGTCGTCTCCGCCTGCGGTGGAAGCGAGCGTGAAGCGGATCCTTCGCTCACGTACCTCGGTAGCCGCGCGTGGGTGAATCCCGCGGGGAGCTTGACGGACGGTCACGCCATTGCCGTCGCGTTCATCGATCGCGACGGCGATGGTCGTCTGACTCCGATGGCGGAGCCGATGTTCCCTTGCGACGCCGCAGCCAGCGGCGCCATTCCGAGGTGCAGCGTTCCCGCGCGTCGCGCGATCGTGAACAGCTACTCGTCCTCGAGCTCCGTGACCGGAGATCGTCACGAAGGCGTTGCGATCTGGGTTCAGGACGCGTCGGCGCGGCCCGCGGCCGTTCCGTTCTGCACCCAGCTGGGTTGCTCGAAGGAGCAACAGCCGTTCTTCGACCGGCGCGTCGACAGTCCGCTCGCGTTCCATCAGTACTGGGTGTGCACGCCGGATCCGATCAGCGAGATCGGCGTCATCGAGCTCGACGTCGCCGGCGAGCGCTCTCGCATCGAGGCGAGACCCCATCTCACGCTGCACATCACGCAGGAGTGGGCGCCGGACGGCCTTCGCATTTCGGTCACGGCAGGGCAGGACGTCGCGCGCGTCAACGTACGAGTCAGTCGTGGCGGTACCGCTCTCTGGAACAGCGAGGAGCCTGGCGCGCAGCTGGAGATCCTCCAGCGAGACGTGACGGTCGTCTTACCAGCGCCGTTGGCCTCGTGCGCGGACGGTGGATGCGTGCTCTCCGTCGACGCTGCGCACATCTGGCAAGATGACGCGGCGCTCGTCACCAGCGCGAGCCACGTCGAGCAGCGTCTGCTACCTTCGAGCCGTCCGTGACGAAGCTGCGGTACCTCGCGATCGTGGGCTGTGGCGTCGTCGGTGTCGCCGTCGGTCGCGGCCCGCTCGCGGAGTCGAGCTCGACGCGCGCGAGTGTGACGCGCGATTGCGATGCGCCTGGTGCCGCCCGCGGAGCGACGTGCGCGAGCGACAGCGGGCGATTGCGGCGCGTGGAGGCTTCGTCTCCGCACACCGCGGATACGCCGACCGATCCACGCTCCGCGCGGTACGACGCGACGGTCGCGGGGCGGATTCTTTCCTTGTCGCCCGCCGAGCTGTGGGAACGTGAACCGAGAGACGACACGTTCGCGCTTCCCCGCGAGGGATTCTTCCACCGGCGCTTCGTCGAGCTCCTGACGCAGCTCGTGCCGGGCGCCGCCGTGGAGAACGTGGAGTGCCGCCGCGCCACATGCGTGCTGATCCTCAGCGCGGCCGTCGAGGATGCAAGTCAGCTCGACGCCGCGCTCGGCTTCATTCCTTTCGGCGATCGGTTCGTGACGGAGGCGTCCGAGCTCGAGTCCGATCGCACGAGGCTGACCGTTCACGTGAGCGTCAACCGCGAACACATGGACCAGGCAAACGTCGATGCGTGGTTCGAGACGTGGTGGGCGGAACGCTGGGGGCTCGCTCGCGAGCGGTACGACCGTGATCGAGCAGCAGCCGCAGAAGCGGCTGATGGAGGCGTGCCGTGAAGTCGCTGTGGATCGGCGGCTGTGTGCTCGCGCTCGCCGGCGGCGTGATGCTCGGCCGCGCATCGTCGGCCCGCTCCGTGCCGAAGCCAGCTGCGGGCGACTGCTCGTCGATGCCGCGCGATGTCCCTGGAACGTCCGCGAGCCCCGATGCGCCTCGCGGCTCATCGACCGCAAGCCGTCCACCCATGTCAGCTCTCCCTCGCGCTCCGGTTCAGGTCCTGACCCCGTGGGAGACGCTCCTGGTGGACCAGCCTGAGGCGACGCAGCGTTTCCAGCAGGCGATGCAGGCTCGCATGTCGGACATGCAGTGGGCGCGCGCGTTCCACGACTGCACGCGAACGCTCGGGCCGGCGCCGTCGAAGGTCCGCTTCACGGCCGAGGTTCGCAACGCCGACGGCGCCCTCTCGATCACGAGCTGGCGCGCGCGCGTGCTGGACGGGCCCGAGGTTCCACCCGACACGCTCGACTGTGTGCAGCTCGGCCTTCCAACGGGCGCGCTGCCGCTGACGGAGCGCTGGCCCGGCGCGGCGCCGACTTTCGAGTACGACCTCGAGATGTCGCTCGAACGCTAGCGCCAATGCCGATCAGATAGGCGCAAGTCCTCGACGGGAATCCGGAATTCGGTAACCCGTCGACGGCACTATCCGGACGTTGTGAACAGGATCATGCTGCGGCGATCGTGGAACCGCAGCAGGAGACGTTCACGGAGGCGCTGGAGTTCACGTCGGAGTTCATTCCGAGGGCGTTTCCGAATCTGACCAAGCACTTCCAACCCACGTGGGTGGAAGAGGCGTTGCTAGCCACTGGTACGGCGACGATTCGCAAGCGGCGGTTGCCGGCGGAGCAGACGGTCTGGTTGCTGCTCGGTATGGCGGTGATGCGTGACATGCCGATCACGGCGGTGGCGCACCAGCTCGATATCGCGCTGCCTGCCGCCGACGGCAGCCGAACGGTTGCGTCGAGCGCACTCACTCAGGCGCGTGTCCGACTCGGACCTGAGCCCATGGAGTGGCTGTTCCTCCGTAGCGCGGAGGAGTGGGCGCATCGCAGCGCAGATGCCGACCGATGGCGGGGGCTCGCGTTGTACGGCGTGGACGGCACCACGTTGCGCGTCGCCGACAGCCAGGACAACCGCGACCATTTTGGCGGGCAGGACTCGGGACGCCACGAGGGTGGCCGAGAGGAAAGGCAAAGCGGCTACCCGTTGATGAAGCTCGTCGTAGCCATGGGATTGCGGTCCCATCTGATCGCCGCCGCCGTCTTCGGACCGTACGCCACCGACGAGCGTACGTATGCCGGATCGCTGTGGAGTTCGATTCCGGATCGTTCGCTTGTGCTCATCGACCGCAACTACCTACAAGCGAACGTTCTCGTGCCGCTGATGACAACCGGCAGCGAACGACACTGGATGACCCGGGCCAAGTCGAACACCAAGCACCGGCTCATTCGACGGCTCGGGCGTGGCGACGAGCTTGTCGAATTCGAGGTGAGCCGCGAGGCACGAAAGAAGGATCCATCGCTGCCCACGCACTTCGACGCGCGAGCTATCAAGTACCAACGCAAGGGCTACCGTCCGCAGATCTTGCTCACCTCGCTCGTCGACGACGAGCGGTACCCGGTCGAGGAGATTCGCGCCCTCTATCACGAGCGCTGGGAGATCGAACTCGGCTTCGGTGAGCTGAAGACCGACATGCTCGAACGACTCGAGACGATCCGCAGCAAGAGTCCAACGGCGGTGGCACAGGAGATGTGGGGCCTCTTGATCGCCTACAACCTGATCCGGCTCGAGATGCAGCGCATCGCTACCGAGTTCGGTGTTGCGCCGACGCGTATCAGCTTCGTGGCGTCCCTCCGCCACTGCGTCGAGCAGTGGCACTTTTCGACAATCGCCTCGCCGGGAACCATTCCGAGCCGGCTTGCCACCGCGACTGATCGCATGCGGACGTTCGTGCTGCCTCCTCGACGAGGCGAACGAAGCTTCCCGCGAGCGGTGAAGATCAAAATGAGCAACTACGCCCGCAAAGTCCCAACCAAGTCCTCGTCGAGGACCCGCGCTAAGTGAGCGGCATTG